>NZ_CP043320.1:2252156-2573892 GCF_008807395.1 Pseudomonas sp. C27(2019)
GCAATGCCAATCGCTGTTAACAGCATCAGCACCGTATCACCTAAGAACACACCACAAGCAGCTCGATAACCTGAAGCAATACCACGCTGGGCGGCTGTAGCCAGTACAAACAAAGAGTTTGGTCCCGGCAACAACACGATAAACACTGTACCTAGAACATAGCTCCAAAGATCAGTGATTCCCAAGCTTGGCAACATCACCAGCAATCCTTAGCGACGGGCCATCATGCTGGCAACAAAACGATCAAACAAAGAGCTGACATCGTTCGGGCCTGGGCTTGCTTCTGGGTGGCCTTGAAAACCAAAGGCTTGTTTATCAGTGCGCTCAATACCTTGCAAAGTCTGATCAAACAATGATTCATGCGTTGCTTTTAAGTGATCGGGCAGGCTGGTCTTATCCACGGCAAAACCATGATTTTGACTGGTAATCATCACCTTGCCCGTTTTCAGGTCCTGCACAGGATGGTTCGCACCGTGATGACCATTAATCATTTTCATGGTACGCGCGCCAGATGCCAAAGCGAGCAATTGGTGACCCAAGCAGATACCGAATACGGGAATATCTGTTGCCAAGATTTCTTTGATTGCTGCAACTGCATAATCGCAAGGTTCTGGATCTCCAGGGCCATTGGACAAGAAGACACCGTCCGGATTCAACGCTAATACTTCGCTTGCCGGCGTTTGCGCTGGCACAACAGTCAATCGACAGCCGCGCGCAACCAGCACACGTAAAATATTGCGCTTTACTCCGTAATCGTAAACAACCACATGGTGTGGCAACTGGCCTTCTTGAATCTCTGGATGGCTGTCAGTGATTAACTGCCATGGCGCAGAACGCCACTCGTAGATTTTATCGGTGGATACTTCTTGAGCTAGATCAAGGCCTTGCAAACCAGCAAAACCGCGTGCCAACTCCAGCGCACGCTCTTCAGTGGCATCCTCACCCGCTAAAATACAACCGCTCTGTGCGCCATTATCACGCAAGATGCGGGTCAAACGACGGGTATCAATCCCAGCAATGGCAACGATTTTGTTATCTATCAAGTACTCGCCTAATGGCTTCTTATCGCGCCAGCTACTCGACAGCAAAGGTAAATCACGAATAATCAAACCTGCCGCCCAAGCACGACTTGACTCTGCGTCTTCAGGTGTGGTGCCGGTATTACCAATATGCGGATAGGTTAAGGCAACCAACTGGCGCGCATAGGATGGGTCTGTAAGAATTTCCTGATAGCCGGTCATGGCAGTGTTAAAGACCACCTCACCAACGGTTTCACCGTCAATTCCAATGGCTTCGCCGCGAAAAATGCTGCCGTCAGCAAGGGCGAGTATGGCTGGCTTAGTCAAGAAGACCTCCCGTAATTAAGTCTGTTATATGCACGCTTTATTCGCAAAAAAGCGGAATGACGTGTATTGACATCATTCCGCTTTTAAGTCATTCATCTGGGCGCACTTCTAGTGGATACACTAAAAATAGATTGTACTGGTTTTTTTCAAAAACCGGAAGCAAACAAAACGATCAATGCAAGCCCAACACATCTTGCATATCGTACAAACCAGCAGACTTATCTTCGAGCCACTGTACTGAACGCACCGCACCCTTAGCAAAGGTCATACGACTGGAGGCTTTATGAGTGATTTCTACCCGCTCACCCTCTGCAGCAAACAACACAGTATGGTCGCCCACTACATCGCCGGCACGCACCGTCGCAAAACCAATGGTTTCACGCTCACGCGCACCGGTCTGCCCTTCGCGGCCATAAACTGCGACATCAGCCAAGTTACGCCCTAACGCCGAGGCCACCACTTCGCCCATGCGCAGTGCTGTGCCAGACGGGGCATCAACTTTATGGCGATGATGCGCTTCGATAATTTCAATATCAGCATCTTCACCTAATACTCGTGCAGCAGTATCTAACAGCTTTAAACACAGATTAACGCCAACGCTGAAGTTCGCGGCAAAAACAATAGCAATATCTTGCCCAGCATCCTGCAACTGCTGACGCTCAGCTTCGGTGAAACCTGTGGTGCCAATCACCATCGCTTTGCCTGCCTGACGACAGATATTTAGATTATTTAAAGTCACACTCGGATGAGTGAAATCAATCAACACATCAAACTGATCAAGCACGCTGGTTAAGTCACCCACCAAACTGACACCAATGCGCCCCACACCTGCTAACTCACCAACATCAGCACCTAGCAAACTGCTTTCTGGGCGATCAACCGCCGCCGTAAGTTGCAAGGCAGGCACCATACGCACTGCTTCGATTAATGTTTTACCCATGCGCCCTGCGGCACCAACCACTGCAACTCGAAGCATCGATATTCTTCCCAGTTAATTAAAGTGAACAACTGCGCGCCCAACACAGAGCGCAGCAGTCAATAATCAAAGATCACCGAAAAAACGCTTTACACCTTCAAACCAGCTACTTTTTTTTGGCGAATGTGAATCATCACCTTGCAGGGTTTCACGGAACTCTTCAAGCAGTTCGCGTTGACGCTTATTTAGCTTAACAGGTGTTTCCACAGCCACACGACACATTAAGTCACCGACACCGCCACCACGCACTGGGGTAACACCTTTACCGCGCAAACGAAAGAGTCTGCTGGTTTGTGTTCCTTCAGGGATTTTAAGCTTAACCCGACCATTCAAAGTAGGAACTTCCAGTTCACCACCTAAGGCAGCATCGGCGAAACTGATTGGCACTTCACAATACAAATCACGTCCATCACGTTGAAAAATTGCATGTGGACGCACATTTACCACAACATACAAGTCGCCCGCAGGGCCACCTAAGCCACCGGCCTCACCTTCACCTGCTAAGCGAATACGGTCACCGGTATCAACACCTGCCGGCACTTTAACAGACAGCGTTTTTTCTTCTTCAACACGGCCCTGACCACGGCAGTCGCCACACGGATCAGTGACCATTTTGCCAGCGCCATGACAACGTGGGCAGGTTTGCTGCACAGCAAAGAAGCCCTGCTGCATACGCACCTGCCCCATACCATTACACGTTGTACATGTAACAGGGCTTGTGCCTTTTTTCGCACCCGAACCTTTACAGCTCTTACAGTCAGTCAAGGTTGGTACGCGTATATTAATTGTCGTCCCGCGTACAGCTTCTTCTAAGTCCAACTCCATGTTGTAACGCAAGTCACTGCCGCGCTGCGGACCAGTACGACCGCCACCGCCAAAGAAGTCACTAAACACATCACCAAAGACATCAGAGAAGTTGCCACCACCAAAGCCGCCCCCACCCATCTGCGGATCAACACCAGCATGACCATGACGATCATAGGCTGCACGCTTATCGGGATCAGACAACACCTCGTAGGCTTCATTGGCTTCTTTAAATTTTTCTTCTGCGTCTTTATCATCCGGATTACGGTCCGGGTGAAATTTCATGGCCAGGCGGCGATACGCTTTCTTTAGCTCTGCTTCGCTCGCGCCACGCTCTGCGCCCAGCACTTCATAATAGTCACGCTTTGCCATAACTCTTTTAACTCCGGATTTGTTACTCGCCAGACACACCAACGCGGGATCGAGTCCCGCGTGGTGAATCATTACTGCACGTGCTTAAAGCAATCGCCAGGGCTTAGATTTATAGGATTACTTGTTGTCAGTATCCTTAACCTCTTCAAACTCAGCATCAACCACATCATCAGCGCCGTCAGCTTGCCCTGCATCAGCAGACGCATCCGCTTGTTGCGCTTGCTCTGCGTACATTTTTTCTGAAAGAGGCGCACTTGCTTGTGACAGCGCTGCAACTTTGGCATCAATCGCATCTTTATCGTCGCCTTTAATGGCTTCTTCAAGCTCGACCAAAGCCGCTTCAATGGCAGTTTTGTCTTCTTCAGTGGCCTTATCGCCCGCTTCGGTAATCATTTTGCGGGTTGCGTGCACCAACTGGTCGCCCTGGTTACGCGCAGTGACCAACTCTTCAAACTTGCGGTCTTCTTCGATATTGGCTTCGGCATCGCGCACCATTTGCTCAACTTCTTCATCACTTAAGCCTGAGTTAGCTTTAATAACGATCGACTGCTCTTTACCAGTGGCTTTATCTTTTGCCGAGACATTGAGAATGCCGTTGGCATCAATATCAAAGGTCACTTCAATTTGTGGTACACCACGTGGCGCTGGCGGAATATCTGCCAAGTCAAAACGACCCAGTGACTTGTTCGCTGTAGCTTGCTTACGCTCACCCTGCAACACATGAATAGTTACTGCATTTTGGTTGTCATCTGCAGTTGAGAACACCTGTGATTTCTTGGTAGGAATCGTGGTGTTCTTCTCAATCAATGCGGTCATAATGCCACCCATGGTTTCAATACCAAGAGTCAGCGGGCTCACGTCCAGCAACAGAACGTCTTTTACATCACCAGACAATACCGCACCCTGAATCGCAGCACCCATAGCTACGGCTTCATCAGGGTTTACATCGCGACGTGCTTCTTTTTTGAAGAAGTCGGCAACAGTTTTCTGCACCAGCGGCATACGTGTTTGACCACCAACTAAAATCACATCGTTGATTGCACCAACATCAATACCTGCGTCTTGCAAAGCCACACGGCATGGCTCAAGCGTGCGCTTAACCAAGTCACTCACCAAGCCTTCCAACTTAGCGCGAGTAATCACAATATTTAAGTGCTTAGGACCGCTTGCATCAGCGGTGATGTATGGCAAGTTCACATCTGTTTGCTGCGCTGAAGACAACTCAATTTTTGCTTTTTCAGCGGCTTCTTTTAGACGCTGCATTGCTAATGGATCATTTTTAAGATCAAAACCGCTGTCTTTCTTGAACTGATCAACTAAATCGTTGATTAAAAGATTATCGAAGTCTTCACCACCTAAGAAGGTATCACCATTGGTGGCTAATACTTCGAACTGGTGCTCACCATCAACTTCAGCAATTTCAATCACTGAAACGTCAAAGGTACCACCACCTAAGTCATACACAATAACCGTATGGTCGCCTTTGGCTTTATCCATACCGTAGGCCAACGCTGCTGCAGTCGGTTCGTTAATGATGCGCTTAACATCAAGACCAGCAATACGGCCCGCATCTTTAGTCGCCTGACGCTGACTGTCGTTAAAATATGCAGGTACAGTGACTACCGCTTCAGTCACTGGCTCACCGAGATAATCTTCGGCGGTCTTTTTCATTTTCATCAAAACTTCCGCAGAGATTTGCGGTGGTGCCATTTTTTCGCCTTTTACTTCAACCCAAGCATCGCCATTGTCTGCTTTGACAATCTTGTAAGGCACCATTTGAATGTCTTTTTGCACAACATCTTCATCAAAACGACGACCAATCAAACGCTTCACTGCATACAAAGTGTTATGCGGATTGGTGACCGACTGACGCTTAGCTGCTTGACCTACTAAGATTTCACCGTCATTGGTGTAGGCAATGATTGACGGTGTGGTACGACCACCTTCAGCGTTTTCAATAATCTTGGCTACACCATTCTCCATCACTGAAACACAGGAGTTGGTTGTACCCAAGTCAATACCAATAATTCTACCCATTTTAAATCTCCTAGTTCTGGCTCACTCGCAGCATCACGCTGGACTGAAAGCTTGTTTAATATCTTGTTAAATTAGATGGGGCCGTTATTAAAAACTTCAAGCCTGCTCATCAATTTTTACTGGCGGCTCGCTCGGCGCCTTGCTCACTACCACCATTGCTGGGCGCAGTAAGCGACCATTTATAGCGTAGCCACACTGGAATACTTTGAGCACGCTATTGGGCTCAGCATGGATACTTTCTTCCATCGCCATCGCTTGATGCTGCTCAGGGTTAAAGGGCTCGCCTTGCGGATCAAGACGCTCCACTTTGAAACGCTTAAGGGTATCTAAAAAGAGCTTATAGGTTAGCTCCATGCCTTCACGCATCGCGCGCATTTTTTCATCCGCAGGGTCAGACACCTCAAGACCTCGCTCAAGGCTATCAAGCACTGGCAGCAAGTCTGTGGCAAATTTTTCCAACGCAAATTTATGCGCTTTCTCTACATCTTGTTCCGCTCGACGTCGAATATTTTGCACTTCAGCAGCGGCACGCAATACATTTTCTTTAGCACCTGCCAATTCATCTTCTAACTGTTCAATGCGCTGCTCATCAGTAACGACTGAGTCATCCTCAGTGCTCTGTTCATCGATTTTTAAGTCAGACGCTTGCTCGTCCAAAGTGTGCTCATCAGTCATGCCACCCTCCTCAACAAAAATTTAGCAGACCTATCACCTGCGTTATGCCTGCTATATGGGGCTGACAACCTTAACTTCAAGGATTAAATGGCTAAATTATTTCTTTAGCCTGTCTTTTCGCTGCTGCAGCCTTCTATACAGCGGACAAATCTGATTTAGCAGCACAACCGACTATCGGTTTTATCTGTATCACAACAAAAAAACTATTCAGCTCTTGAAAACACTGTTTATTTCACTGTATAAATGAACAGCACAGACAGGAGTTGCAGCTATGTTAGTCCATATATCAGTTAAAAATTATGCCATCGTTGAGCACTTAGACCTCGAACTGCATGAAGGCATGAGTGTCATCAGCGGTGAAACCGGTGCCGGTAAATCTATTATGCTGGATGCTTTAAGCCTGACCCTTGGCGCACGCACCGACAGCAGCGTCGTTCGCCCCGGTGCCAAGCAAGCCGATATTCTCAGCAGTTTTGACATAACCCGCATACCTGAAGCGCAGCAATGGCTAAAAGATCGCGACCTTGATTATGAGCCACAGTGTATTTTACGCCGTGTGATTACTCGCGAAGGCCGTTCGCGTGCGTATATTAACGGCACACCTTGCCCGCTGGCCGACTTAAAAGCGCTAGGCGAGCTGTTAATTGATATCCACAGTCAGCACGAACACCAGTCTTTATTAAAAACCGACACACACCGACGTTTATTAGATGAGTTTGCCGGCTCAAGCGATCAGGCCCGCGCGGTGTATAGCCTGGCACAACGCTGGCGTCAGACTCAACAACAGTTGCAACAACTGAGCGCCAATGAAGACGAGCAACGCGCACGCAGGCAACTGCTGACCTATCAACTGGAAGAACTTGACACCCTAGCCGTTGAGGCCGGCGAAGTTGAGCGCCTAGAACACGAACATAAAGGCTTAAGCAACTCGGAAAGCCTGCTGGATAATTGCCGGCAAATCATTGACACCTGTAGCACCAATGAACACAGCAATATATTGAGCGTTTTAGGCGGCCTATTGCAGCGCGCGCAAAGCCTAAGCGCTACGCCTAACGCTTTTCAGCAAGCCACCGAGCTGCTGTCGAGTGCGCACATTCAAATAGAAGAGGCAGTCAGCGAATTCAATCATTTTATTGATCACTTCGACGCTGACCCGCAGCGTCAGCAATGGATCGAAGAGCGTTTGGATTCCATTTACACCTTGGCACGTAAGCATCGTATACAGCCTGAGCAATTACATGCATTGCAAGCCGAGCTCAGTGTCGAACTTGAAGCACTCGATGCAGACGATGCCAGCCTAGAGCACTTGCAGCAGGCCGCTGCTTTGTTGGTCAAGGAATACAGTGATAAAGCGCAAACACTAAGCAAGCGCCGTACTGCAGCTGCAAAAAAACTTGCCACGGCGGTGATCCAGCAGCTGCACATGCTGGGTATGCCTGACGGTCAGTTTAGCGTCGAATTACAAAGCGTAGAAAACAGCACACTCTCTGTGCATGGCTTAGAAAATATTGAGTTTTTAGTTAGCGCCAACCCAGGCCAACCGCTGCGCAGCTTAGCTAAAGTCGCATCTGGCGGCGAGCTGTCACGCATTAGCTTAGCTATCCAAGTGATTACCGCGCAAACCTCACGCGTACCAACCTTGGTATTTGATGAAGTTGATGTTGGTATTGGCGGCCCTACTGCTGAAATTGTTGGCCAATTATTGCGCCAGCTAGGTGAAAACGGGCAAGTACTCACAGTGACTCACCTCGCACAAGTTGCTGCGCAAGGCCATCAACACTTGTTCGCACACAAAGAGCGCAAGCAAAAATCCACCAATACGCTGGTCAAGCTACTCTCTCATGAGGAACGTGTAGCAGAGGTCGCACGCATGCTGGGCGGTATCGATATGACAGATGAGTCTCTGCTGCATGCACGCAAAATTCTTGATAAAGCACAGCCGTTAGTTAGCGCTCAGCGTGCTTAAGGCTTATTTTTTATCTTTCTTTGCGAGACTGATTTCAGGGTTTTGCCAATCTCCGGAAATATGATAGGTGACACTGGCAAAGCGCGCCAGACGGTCACCTATCAGGCGATCCACCACAAATAAGGCACCACCGATAGCTGGCGCACCCACAGCAATCGCAGCAAGAGGAAGGTTGGTGCTCAACGGCAAAGCAACCTGCATCTTGGCGTTGATTTTTTCATTGACAAGATCAAGCTGCCCTTCAAGCTCAATATCACTGGATGGCCCACTAAGACTTAGCGTGCCGTCCGTGCGATACACGCCATTAAGCACCTGTAAACGACCTTTAATTCGATCATAAGCCAGACCTTTTCCAATCAAGTCAGAGAAGTCCAGACGCAAACGCCGACCAATTGACTCAAAGTTCAGCAGACCAAAAACCCGCAAGGCCTGTGCGCCACCATCCACGGTAACCAGCTGCCCCTTGCGAAAATTAATATCCAAGTCACCGCTTAACTTGCCTAGACTCAGCGCCATTGGTGAGCCTGGCCAGCGCATATTTACATCAGATCGAAAAGTTTCGCTGGTCACTGTGGGCGCAAAGCCCCAAGCCAATAAAACATCGCTAAGGTTATCGCCGCTAAGTCGCCCAGTATACCAACTGTTGACTTGACCATTACTGCGCTGCCAGCCAGCCTGTCCGTTGACATGCAAGCCTTTAAGCGAAAGCTGCAACTTATCAAACAGCACGCCCTGCGCTTGCGGTCGTGTATTAAATGACCAAGCACCCAAGTGATTTGCACCTTGATAAAGCGCATCAACTTGCACGTCCAATGCTGGGATACTGCGCATATCAAAATCTGCTAAAGCATCCTTTTCGACCACCGAGTGCACCACTGCGGTGGGTAAATATAGGTGCGTAAAGCGCACAGCAAGTGGGGCTTTATCACCGCGCTCGACAATTTCACCTTTAAGCTGCTGGCTATCCAACAGCAGTTGCCAGCCATCTTTTTGCGGCTGTAAGTGCGCGGTTAAATTATCGGCTTGCAAACCAAAAGCATTAAAGCGACGAATGTCTAGCTTGGCACTGTTAAGCAACTGTCGGCTATTTTCCTCAGGCAGGCTATAGCGCTGCAGCAGCGCCTGCCAATCAGCAAGATCAAGCTGATCTAAACGACCGCGTATTTGTAGGCCTGCTTGTGTGGGCAGCCGTGCTAAGCCCCCACCAACACGCAACTGCGCGCGTCCGGAAAGAATATCGTCGGGCGTTGCCGCTAAGCTCAAACTTAATTGATCCGCATAATCAAACCAGTAACGGCGCTCAGTCCCTGCTAGGGTCATACGCCAATCAGCATAACTTTGTTGTCCTGCTGTTTTGCCAAAAGGTGCCGGCAAGTCGACGCTGACTCCTTGCAAGTTTGAATCAATACGTAACTGACTGTCTTCCCCTTCCAGCAGCAGGCGTAAACGATAGGGCAAGCTCCCAGATACCGGCAGCGGTTGCGTGATTGCTGCCCACTGCGTTAACTGTTCGATAGGCATCAGGCCTTTCACATCAATATGTGTTCGTAACTGCTGGCCATCACCCTCGGCATCAATGCGCCCTGAAAAAGACTGGCCTAAAAACTCACCTGTTACCCGCTCTGCGCTTAAACCTATCTGACTATCAAACTTAAATAGCCCGCTTAACTGGCGCAATTGCACATTGATGTCGGGCATGCCTAACTCAACCTGCTGCGCATCAATATCCAGCTTAATATGCACTGGCTGCTGCGCTGCTAACGGCACGGTCAAATCTAAACCAATGGGTAAAGCGCCTTTACCTTGCCACTGCGCAAACTCAAGCGCACCTTGCGCTATTGGCGTTTTTTGTAAAAAATATAAGCCATCCGCTACGCTGCTTTGTAACTCGGCATGCAACTGCAGCACAGGCACTTGACCTGGCGGACCATACACAACTTCAGCATAAGCAGTTGTCACTGGCGAGTCTAAAATCTGTCCTTGCTCAACATAAATGCGCACGCCGCTGTCTTCAATCAATACCTGTGCCACAGCATCCTTAAGCGCTGGCCATCCAGGCTGGTACTCAAGCTGGGCTTCTCTGACCGCAAAATACAGACTGATTGAACGTGATTCAGGCGCAGCGCCTTTATTTAATGAACCTTGATATTGGAAATAGCCTTGCTCTACATGCCCTGCTTGAATCGCAGTATTAAGCCAATGCTCCAACGCATCACTGAAACCCGGTACACGCGAGGGTAGATATTTGCCAGTAAAGCGTGCATCACCGTCACGCAAGCCCACACGCAGATCCATATAATCTTCTTCTGCTGGGTCTTTGAGTAAACGAATTAAAAAATCTCCGCCTATCTCGCCTTCCTCACCCTGTACCTGTAAATAAGGGCTTTCTAGGGTAAAACCCTGTTCATCAAACTGCCATAGCAATCGCGCATGCGCACGCTGGTACTGCCAAGGTTCGGCAAACAGATTGGCCAAGTGCAGACTAAAGCCAGTCTCACTGGCTAAACGCAGCTCGCCCTGCAGCAAATCACCCGAGATGCGGCCACTGATACCACTGGAGGCTGGCACATCGCGCCACGCCGAGAACTCAACATTGTTAAGATTACTGTCAAAGGTTAAGCGCTGCGCCAGTTCAGCTTCTGGTCGCCATTGCAGCTGTACGTTGTTAAGAGTACCGCTGGGCTGCATCGTATTTAAAACATCGGCGCCCACCTCAGGCAATTGCCAAACTCGCTCCAACACATAATGCACATCGGTCAATTCAAGCTGCTCTAGTGACAGCTGCCATAACGGCGTCTTTTCATGCTCATAGGCTAGCGACATGCGCCAATCTCGAGTAGGCAAGTCATTGATCTGTAACTTAAAGCTTTCAAACCATGCGCTTTGCAGCTGCGCGCTGTTCTGATAAAAAGCCAATGCCTGCTGGCTGCGTAAATGCAAGGGCTCGGCATGAGCAGCACGCCCTTCAAGCTCAAAGTCATCAAGGCGCAATACAGCACTGTGCATCTGCCCTTGTGCTGCACGCAACCACAAAGCACCAGCAACGCTAAGGGTCGTCACCTGGCTATCCTGTAATAAGGCCTTTGGCACCCAGCGGGCAAGGTTACTGCTGGGCGTTTTTAGATAAACGGCCAATGTACTTTGCCGCCAATCCTCGCTAATCAGCTGCCCTTGTGCGCTCAACTCTAAAACTTCGCCGTCAGGCAGGACCGCACGCAAGTCGAGGCGCTGTTGCTGCTCAGTACGACTCAAAGTAAAACCGGTGTAGCGCAACACTAATGGCTCGTTATCGTGCGCTTGAATAATGACACGGCTGTCTAAAACACTTAACTGGGCAACTTGTCGCAATCTAACCAGCCAGTCATTGAGCTGAAAAGCCGCTTGCTCAACATCATGCAGCTGTAAACCCTGTAGCGCCCAACGCCCTTGCTGATCTTGCTGCAGATGTATTTGCAAACCGGTCAAGGTCACATTTTTAAAACGCACTTCGCGCGCCAGCAGACTGCTCACCACATCCGGCTGAATATACAGTGAGTCGACTTGTACCGCATCGTCACCCTCACCAAGCGTCACATAGCGCGCCTCTAACAGTGGCGAAAATCCACGCCAGCGACCTGTTAACTGCTCAACCTTCACCGTTTGCTGTAAGCGTAGCTGTAACTGCTGCTCAATTTCTTCGCGATATTCTGCCATCAGCGGCATAAACTGACGCCCTATGCTGACATACAATGCGCCGACAATAAGCATGCCAGCCAGCAGCCATAAGCCCAAGCGTAGCAGCCCATAAAGCACACGAATCGCAATGCTCATAGTGGCACCCTAATCACACAACAGCTTAGAGCAGAACAACATCATACTGCTCTTGGGAGTACATGCTCTCCACCTGGAAACGAATCGGATGACCAATAAAGGTTTCTAAATCAGCAACATTTGCTGATTCCTCATCCAACAAACGATCCACTACGCTCTGGCTGGCCAAAACCATATAGCCATCCGCTTGAAATGCACGCGCTTCACGGAGAATCTCACGAAATATTTCATAGCAAATGCTTTCTGCGGTACGCAACTGGCCGCGCCCTTGGCAGGTTGAGCACGGCTCACACAACACCTGGGTTAAACTTTCCCGCGTACGCTTGCGGGTCATTTGCACTAAGCCAAGCTCAGTAATGCCAATGATGTTGGTTTTTGCATAATCACGTTCCAACTGTCGCTCTAGAGTACGCAATACTTGCCGACGGTGCTCTTCATCCTCCATATCGATGAAGTCAATGATGATAATGCCGCCAACATTGCGCAAGCGCAGTTGCCGAGCAATCGTCAGGGCCGCCTCAAGATTGGTTTTAAATACGGTCTCTTCAAGATTGCGATGACCGACAAAGGCACCGGTATTGACATCAATGGTGGTCATGGCCTCAGTCGGATCAATGACTAAGTGGCCACCAGACTTAAGCGGCACTTTACGCTCTAACGCTTTTTGGATTTCATCTTCAATGTTGTATAGATCAAAAATGGGACGCTCACCTGGATAATGCTCTACTCGATCAGCAATTTCAGGCATCAACTCACCAACAAACTGCAAGGCTTTTTGTAAGGTTTCACGTGAGTCAATACGCACTTTTTCAGTGTGTTCAGCAGCCAAATCACGTAGTGTACGCAGCGGCAGCGAAAGCTCTTCGTAGATCACTGTGGGCGCACCGCAAATACTCATTTGCTCGCGCACCTGACTCCACAATCGGTGCAAATAGCGGATATCCAGCATAATGGCCGATATATCTGCACCTTCCGTGGCTGTTCGAATAATAAAACCACCTTTGTCTTCGAGCCCTTCACTGGCCAAGCATTCACTCACCGCTTGCTTTAAACGCTCACGCTCAGACTCTTCTTCAATTTTGAGCGATACACCAATGTGACTGCTACTGGGCATATAGACTAAGTAGCGCGATGGAATCGACAGGTTAGTTGTAAGTCGCGCACCCTTGCTGCCAATCGGGTCTTTGGTCACTTGCACGACCAGCGCTTGGCCCTCATGGACTAAACCACTGATGCTGTCACCAGTAACGCCTTCACGCCCAGTAATATCTGCTGCATGAATAAAAGCCGCACGCGACAAGCCAATATCAACAAAAGCAGCCTGCATGCCAGGCAATACACGCACTATTTTACCTTTATAGATATTGCCAACAATGCCTCGGCGCTGTGTCCGCTCAACATGGACTTCTTGTAAGACGCCATTTTCAACCACAGCAACGCGCGATTCCATTGGCGTTATATTTATTAAAATTTCTTCGCTCATGGTGTTCTCAGTCTAAGACATGATATGTACGACGCATTCAATACAGTGCGACACGGTACGAGCTGTGCGCAGTAAACACCCCATATACAGTGACTGAGGAGATTACATCGTTCTGATCAATACAGCTAACACAGCAGATAGGCCGCAGCGCTAACAAAAAAACATGCAAGGTATGGGAAAAATATTGCTCGCTGTAGCTTAACTAAAATTATGCTAACGCTTTACATTAATTAACAATAAGTAGAGCCAAGGCCAAAGCAAGCAACTGACCAGCACAGGCATGGCATAGTAATTGAGTTCTGGGTGCATACCCGACAAAGCACTCAGCCATAAAAGCACCAACTGAGCTAAGCCATAAATCACTAACAACGCAATAGATTGCTGCCACAGCGGAAAAAGCTTCAAGCGCTGCTGCAAAGTTAAAACCAAAAACACCACCAAGGTTAACGCCAGTGCATGCTGGCCAAATGGCGTGCCATATAAAACATCTTGCGCGATGCCTAAGCTCCAAGCGCTCAGCAAACCCATGTAATGCGGATAATTCAGCGCCCAAAAAGTCAATACCAGCGCCAGCCATAAAGGCCGCGCCATTTCCAAGTGCTCCGGCATTGGCACCACTGATAGCAATAGCGCAACCAGCAATGTAAACCACATAACCAGTGCTATCTTGCTTGCTGAGCGACCCATCTATTGCGCCTCCGCTGCGGTTGTTTCCGTCGCTTGGCGTAACTGCTTGGCATCTTCTAAGGCATTTTGCACTTCTTGATCCAAGGCTTGTGTTGAACCTTTGCTATCACTAAAGACTAAAAGCAAATAACGACTGCGATTTAAATTTGCCGCTGGCAGCGCCTGAATGCGCGTAAAAGGCTGGCCCGTACTGCGCTGCACTTCACTGACCACAGCAACTGGATACCCCACAGGAAAACGCTGCCCCATACCTGAGGTCACCAACAAATCACCTTCACGAATATCTGCGGTATCGGTCACGTAACGCAACTCAATCGACTCTAGATCACCGGTACCACTGGCAATTGCACGCAAACCATTGCGATTGACCTGCACTGGCAGGCTGTGATTGCTATCAGTAATCAACAACACTCTTGAAGTGTAGGGCATAACCTCAACGACTTGCCCCATTACGCCACGCGCATCAAGTACGGGCTGTCCTAAGACAACACCGCTGCTGCTGCCTTTATTAATCAGCACACGGTGCGTGTGCGGGTTGGGATCAATACCAATCAACTCAGCCACCAACACTCGATCATCAATCAAGGCCGATGAGTTCAACAGTTCACGCAGGCGTACATTCTGCTCAGTGAGTGTGGCAAGTTTTTGTAAGCGGCGCTGCATCAACAAGGTATCAGCACGCAATGCTTCGTTTTCAGCCAGCAAGTCAGTACGACTGCTAAACATTTGCGCAGTGTCTGACCACACACGCACCGGTAGATCACCTAACCAATACAGTGGTGTTAGCACCATGCCTAAGTTACTGCGCACAGGCTTAAGCACGTCAAGGCGCGCATCAACCAACATTAGGGCAACAGAAAAACAGCTCAGTATTAAAAACCGAGTGCTCAATAAGGTGCTTTTAGCAAATAAAGGCTTAATGGTGTGTCCCCAGCGACTTAAACATGCATGCAATTATCATCGCACACACATTTAAGCGAAACAAACGCCGTATCCAGCGACTCCGCGGGCGATAAGAAACCGGCTTACTCGGCAGACAGTAAGTCCATTGAGTTGCGATCCATCATTTCTAAGGCGCGGCCACCGCCCAAAGCGACACAGTTTTTCGGATTTTCAGCAACAATCACTGGCAAACCGGTTTCCTGTGACAACAATTTATCCATATCACGCAGCAATGCACCGCCGCCGGTTAACACTAAACCGCGCTCGGCAATATCAGAGGCCAACTCAGGTGGTGACTGCTCAAGTGCGCTCTTCACCGCTTGTACAATAGCAGCCAATGACTCCTGCAGGGCTTCTAACACCTCATCAGAATTTAGGGTAAAGCTACGCGGCACACCTTCTGCAAGGTTACGGCCACGCACATCAAACTCAAGTAACTCGCCGCCTGGGAAGGCGCAGCCAATTTCTTGCTTGATGCGCTCCGCCGTCGACTCACCAATCAAGCTGCCATAGTTGCGGCGCACATAGGTGATAATGGCTTCATCAAAACGATCACCACCAACACGCACAGACTCTGCATAAACCACGCCATTGAGTGAGATCAAAGCAATCTCAGTGGTACCACCACCGATATCGACAACCATCGAACCGCGCGCCTCATCAACCGGCAAACCCGCGCCAATCGCAGCGGCCATCGGTTCTTCAATGAGAAACACTTCGCGAGCGCCAGCGCCCAAGGCTGATTCACGAATCGCACGGCGTTCAACTTGGGTGGATTTGCACGGCACGCAAATTAAAACGCGCGGGCTAGGCTGTAAAAAACTGTTTTCGTGCACTTTATTGATGAAATACTGCAGCATTTTTTCGCACACACTAAAATCAGCAATCACACCGTCTTTCATGGGGCGAATGGCGCAAATATTTCCTGGGGTACGCCCAAGCATGCGCTTGGCATCAGTACCGACAGCGACCACACTTTTTTGGTTGCCGCGCGTGCGGATCGCCACAACCGACGGCTCATCTAAAACAATGCCGCGATCACGCACATAAATAAGGGTGTTGGCAGTTCCTAAATCAATGGATAAATCACTGGAAAACATGCCGCGTAATTTCTTTAACATGGGATGGATAGCCCTAGGCAACGCGCAATTGAAACGCTAATTAAAAATAATAGGAAACTCTAACAATCATCGTCCTTTTGAGCAAGGTACGCACTGTGATAGATTAGCACTTTCTAAACATGAATATGATTTTTACAGACTTATAGATACAACGATTGCTTAATTGTTCCATTTTGCCGGCTTTCTGAGTCGGCACACATTTTTTAACCTAGGAGTTCCTCACATGGCACTTGAACGCTGCGACGTGGAAAAACTCGCTCACTTGGCTCGACTGGGTCTTGATGACGCTCAAATAGATAGCAGCACCGCATCTTTAAACACCGTTCTCGACATGATCAATGCCATGCAAGCGGTCAACACCGATAACATTGCGCCGCTGGCTAATCCGCTGGAAGCCACCCAGCGTTTACGCCCTGACATCGTTACAGAAAGCAATCACCGTGATGACTACCAAGCCCTCGCTCCCGCTGTAGAAAACGGCTTATACCTGGTACCTAAAGTCATCGATTAAGGACTCATTTGTCATGCATCAACTTACCTTAGCCAATATTTCCAAAGCGCTGGCGGATAAACAGTTTTCCGCGCGCGAGCTGACCGCTCATTTACTGTCTCGCATTGAGCAACTTGACCCGCAACTCAACAGCTTTATCACTGTGAGCAAAGAGTCTGCATTACAGCGAGCTGACGCCGCTGACACATTACGCAGCAGCGGCAATACAGATCCACTGCTGGGCGTACCTCTGGCCCACAAAGATTTATTCTGTACCGAAGGTGTGCGCACCAGCTGCGCCTCTAAAATGCTGGATAACTTTATTGCGCCTTACACCGCCAGTGTTGTTGACAAGCTCGACCAAGCCGGCTGCATCAGCCTCGGCAAGCTCAATATGGATGAATTCGCCATGGGCTCATCTGGCGAAACCAGCTTTTATGGCGCCAGCAAAAACCCTTGGGATTTGACCCGTGTACCCGGTGGTTCATCCAGCGGTAGCGCGGTTGCCGTAGCAGCCCGCTTAGTGCCTGCCAGCACCGGCAGTGACAGCGGCGGCTCCATTCGTCAGCCAGCCGCATTCACTGGTTTAACCGGTATTAAGCCAACCTATGGCCGCATCTCACGCTGGGGCATGACCGCTTATGCCTCAAGCTTCGATCAAGCCGGCTTTTTAGCGCACACAGCAGAAGATTGCGCAATGCTGCTGCAAGCTACCGCAGGTTTTGATGAGCGCGACTCAACCAGCGCACAACAGCCTGTCGATGACTACGCAGCGGCCCTACCGCAATCTCTACAAGGTTTGCGTATCGGCTTACCCAAAGAGTATTTCGACAGCCGTCTCGATGCGCGTATCGGTGACGTGATCAACAGCGCCATTGAGCAGCTTAAGCAGCAAGGTGCCACTTTTGTGGATATCAGCCTGCCCAGCTTGCCGCACGCAGTACCGGCGTATTATGTGATTGCCTCAGCCGAAGCCTCCACCAACTTAGCGCGCTTTGATGGTGTACGCTTTGGTTACCGCTGTGACGCGCCAAAAGACCTTGAAGACCTTTATGTGCGCTCACGCAACGAAGCCTTCGGTGAAGAAGTTAAACGCCGGATTATGATGGGCACTTACTCACTCTCCACCGGCTATTACGATGCCTACTACTTAAAAGCACAAAAAATTCGCCGTTTAATTAAAGACGATTTTGTCAGCGCCTTTAAAGATGTCGACCTGATTTTAGGCCCGACCACGCCAAACCTACCTTGGCCGCTGGGTAGCAAGCTCAACGACCCTGTTGCTGCGTATTTGGAAGATATTTATACCGTACCGGCCAACCTCGCAGGCCTTCCAGGTCTATCCATGCCTGCAGGCATGATTGATGGTTTACCGGTCGGCGTACAGCTACTGGCACCTTATTTCCAAGAAGCACGTATGCTTCAGGTTGCACATCAATTTCAACAACACACTGATTGGCACGCTCGCACGCCAGCCGGATTCTGAGGACGACTCACATGCAATGGGAAACCGTGATCGGGCTGGAAATCCACGCACAGCTCGCAACTGATACTAAAATTTTCTCGGGTAGCGCCACCGCCTTTGGTGCCGAACCTAACAGTCACGCCAGCTTGATTGACTTGGCCATGCCCGGCACCTTGCCGGTGCTCAACCAAGAAGCTGTACGTATGGCCTGTATGTTTGGTTTAGCAGTCAACGCACACATCGCTGAATACAATATTTTCGCCCGTAAAAACTACTTCTACCCTGACCTGCCTAAAGGCTATCAAACCAGTCAAATGGATGACCCTATTGTGGGTCTTGGTCATTTGGATATTGCCCTCGACGACGGCAGCATTAAGCGCGTCAATATCACCCGCGCGCACCTTGAAGAAGATGCCGGAAAAAGCCTGCACGAAGACTTTAGCGGCATGACCGGGATTGACTTAAACCGTGCCGGCACGCCACTGCTCGAAATCGTTTCTGAACCAGAACTGAGTAACGCCAAAGAGGCTGTGGCCTACGCCAAAGCCATTCACACTTTAGTGCGCTACTTAAATATCTGTGACGGCAATATGGCCGAAGGTTCATTCCGCTGCGACTGTAACGTCTCGGTACGCCCTAAAGGCCAAGCCGAACTGGGTACGCGCACTGAAATCAAGAACGTTAACTCGTTTCGCTTTATTGAGCGCGCCATCAACCATGAGATTCAACGGCAAATTGAATTGATTGAAGACGGCGGCACTGTGGTACAAGAAACCCGCCTGTACGATCCCAATAAAGATGAAACGCGCTCCATGCGCAGCAAAGAAGAAGCCAACGATTACCGCTACTTCCCCTGCCCAGACTTACTGCCGGTGCATATCCCAAGCACCATGCTAGAAGAGTTGCGCGCCGAGCTGCCAGAACTGCCCACGCAAAAACGTGAACGCTTTGAACAAGAGTTTGGCTTGTCAACCTACGATGCCAGCGTACTGTCCGCTAGCCGTGAAATGGCCGACTACTTTGAGGCAGTCGAGAAAATCTGTCAGGACGCTAAGTTGGCGACCAACTGGGTAATGGGTGAGCTATCCAGCCTGCTCAACAAAGACAACCTTGAAATCGGCCAATCCCCAGTCAGCGCCGAGCAGTTGGGCGGCATGTTAGTGCGCATTAAAGACAACACCATTTCTGGCAAAATCGCAAAAATGGTGTTTGAAGCCATGGCTGCAGGTGAAGGTGACGCTGACCAAGTGATTGAACAACGCGGCTTAAAACAAGTCACAGACAGTGGCGCTATCGAAGCGCTGCTCGATGAAGTCCTTGCCGCCAACGCTGAGCAAGTCGAGCAGTACCGCGCCAGCGATGAAAACAAACGTGGCAAGATGTTTGGTTTCTTTGTCGGTCAGGCCATGCGTGCCTCCAAAGGTAAGGCCAACCCGCAACAGGTTAACGAGCTACTCAAGCACAAGCTTGAGCAATAGTTCTGAGGCAGGTGCAGCGGGTCTTGAGCGCCCGTTGCACGCGCCCTCAACAACTGTTTAAGGATTGCCCAATACATGAGTCACATGCGTATCTATTGGCTGTTTGCCGCTCTAGCACTGCTGAGTGCGTGCTCATTGCAACCTTCCGGCACAGATTCAAGCATCAGCGGCCAAGCATCTTGGTATGGTGCGTATCATCACGGCAAGAAAACTGCCAATGGTGAGCGCTTCAACCAAAACGCTCTAACCGCAGCGCATCGCACACTCGCCTTTGGCAGCAAAGTTAAAGTCACTAACACGCTAAACAATAAAAGCGTCACCGTGCGTATCAATGATCGCGGCCCGTACAGCAAAGGCCGTATCATTGATTTGTCACGCGCTGCAGCTAAAAAAATCGATATGATCAATAGCGGTGTTGTCCCTGTACGCATACAGGTTTTGCGTTAAAATTACACGCTAAAAGCTCATCAACCCATTACCACAATCTGCTAATCTAGCGCCCATTATCTGAGCAAGAGCCGGAGTCGTTGCATGTCTATCCTAATGTTTGTCTATCTTATTGGCGGCTTTATCTTGCTGGTGATCGGCGCAGAAGTGCTGGTACGTGGCGCGGCGCGTTTAGCGGCACGCTTTGGTATTTCACCGCTGATTATTGGTTTAACTGTGGTGGCTTTTGGCACCAGCGCACCTGAAATGGCGGTCAGCACCCAATCGGCCTTCCTTGGACAAGGCGATATTGCCATTGGCAATGTGATTGGCAGCAACATTTTTAACGTACTGATCGTTTTAGGCTTATCGGCCCTCATCATACCCTTAATCGTGTCACGTCAACTGGTGCGCTTTGATGTACCTATTATGATTGCAGCGGGTTTTCTAGCGTGGTTTTTGGCCATGGACGGTAGCTACAGCCGATTTGATGGCTTCATTCTGTTCGCCTGCATTATTTCCTATACCGGCTACTTAATTTACAGCAGCCTCAAAACATGGTCAGCGGAGACAACTGCTGCAGATGAAGAATTCAGCGCAGAGGTCAACCCGCACCGCTTTGCCAGCCTAATTAACGCTGCTTATATACTGGCCGGCTTAGCTTTACTGGTTGTTGGATCTAACCTACTGGTCAGTGGCGCGGTAAGCTTAGCGCAAGCGCTGGGTTTGTCTGAGCTGGTGATTGGCCTAACCATTATCGCCGTCGGTACTTCCCTGCCTGAATTAGCCACCTCACTGATGGCCGCATGGAAAGGCGAGCGCGACATGGCTGTCGGCAACATTATTGGCAGCAACTTATTTAACCTGCTCGCAGTGCTGGGTTTGGCTGGTTTAGTATCACCAGAAAAAATACCGGTGGCCAGCAATGCCATCCTATTTGACTTCCCTGTGATGATGGCGGTTATGGTCGCTTGTCTGCCCATTTTCTTTTCCGGTTATCGCATTAATCGCTGGGAAGGTGCGCTATTTTTAGGTTATTACGTGGCATACACCTCGTATCTTATTATGAAGAGTAATGGCGAGCCATTTGCCAGCACTTTTGCCCATGCAATGATCGGCTATGTGGTACCGTTAACCGCTATTACCTTGCTTGTCATTGCCACTCGAGCATGGCGCACGCAACGCGGTTTGTCAGTCGATACATAAGCTAGATAAGACTAAAATAACTAAGCACGTCCTTTCAGCGTTCCATTACATTGAGCTTTATATGGCCAAACGTACACTTAATCGCCGCCAAGGCTGGCGTGTTAGTAAAATCCAAGACGAGCGTCTCGCTCGTGCTGCTAGACGTGAAGAGCGCGCCCTTGAGGAGCTGGAAGGCGGTGATCTAGGTGCAGAGCAACACGGCCTGGTCATTGCTCACTTTGGTGTGCAAGTCGAAGTAGAAGCTCAAGCCCCTGAGTTGGCTGGGCAAACCTATCGCTGTTATTTGCGTGCCAACTTGCCGGCTCTGGTGACAGGCGATCGCGTCGTTTGGCGACCGGGTAACCAAGGTTTAGGAATTATTGTGGCGCAGCTACCCCGCCACAGTGAACTATGCCGCCCTGACTCACGCGGCACGCTCAAACCCGTCGCAGCTAATGTCGACCTGATTGTTATTGTCTTTGCCCCCCTACCTGAACCCCATGCCAACCTGATTGACCGCTATGTTATCGCGGCCGAACACGCGGGGATCAAACCTCTCTTATTGCTCAACAAATCAGACCTGCTCGACTCCAGCGGCAGCTCACGCGTGCATAGCCTGCTCAATACTTACCATTCTTTGGGCTACCCGTTACTGGAAGTGTCAGCATATTCTGGTGATGGTTTAGAGCAACTGCAGGCGCTATTGAATAATCAAGTCAGCGTTTTTGTTGGCCAATCAGGGGTTGGCAAATCGTCGCTAGTGAACCGCTTACTGCCAGACACAGATACACGTGTTGGCCCGCTCTCAGAGCTGACGGGCAAAGGCACACACACCACAACCACCGCTCGTTTATTCCATTTTCCATGCGGTGGTCAATTGATTGATTCACCAGGTATTCGTGAGTTTGGTTTGAGCCACGTCAGCATCGCCGATGTAGAGGCGGGCTTTATTGAATTTCAAGAACACTTAGGTCATTGTCGTTTCCGCGACTGCAGTCACGAGCATGAACCGGGCTGCGCACTTTTAGCAGCTGTAGAAGAGGGTAAAATTAATCCGCAGCGCTTAGCCAGCTTTAAACACATTATCAGTGGCATCAGCAGCGATCATCATTAATCACTAACGCTTAAGCAGCTTGCCTGAGCTATATCGCACAGCTGCATAGCCGTGACTAATCACCCACGTCTTCAAACTGCAACACGCCGTCTTCAAACACATTGATTTTTTCACGCAAGGGTTTACCTGTGCTGCTCGGCGCTGTTTCGACCGGCTCTGCAGGCTCATCAGGGCTTGCGGTCGCGCTCGGCTCACCTTCAATTAATTGCAAAGCACGCTTGGTCAGCACCAGAATATCAATACGTCGATTACTGGGGCTGTATGGATTATCACGATCAAAGAGTACTGATGATGCATAACCAACCACTCGTGCTACCTTCTCATCATCAAGTCCGCCGGCACGCAAGGCGCGGCGTGCGGCATTGGCACGATTGGTCGATAGCTCCCAGTTGCCAAAGCCACTGTCATCAGAATACGGTTTGGCATCAGTATGCCCGCCGATACTGATTTTATTGGGTACAGCACGCACGGTATCAGCCATCAAATAAAGGATATCTTCAAAGTAAGGCTGCAAACGCGCGCTACCTAAATCAAACATAGGCCGGTTTTCGGTATCAGTGATCTGGATGCGCAAGCCATCACGCGAGACATCCATGACAATCTGGTCTTTATACAGTTGAAAGCTTTCACTGTCGTTAATTTTACGCTGCAGCTCAATCAACAACACATCTAAACGCTCAAGCTCAATTTTTTCTAGCGCTTCATCGAGCGCTTCCTCACTGCTCGAGTCGAGCGGCTGCTCACCAGGAGTGATGTCTTCTGTGACCTCTGGGTTCAACGTTCTGTCAGGTGCTGGGGTCGGCGTACCACCCAAATCAATCACATACGGACTGGCGCTTTGCGAAAAGCCTATGGGGTCCTGAAAATAACCTGAGATCGCTTTTTTTTGCTCTGGTGTTGCCGATGACATCAACCACATCACCAAGAAAAACGCCATCATAGCAACAGCAAAATCAGCAAAGGCAATCTTCCAAGCGCCCCCATGATGACCGGCAGCAACTTTTTTAACGCGCTTGACAATAATTGGCTGATTGGTATCCATCGACTTTAACCGCCCCGTACCGCTTGCTCTAATTCAGCAAAGGTTGGTCTGTGTCCACTGTATAAAACTTTACGGCCAAACTCGGCGGCCAAGCTCGGCGGCATACCCGACGCAGAAGCAACCAAAGTGGCTTTAATGGCTTCATACAAATTCAGTTCTTCTTTTGCATCATGCGCCAAACTGGTTGCCAAGGGGCCAAAAAAGCCATAAGCAGCTAAAATACCTAAAAAAGTACCCACCAGAGCAGCACCCACATGCTGACCCAAGGCTGCCTGCTCAGCTTCACCGAGCATGCCCATGGTCACTACAATACCCAGTACCGCCGCAACAATACCAAAGCCTGGTAAACCATCAGAAACACTGGTCACTGCATGCGCAGGATGATCAAGATCTTCCTTAAGGCTGGTCAACTCCATATCAAACAAGCCTTCAAACTCATGCGGCGCCATATTACCGGTGGTCATGATGCGCAAATAATCACAGACAAACTCGATCATGCGTTGATCTTTTAAGATTGCAGGGTATTTACTAAAAATCGGACTCGCAGTAGGGTCTTCAATGTCGGCTTCAATCGCCATCATGCCTTCACGACGGCTCTTATTCAAAACCTCATAAAGCATTTTCAGAACATCGAGATACAGCTCTTTAGTAAAACGTGTACCGAACATGCTCACTGACTTCTTAAACACCTGCATAAAGGCACTGCTTGGGTTAGCTTGCAAAAAAGCCCCCAACGCAGCACCTCCAATAATCAACACTTCAAAGGGTTGAATAATGGCTGCTATTTTTCCGCCAGAAAAAACATAACCCGCTGTAACGCAAGCAAAAACAACAATAATTCCAATGATTTTTATCATGATATACGCCGCACCCATTGCAAACCGCGTAAAGAATAACAGCCTTTGTAAATATTGGTTACTATACTGCGACTAATAACCTCAGGGCGCAGTCTAAGGTTGACACTCTATGACCAATACAACACCGCAAAATAATACTTTAGAGCAGTGGATTATACAGCTAGACAATACACGTCTGCCTGTTTATAAAGCGCACCGTGAACGTGCCTTACAAGCGCTGCAAAGCCCCAACAAGTCCTTAGGTGATATTGCACAAGTCATTAGCCAAGCACCTACTATTGCTTTAATTATTATGCGAGAAGCCAACCGTGCTAGCAGCTCATTGGCTGAGCCAGTGCAAACCTTAGACAATGCTTTGTCACGTTTAGGCCTGCAACGTTGCGCTGCGCTATTAAAAGATCTGCAAGATGATCAAGAAACCGAGATACCTATAGCATTACGGCAAGTATGGTTAATCGGCCAACATCTTAACGTCCAAGCCATGGGGTTATTCGGCAAGCGCATGGCGCGTTTATGGCAAGAAATACATTGGGGTAGCCTACTGTTTTTGTCACCGGCTTGGCCGCTATTGACTCGCCATCCAGAGTTTTTCAGCGAATGGGAGCGTCGTGTTTTAGGCGATAACGAATCTGCCAACGCAGTAGAGCACGAGTTGATTGGAATGCCGCTCATCACGCTATGCCTCGGCTTAGCAGAGCACTGGAAACTACCCAACTGGGTCATTGATGGCTATCGATTACTCAAAGATAATCCAGAACAACTGGCGCAAGCACTTTATATTGCTCGACAAACAGAACAACCGCTACTGCAACAACAAATGCTTGATCAAATGCCAGCGCTCAATAGCTGGCTAAATCGCCCTGCCAACACCATCGTGTTTACTTGCGGTTTGGTTATGGCTGCACACAATTCCTGGGGTAGCGAGCAATGCGTGCGCTGGCAACGTCTGATCAGTCTGTACTTAAATAAAGAACTGGCCAGCGTGCAACAAAACACCCATCGCTTAGCGGTTAAACATGCACAGATGCAGCGACACCCAGACCTCTGGCAACCTGCGCAAGCACTATTGTGGCCATGGGATACGCAACGCTTACGTAAACCTCCAACCCAAAGCAATCCCCTTCCACCCAGCAAAGAAGACTTGGCCCGGTGGCGCAGCCACTGTACAGAGCTGCTGCGCGACCCTTCGGCTTTTAATACTCTGGTACAGATGACACAGCATATCGGTCTTGCTTTGCAGGCTTGCGGCATGCAGCGAATCTGCGTGATGATGCTTGACCAAAATGCTGAGCATGCAAAAGTCAGCTACTTATATGGTATTCAAGCACAGCAGCTGCCGCATATTTTTCCACTTAAGCAAACGCCAGTTAATCAACATCTGCTGGAGAAACCCACATTTTTGCGGCTCGATGACAGCAATGCAGCACGCTTTAACCCGCAATTACCACCTGAGCTGGTCGCTGTGTTCGGCAAAACACACTGGCTAATGGCCTCTGTTTCGAACAGCCAACGAGTCGTTATGTTGCTAGCCGCAGACCAAGCAACAGCAAGCCTGCATCCAACCACTGTCCAAGGCTTTAAAAAAACCTTGGAATGTATTGAGCGGGCATTGGTACTCTTTAGCTCGCGCAAGCGTTAACATACGCCAGTATGCGCAATCACTATCGACTGTAAGGGCTGGGCAAGCAGCTGCAATAGTTATAACGACCGATTAACATGTTTGCGCTTTCGTATAAATGTACGATATGCATTTTTTCGCCACACTCACATCAGTTAAAGGGCCCGATACATGGATATCAAGCAGCGTCTATTTATTTTTATGCAGTATGTGCTGCCTCATCACACACTGTCACGCTTGATTGGCCGCTTAGCTGAGTGTGAAGCGCCATGGTTTAAAAACCGCTTAATCGCTTGGTTTATTAAGCGCTACCAAGTGGACATGAGCGAAGCGCTGCAGGAAGATCCAAGCGCCTATCAGCATTTTAACGATTTCTTTACCCGAGCACTTAAAGAGGGTATGCGTCCGTTTGATAGCGACCCCAAAGCAGTGCTATGCCCAGCCGATGGTGCTATCAGCCAGCTTGGTAAGATTGAGCACGGCCGTATTTTTCAAGCAAAAGGCCACAGCTTTAGCCTATTAGAGCTGCTTGGTGGTGATGCCGAGCGCGCAGCACCTTTTATGGGCGGTAGTTTTTCTACAGTGTACTTATCACCTAAGGACTATCACCGTGTGCACATGCCGCTAACCGGTATTTTACGCGAGATGGTGTACATTCCAGGGCGCTTATTCTCAGTCAATCAAACCACCGCCGAAAATGTGCCTGAGCTTTTTGCACGCAATGAACGCGTTGCTTGCATTTTTGATACAGAACAGGGACCGATGGCTGTTGTGCTTGTTGGCGCCATGGTTGTTGCTAGCATCGAGACGGTATGGGCCGGCTTAATTACTCCACCGCTACGTCAATTGCGCAGCTATGATTACAGCCAAGCGGCTCGACAACCTATCACCTTAGAAAAGGGTGCGGAAATGGGGCGTTTTAAATTAGGCTCTACCGCGATAGTCTTATTTGGCCAAGATCACGTGACGTGGGATGCGCATTTAAAGCAAGCAAGTACAGTAAAAGTAGGTCAGCGCTTGGCTGTAGAAATTCAGCGATAAGGATGTACAATAAATGCGCAACAGTACATTGTCATCCAACCAGACAAACGAGTTTGTAATTACGCTTGGTAGCTTAAGCAGGTCAATTTAATGGATATTCACAGCCCAAAATTGCGCTTAAAAGTGACCACTCCTGCGCAGACATCACTCACATTCTGCAAGCCAAATGTGCGTGATTTAAAAGCATGGATCCAAGATCTGCCTAAAGCAAACACGGGTGAAACAGCACGCTTACTGTACCAAGCACTCATAGAGCTAAACAATTTCAAAACACCTGCTGGCAATCGCATACAGCTACTCGAACTCTTACGCCCAGAAGTGATGTTTATTAACTCACAACTGGAAAAACATTTTTTAAATAACTCAATTATGCTCAGCGAGCGCCCACAAAAAGTCGCCAACCTATGCCAAGCGCTGCAAAACCATTTAACGATGGGCTATAAACTCGTCATTACGGATGTATTTCAACAGCGCAACGCCACCTTAGCGCTAGCATTGCAGCGCACAGCACACAGCATGTTTGTTTCGCTGGTGCGCGCGTATCAGCTGTACTATCCAGCACCCCCTTTATTCTGGCTAGAGCTGCATCAGGTGTACTGGCTTGCTCGTAAGAATAATATCCACACCCAGCTTATTAACGATACCTTGCTCGGTAATATTTCTGAGCAAAGCATTGAAGCCGCGTACAGTTGCGTACTGCTATTGAGTTGCTCGCGTATTAATCAAATGCGCCAAGGCGATATTGCTATCTTAGCGCGCACCCTACCAAGCTGGTGTCAGCTTGCAACCTTGCAAAAAGTAGAATTGGACTGCAGTTTATTTGTTGTCAACTTAAACAGTGACTCACCGCCTCGTTACAAAGAACTGATCGAGCAAGAGCCATCACCATCGCGCCTAGGCTTTAATACGCAAGAACTTGCAGATGCTCTGATTAAACACCAACAGTCGCCTGAGCATAAAGACACTACCCCCCGCATCGACATTCCTGAGGACATGTCCAGCACATTGTTAGCGCAACTGTGCAGCGCATGGGGCAATATTGCTAAACGTGATTTTCAACGCACCAGCAGTAAAGGCAGTTTAGAGCTGTGTATTGGTATGAGCGCCGTGCATTATTATTTAGCGGACCAAGAGCTCTTTACGCAAACCTTAAAATCTCAACAAGCCGCAGAGGTCGAATACAATACCGATAACAGGCCGCCTGATATTTGGGCAAGCGCCATTGATGCTGAAGTCGTAGTTGAGCCAGACCCCTTGCAGGTGGATTTGATTGAGTATGAAAAAACACCGATAAACGAAGACGATACAAACGGCCATCAAAGCCCTGTGCAATCGACGGTGTCATACCCCGTTCACACTCTTTCTATTGTCAATCACAGTCCTGGCGGTTATTGCCTAGCGTGGCGTGATACAGTTCCAGCGCAATTACAAACAGGTGAAATTATTGCGCTACGTGAAAACCAAGACAGACCTTGGTCCACAGCGGTAACACGCTGGATTCGTCAAGTAGGCAGTGCTAGCGCACAAATGGGTGTTGAGCTTATTGCACCGAATGCTCAGCCATGCGGCCTACAGCTGTTGCGCAGCAGCGATAAATCAAGCCAATTTTTACGCGCCTTATTGGTGCCAGAAATACCGGCATTATCACGCCCTGCCAGCGTCATTGGTCCACGTATTCCTTTTCAAGAGGGCCATAAAGTAGCCATTAATCAACACGGAGCGCAACAACGGGCCATTCTCAGAAAGCGATTAATGCATACAGGCAGTATCAATCAGTTTGAGTACAGTTTATTAACTCCCCCACAACCTGTCGAGCAGCCTCCAGCATCAACATTAAAGAACTCGAGCAAGAATGATGACTTTGACTCACTCTGGAAGTCATTGTAACTTCGCTCCAATTTACTTCTGCTTTAACGATGTGCAGCCTGCACTTTGATGGTATTTATGGGTATTGATAGAAAAACTATTCGCTTGCTGGTTTTAGAAGACTCAAAAAATGAAGCTGAGCGCATCATTAGCTTATTTCGCAACTCTGGCTATGCAACACGCGCGCATCGCATCACCTCTTTAGACAATCTTAATGAAGCGCTTAATAGCACTTGGGATTTGTGCATAGCAGCACACCACAGTGACAATATCGCGCCTTTAACTGCCCTGCAAAGCATTCAGCGTATGGCGCGCGATATCTCTTTTATTCAGCTCACCGAAGACAACTCTTCAGAGTCCTTAACTGAAAGCTTAGCGCTTGGCGCCCAAGATGCTGTGCCACACGGTGAAGATGAACGCCTGATATTAGTCGCCAAACGTGAGCTTGCTAGTCTTGAAGATCGTCGCGCACGGCGCGCTGCTGAAATCGCCTTACACGAGACAGAAAAACGCTGCAAGTTACTGCTGGAAAGCTCTATGGATGCCATTGCCTACGTGCATGACGGCATGCATATTTATGCAAACGGCCCTTACCTGCAACTGTTTGGTTATGCCGATGCAGATGAAATGGAAGGCATGCCGATGATCGACTTAATTGATGGTCCAGATCAAAACCACTTTAAAGACTTTCTAAAAAACTACCGCAGTGAAGAAGGTAACGCTGAGCTAGCATTTACTGGGATAACAGCCGCAGCACAAAGATTTCAAGCCAAAATGTTCTTCTCGCCAGCACAATATGATGGCGAGCCCTGTGTGCAGGTGGTAATTCGTATCACCAATGGCAAAGCTGAGCTTGAAGAGAAGCTTCGTGAAATCAGCAGCCAAGACTTGGTAACGGGTCTATATAACCGTCAGCACTTTTTAGAGCGCCTCGACACTGCCGCCGAACGCGCGGTGAATGCTGGGCAACCGGCCAGCGTGGCGTATATTAAAATTGACCACTATATGGCCCTTCAAGCTGACCTTGGCCTTGCAGGTATTGATATATTACTGGCAGATTTAGCCAACACTTTGCGCCAGCACCTCACCTCAAACTCGCAGATAGCGCGCTTCGCTGATAATGCATTTAGTGTTTTAAGAAGCGATGTAACACCTGAGCAATTTAAACCTGAGCTGCTCAACCTCATCAAAAAAGTTGAGCTACAACTGTTTGATATCAATGGCCGCACAGCACAAACCACTTTATCCATCGGCGTGGCTGGTCTTAGCGAGAAAACCTCAAAAGCTGCCGATGTCTTAAAGCGCGCCCATCATTGTGCCGATCAACTCACACAAGGTAATGCGCTCAAGCTGCATAACCCTGCCGATGATCTTGCTGCCGCAGCAAATCGCGGCGACCTTGTAGCCATGGCGCAACAAGCACTAGCAAACAATACTTTTAAACTGCTCTTTCAACCCATTATCAGCTTGCGTGGTGATGAAGACGAACTGTATGAAGTTTTATTAAGGCTGGTGAACCCGCAAGGTGAAGAGGTACCACCCTCCGACTTTCTAAATGCTGCTGTGTCCGCCGGTTTAGCAGATAAAATTGATCGCTGGGTACTGCTCAACTCTATTAAATTATTGACTGAGCATCGAAGCAAAGGCCATCAAACTCGATTTTTTATTCATTTATCCAGCGCCAGCTTGCAAGACCAAAGCTTATTGCCTTGGTTAAGTACAGTCCTTAAAGCATCACGTCTGCCTGCTGATTCAATCATTTTACAAATCCGCGAAACAGATGCTGTCGCCTACTTAAAACAAGCAAAACAGCTCTCCGAAGGCCTGCATGCGCTGCACTGTCAAGTGGCTTTAGGGCAATTTGGCTGTACGCTTAATCCATACAACACACTTAAACACATGCATATTGATTTTGTGAAAATTGATGGCTCGTTTATTAAAGAGCTTTCTACTGCAGAGGATCAAGAAACCCTGAAACAAATGCTTGCCGCATTACATGCCCAAGCCAAGCACAGCATCGTGCCCTTTGTCGAAAGTGCCAGCATCTTATCCATACTGTGGCAGGCCGGTGTAAACTATATTCAAGGCCACTATTTACAAGGGCCTAGCCAAGCCATGAATTATAACTTTACCAGTGGTGAAGACTCGCTTTAGTAACTGCGTAAGCGATACTCCAACCCAGCCAACAGCAACACCTCTTCAGTGCATATTGTGCTAATTAAAGTCAGAGCACAGCAGACAAACAGCGCCCATTCATCACAACAGTTTGCGCGCTGCTTTATCCATACGGTTGGAGCGGGTATCATGCACAGCTCAACCCCAAATATTTTCTTAAGCAGCGCGCAGGCTGAGCAATCCATGTCGATGGTTCGTATTGGTTCCTACACATTAGCTAACAATCTGATCCTAGCACCGATGGCTGGCGTCACTGATCGCCCGCAACGTCAATTGTGTGCACGCTTTGGTGCAGGGCTAACTGTGTCAGAAATGCTCACCAGCGATACCCGTTTATGGGCGAGCCGCAAATCCAGCTTACGCTTATTAACCGACAGCGACCCAGAGCCACGCTCGATGCAAATTGCGGGTGCAGAACCGCAGATGCTGGCCCACGCAGCGCAGCAATGCGTCGCTTTAGGCGCACATATTATTGATATCAATATGGGCTGCCCAGCCAAGAAAGTTTGCAACAAAGCAGCAGGCTCTGCACTACTCAAAGATGAGCGTTTGGTTGCGCAAATCCTGCAGGCCGTGCGCGCTGCAGTGGATGTGCCTGTCACCTTAAAAATTCGCACTGGCTGGGATCATGCCAATAAAAACGGCGTGAATATTGCCAGAATTGCTGAGCAATCAGGCATCAATGCCCTTGCGGTACATGGCCGCACTCGCGCAGATCGCTACAATGGTGACGCTGAATACGATACTATTGCACTGATTAAGAATGCTATCTCAATTCCTGTATTTGCAAACGGTGATATTGATAGCCCGCTTAAAGCTCGACAGGTACTGGATTACACCGGCGCAGACGGCTTACTCATTGGTCGCGCAGCACAAGGACGGCCTTGGATTTTCCAAGAAATCAACCATTTCCTCGCAACTGGCGAACAACTGCCAGCAATCAGTTTAAGCGCATTGGAAATGATTTTACTTGAGCACATTGAACTCCTGCATGCGTTCTATGGCCAGCCAATGGGTGTGCGTATCGCCCGAAAGCACACACATTGGTATTTAACATCACTGCCTGGGGCACAAAAATTTCGTACAACGTTTAACCAGCTTGACGACGAAGAAGCACAGAAAGATCAGATCCAGATTTTTTTCAATACTCTTCGTGCACTAGGCTTAAAAGACGCTGCATGATTCTAATGATAAAACGTTCAGTTATGAGATATTTGCCGTGACCAAAAATACAACGCTGCTCACAACCCTCAATAATAGCGAACACTTAACGTTACGTGCGTGTGTTGAAAAAACCTTGCAAGACTATTTTGCTCATTTAGATGGCGCGCATGTGAATGACGTGTACAACTTAGTACTCAGCGAGGTTGAGGCACCTTTATTTGCCTCAGTCATGCAACATGTGCAGGGCAATCAAACACGCGCTTCAGAGATGCTCGGTTTAAACCGCGGCACACTGCGCAAAAAACTTAAACAATACAATCTTCTTTAAACTATACCCCTGCCAACCTCTTGTGCGAGGCTTGAGCAGTTTGCCGTTTACAGCTAGGAAATCTAATGACTGACCACTCTTCAAAAACGCCTATTCGCCGCGCTTTAATCAGTGTTTCTGATAAAACAGGTATTGTTGAATTTGCCCAAGCGCTGCACGCCTTAGGTGTAGAGATTCTATCCACTGGCGGCACTTTCAAGTTATTAAAAGACAATGCCATTCCTGCCATTGAAGTGGCGGACTACACCGGCTTCGCAGAAATGATGGACGGTCGCGTCAAGACCCTGCACCCGAAAATTCACGGTGGTATTTTAGGTCGTCGCGATATAGATGCAGCGGTAATGACTGAGCACGGTATCAAGCCGATTGATCTGGTTGCAGTTAACCTCTATCCCTTTGCGGCCACTGTCGCCAAACCCGGTTGCAGCCTGCCTGATGCGATTGAAAACATCGATATCGGCGGCCCGACCATGGTGCGCAGCGCGGCGAAGAACCATAAAGACGTGGCCATTGTGGTTAACACAGATGACTACAGCAGCATTATCGAAGGCCTCAAACAAGGCGGTTTAAGCTACGCACAACGCTTTAATCTGGCCCTCAAAGCCTTTGAGCACACGGCAGCCTACGACGGCATGATTGCCAACTATTTAGGCACCATTGAGCAGAGTGCTGAAACCCTCAGCACCGAACAGCGCACAGCCTTCCCGCACACTTTTAATACTCAGTTTATTAAAGCGCAAGACATGCGCTACGGTGAGAACCCGCACCAAAGTGCGGCGTTTTACACTGAAGCTAACCCACAAGAAGCCAGTGTTGCCAGCGCCATTCAGTTGCAAGGTAAAGAACTGTCATTTAACAACGTTGCCGATACTGACGCAGCCCTTGAGTGTGTGAAAAGCTTTGTAAAACCTGCCTGCGTGATTGTTAAACACGCCAACCCTTGCGGTGTTGCCGTTGCTACTGACCAAGAAGGCGGTATCCGTCAAGCCTACGAACTGGCTTACGCAACTGATAGCGAATCAGCTTTTGGCGGCATTATTGCTTTTAACCGTGAATTAGATGCCGATACCGCACAAGCCATTGTTGATCGCCAGTTTGTCGAAGTGATTATCGCGCCAAGTATCAGCCAAGGCGCGCGTGACGTAGTGGCCAGCAAAGCCAATGTGCGTTTGCTTGAGTGCGGCCAGTGGCCTGCCGAGCGTAGCGCCAGCTGGGATTTCAAACGCGTCAACGGTGGCTTATTAGTACAGAGCCGTGATATTCAAATGATCACTGCAGCTGACCTGAAAGTGGTCACCAAGCGTGCGCCCAGCGAGCAAGAAATTCATGACTTAATCTTTGCTTGGAAAGTCGCTAAGTTTGTTAAGTCCAATGCGATCATCTACGCGAAAAACCGTCAGACCATCGGTGTCGGCGCCGGTCAAATGAGCCGTGTCAACTCAGCACGTATTGCCGCGATCAAAGCTGAGCAAGCAGGTTTAGAGGTTGCTGGTGCGGTGATGGCCTCGGACGCCTTCTTCCCCTTCCGCGATGGTTTAGATAACGCTGCTAAAGTGGGTATCCGTGCCGTGATTCAGCCGGGCGGCTCGATGCGCGATGCTGAAGTGATTGCAGCAGCAGACGAAGCTGATATTGCCATGGTATTTACGGGCATGCGTCACTTCCGCCATTAATTGCTCTTTTAAGGACCGTTTTCTATGAATATTTTAATTATCGGTAATGGCGGACGCGAACACGCACTGGCGTGGAAAGTTGCGCAAGACCCGCGCGTAACTAAAGTTTTTATTGCGCCCGGTAATGCCGGCAGCGCCACTGAAGCCAAGTGCGAAAACGTGGCGATTGATGTGTTGGCCATTGATCAGCTGGCTGATTTTGCCGAACAAAACAATGTTTATCTGACCATTGTTGGCCCTGAAGCGCCACTGGTTGCCGGTGTTGTCGACAGCTTCCGCAAGCGTAATTTAGACATCTACGGCCCAACTGCAGCGGCTGCGCAATTGGAAGGCTCAAAAGCCTTCACTAAAGATTTCTTTGCACGCCACAATATCCCTACCAGCAACTACGCTAACTTTACTGAAGTGGAGCCAGCACTGGCCTATTTACGTGAGCAAGGCGCGCCGATTGTGGTCAAAGCCGACGGTTTAGCTGCGGGTAAAGGCGTGATTGTCGCCATGACACTCGAAGAAGCCGAAGCGGCAGTCACCGATATGCTCGCTGGCAACGCTTTTGGTGATGCGGGTTCGCGCGTGGTGATCGAAGAGTTTTTAGACGGTGAAGAAGCCAGCTTTATTGTTATGGTCGATGGCGAGAACGTCTTACCCATGGCCACCAGCCAAGACCACAAGCGTGTTGGTGATGGCGACACTGGGCCCAACACCGGAGGTATGGGTGCGTATTCCCCTGCTCCTGTGGTTACTGATGCAGTCCACCAGCGCGTATTGGATGAAATCATTTATCCAACTGTGCGCGGTATGGCCGCTGAAGGTAACGTCTACACCGGCTTCTTGTACGCTGGCTTAATGATCGACAAAAGCGGTGCGCCAAAAATCATTGAGTACAACTGCCGTTTTGGTGATCCCGAAACCCAGCCGATTTTACTGCGTTTAGAGTCCAGCTTAATTCTGTTGATTGAAGCCGCTCTAGCCAAGGCCTTAGACAAAGTTGAAGCCCAGTGGGATCCACGCCCAAGCTTGGGTGTAGTGATTGCCTCCGGCGGCTACCCTGCCGACTACAGCGCTGGCCATGAGATCAAAGGTTTAGATGCCGCAGCGCAGTTAGAGGGCAAAGTCTTTCACGCTGGCAGCAGCCTCAAAGACGGTAAGATCATCAACAGCGGTGGTCGTGTACTCTGCGCCACAGCCATGGGTAATAGCGTTGCCGAGGCGCAAGCCAACGCTTATAAACTGGCAGAAAAAATCAGTTGGGAAGGCAGCTTTTATCGTAAAGATATTGGCTACCGTGCCATTGCGCGAGAACAGCAATAAAGGTTAAATCCATAACGCACCTCTCCGCTGTGCCGAGCACGCGGGGAGTTCGCTTAGCATTGTTGAGGCGTAGCATACTGCCGTGAACCCGACTCGCCTGGCCATCAGTCTAATCATCAGCTTACTGTTAGGTGCTCTGTTTCTACTTATCAGCGTACCACGCTACTATGGCGCAATGTTTTCCTTAGAAAACACGGCACTTCTAAGCGCCTCCCAGCTGCCTGTGCTTGGCTTAAGTTTAAATACAGTGCATCCGCTACTGATTGGTATGTTGCTGGGCTGCAGTGTCGGTGCAGCGCTCTTCAATCTGCTGCGCTTTGTATTCACCCGTTATCGCGGCAACCTATTATTTAGCATAGCGCTAAGCTTTTTATTACTCTTTATTTTCTTTTTAGCCAATAACCATGCACCTGATCTCTGTTTAAACATAAAGTTAAGCAGTGACCTAAACTACCTTCCTGCTCTGCTCGCAATTTTATTTTTTCACGCGCTATGCTTAAACTGCATCCCGCGCACGCCAGCATTTAAAAAACTGACTAAGCAACTGATTAGACACATGGGCCTGCTAGGCTTTAGCGGCATTGCCTTATTAGTCCTTGCCCCTGCTTACGCACACATACTCAGCTATTTTTTATTAATCAGCTCAACAGTGCTATTACTCGGTGGCACGCTGATGCTTTGGCAGCATGGCTACGCACCTGCACGCACGTTTTTTATTGGTTTAAGTATATGTTTTTTGCCGCTCATTGCAGTGTGGCCAGCACTAATAAATGAGGCTTTTCTTTCAGCAGATATTGCAATCATTTGCGTGTTAATCAGTCTACCGCTCAGTGCCACTATTCTTAGTATTGGCCTGAGCCAAAACCACCGCTACCAGATTGCTAAAAACAGCAGCGCATTACAGCAGCATACCGCTGAGCAAGCAGAGAAACGCGCCAAATCTGAGCTACTAGCAAAGATCAGTCATGAAATTCGCACGCCTTTAAGCGGTGTATTGGGCATGACAACTCTGCTGCTGGACACACCACTCTCTAGTAAGCAGCGTGATTATGCACAAACCATTCAAAGCGCCGGTAACGAGCTGCTCGGTTTGATTAACGAGATATTAGATATTTCGCGCTTAGAGTCTAACGACATTGTGCTCAACCACACTCAATTCAATCCTGCGGGTTTGCTGCAAGAGTGCACACAAGCATTTTACAGCAGTGCTCATGAACAGCAGGTTGAATTAACTGTTTTTTTACAACCACAGGTGCCCGAAACCTTACTGGGTGATCCAGCGCGCTTACGCCAAGTATTGTTCAGCATCCTAAAAAACGCCTTTCAACGCACCCATAACGGCGAGATCATCCTCAGTGCCGCAGTCGAGCAAGACGAGGATCAAGCGCTGTTTGTATTAACGGTGCAAGATACTGGAACACCTTTAAGTGATGCAGAGCGGCACATTCTCAGCACCGCACAACTGCATAGCAAAGATCTGCTTAGCGCATCGTTTATTGGCGGTAACCTGGGCATTATCATTGCTCGCCAATTAGTGAGTTTGATGCAGGGCAGCCTTAGCATACAGCGCAGTGCGCAAGGCACCTTATTTACCGTCAGCATCGCCCTCAAATCACAGCACCGCCCTGCTGCTCACGTCGAGCCTGATTTGGCTTTACGACAAAAACACATTTTAATTATTGACAGCAATGCACTTTCGCAAAAAGTTTTGGCTCAACAATGCAGCGCCTGGGGAATGCTGGTCAGCACACGCTCTTCACCTGCTGATGCGATCGCTTTTTTACGTAATAAAGCACTACAAGGCCAACGCTTTGCAACCATTTTAATCAGTGATACCACCCATAAAGCCAGCGCTATACCTTTTGCCGTACGCATCCAAGAAGACCCACTGCTAGCGGCAGGCTGCACTTTAATCATGCTCACCAGCAGCAGTCATATCGACTCAATTGCTGCACGCAATGCTGGCATCAGTCATGTACTGATAAAACCCGTCAGCAGTTCAACTTTAAAAACCACGCTGATTAATGCCGTACAGCACAGCATGAATCATAATCATGTTGCGCACAGCATGAGCGCAAAGCGCGTGCTGGTTGCAGAAGATGATGCGATTTCGGTTAAAGTCATCAGCGGCTTATTGAATAAACTCGGCGTCAGCGTTGATGTCGCTGCTAACGGCCAAATAGCGTTAGATAAACTAGAACAACAGCACTACGACTGGGTATTAATGGATTGTGAAATGCCAGTGATGGATGGCTTTACTGCTGCGCAAAAACGCCGAGAATATGAAGCAGCGCACGACCTACCAGCGGTGCCCATTATTGCCTTGTCGGCGCACGTCCTAGAAGAACACCAGTTGCGCGCTAAGCAGTCAGGAATGAATGGACATTTAGCCAAGCCCATTGAGCTGGCTAAACTGCAAGCTATTCTTAGTAACCACGTAAACAACTAAACCTTTAAGCGCACCTGATGATGCTGCAAGTAAGCAACGGCTAAGTCACTGTCACTGATAATCAGCACGCCAACAATCGACAGCACATCCGGCAGATGAACAAAGATCACCTCATTCACTCAGCCCGCGAAGGCAGTTCCCGCATCATTAAATGGCGCTCATGTCGCGATTCTTAAGTACTTCAGTGTCGCTATCAGCAGTTCAGCCAAGAACGGCGTAGCGCCGACGTTGAACTTTAGTCAGGTTAATCGGCGCAACAACTGCAACAGCACAAAGCGCACAATACACCGTTAATCCTGATCACCGAAGCTCTTATCAATGTGTCTCAAACTTATAAAGCGGTCCCCGCGCGCAGGGCTTCTTTCTCGGACGCAGATGGTGGTTTACGACTGGCTAAATAATGCCGACTAAAGCGCGCAAACCATTGCTCAAGAGCTTCTGCAGCGGCATGGTCATCGGCTAACTGCAGACACAGCGCAGTCACTTCTGCGGTGCACAGATGCTCTTCACGGGTTGAACGGCGTAAGCGGTAGCGGGAAATAGCCTCTGGCTGCAAACTCAGTACCGGCAAATGCGCCAGGTAAGCGGATTTACGATACATTTTACGCGCTTCCGTCCAGGTTCCATCGAGTACAACAAAAAGTGGACGCTTAGCTGCTATTTTAAGCTGCGCATGTGCCACATCATGCACCACCCGCTGCGCCGGTACATACTCGCCAGGAAAGACCACATAGGGCTGCCATTGCGGGTCAGCCAGCAGCGTGAGGATACGCTCATCAACTTCAGTGCGCGACCAGCTGAAGGCAAAAGTATCAGGCACAACGTCAGCAATCAGCCAGCCGGTATTGGTCGGCTTGAGCGGCTCTGCATCGTACATCAACAAACACACCGCACTGTTTGCACTGACGTTTGGCTGCCAAGCACACATGCAATACGTCACGGATACTCGACAACGTGGGCAGCGGACTAGCAGCGCGCCACGCGCTAAGAAAGGTTTTTCACTGCGCGCTAGGCGCTGATCACGCAAACGCGATACTGCGTGCGGCATAGCAACATTCTCAAAAATATAAGACATGCAGTTTAACAGATTTAGTTGCGTGCTCGACGATCGCTCGGCAAACCCCGTTAGCGTTGAACAGTTTTAAAGCATCTCGACACGCCTGCGCACTTGCCAGCAGCAACCCGCTTAAGCACACTGCTGCTATACCTCATTTACTGCTTCTCGCTAGCAAGGATATTGCATGCTCTGGTCTACCCTACTCGGCCCTTTGCCACGCTTAGCACACACCCAGGCAGGCCCTTGGTTTGCCGAGCTAAGCGAGCACGCTACACAGGCCAGTAGCTGCGAGCTGGCCATGTTAGGGGGCCGATTAGCTGCGACCCCAGGGCTCGCCTTTCTAGCAGGCTATCAAGCTGCATTACGCGCACTGGTACCCCTAGCACCGCAGGGTATCGGCGCATTCTGTGTAACCGAGCAACGTTCCAACAAACCGGCGGATATTCATACGCGTTTAGTCGATGGTCAAATCACTGGACACAAAGATTTCGTGATTGCTGGCAGTGCTGCGCAGTGGTTGATTGTTCTCGCCCGCAATGATCTTGCCGAACAAGCACCCTGTCTCTCAGCTGTTTTAGTATCCACCGACAACCCTAATATTACTCTGCAAACAGGTCCTGCATTAGCTATGCTGCCAGATATTAGCCACGGTTCAGTACAGTTTCGCCAGGTGCACTGTCAAGTCTTAAGCGGTGATGGCTGGGATGATTACAGCAAACCTTTTCGTAGCCTAGAAGATGGCCACGTATTGGCTGCGCTCTGTGCTTGGCTGTATGGACAAAGTCTGCTTGATCAATGGCCACAAGAGCTACAGTTACAGCTGATCGCAGTACTCGCTGGACTTAAAGAAACCTTAGCCCAACCCAATAAAGACGTAACATCGCATCTTTTGCTTGCTGCTCAGTTGGCGCAATTTTCCGGCTTACAAACACAGGTCAATCATGCCCTATCTACTCACTCAAGCCAGTCCACGGCACAGGCATGGAAGCGTGACAAGGCCATTTTAACAATAGCAAGCAGTGCACGCGCACGACGCTTAGCGCTTGCACTGGACGCGCTAGGCTTGACTTAAATCAACTCTAATCTATACAGCACTGGCATAGTTTCGCCTCATTTTAATAAGTGAGTGCATTATGCGTCGCGATCCTATTGTGTTATTTGATGACGGCAGCCATCAATGCTTAATGTTTGATGACTTAGTGACTGGTGATGGCATTCAGTCAAACCAGTTTTTAATCACTGATAGTGGCCAATCATTACTGCTTGATCCCGGTGGCGACCTAACCTATACGCCATTATCTTTCGAGTTATCCAAGCGCATCGACATGAAAGAGTTAACTTACATTTTTGCCTCACACCAAGACCCCGATATTATTGCGGCGCTGGACAAATGGCTGCTGCACACCAAAGCAAAAGTGATCACCTCAACGTTATGGGCACGTTTTTTACCACACCTCACCGCCGGCTACTTAACCGCCAACCATGGCATTTCTACCAGCGAGCGCGTGATTGCGTTGCCCGATAAGGGCTCGGTCTTTGCACTGGGTCAGAGCAAACTAAAGGCGATTCCAGCTCACTTTCTGCATTCAGTTGGCAATTTCCAGCTGTATGACCCGCTCAGTAAAATCTTATTCTCCGGCGACATGGGGGCTTCGTTACTTGATGACGCACAACCAGTCACCAGCTTTGCTGAACACGTCCCGTCTATGGAAGACTTTCACCGTCGCTATATGGTCAGCAAGAAAGTGACACAGCTGTGGGCCAATATGGTGCGACAGATGGATGTTGAAATGATTGTTCCGCAGCACGGCCGTCCCTTCAAAGGCCAAGAAATGATCAATGCCTTTTTAAGCTGGGTAGAAAGCTTTGATTGCGGCATTGATCTATTGCAACAACAGCACTATTGCGAGCCAACATAAATAATTAAGCCAATCAGCACTGCTTTATAAAAACCAAGCAGCAGCAATAAAAAACGCACCTTAAGGTGCGTTTTTTATTGAGCCAGAAAAGATGTGTTTATTTAAAGACAATCTCACCGTCTTCCACTAAAGCCTGAATCGTTGTGCCCGGCTCAAACTCCCCAGAGAGAATTTGTTGTGCCAGCGGGTTTTCAATCCAGCGCTGAATCGCACGCTTCAATGGACGCGCTCCGTAGATCGGATCATAGCCTTCGGCAACCAGTTTTTCTAACGCTTGCGCGGTCAACTCAAAGCGCAACTCACGCTCAGCTAAGCGCTGGCGCAAACGTCCCAACTGAATTTCTGCAATACCGGCAATTTGCTCTGTGCCCAGCGGCTCAAAAATCACCAACTCGTCAATACGGTTAATAAATTCGGGGCGGAAATGCGAGCCTACCGCATCCATCACCGCTGCACGCTGCGCTTCACGGTCACCCATCAACTCTTGAATCTGCACTGAACCCAAGTTTGAGGTCATCACCACCACGGTGTTGCGGAAATCCACAGTACGGCCTTGACTATCCGTTAAACGGCCATCATCCAGCACTTGCAACAACACGTTAAACACATCGGGATGCGCTTTCTCCACCTCATCCATCAGCACCACAGAATAGGGCTTACGACGTACTGCTTCGGTTAAATATCCACCCTCTTCGTAACCGACATAACCTGGCGGCGCACCAATCAAACGCGCCACTGAGTGCTTCTCCATAAACTCAGACATATCAATACGAACCAAGGCATCCTCAGTATCAAACAAGAACTCAGCTAACGCTTTACACAGCTCAGTTTTACCGACACCGGTCGGGCCTAAGAAGAGAAACGAGCCGCTTGGACGATTAGGGTCCGACAAGCCTGCGCGCGAACGACGCACCGCATTGGATACCGCAGTCACAGCTTCATCTTGGCCAATCACCCGCGTATGCAGCAATTCTTCCATTTTCAGCAGTTTGTCGCGCTCACCTTCAAGCATTTTTGAAACGGGAATACCAGTCCACTTAGAGACCACATCTGCAATTTCTTCATCAGTAACCTTGCTGCGTAACAGTTGATTTTCTGTTTTGCTGTTTTGATCAACCATTTCCAAGCTGCGTTCCAAGTCTGGGATCACACCATATTGCAGTTCAGCCGTACGATTGAGGTCACCTTTGCGACGCGCCAGCTCCATTTCTTGGCGCGCTTGTTCAATTCTTTGCTGCAATTGCGCAGAGCCCTGCACTTCAGATTTTTCTGACTTCCAGATTTCTTCTAAATCAGCGTACTCGCGCTCCAGTTCAACAATGTCCTCTTTTAGTTTGGCTAAACGTTTCTTGGTTGCTGCATCATCCTCTTTACGCAGTGCTTCACGCTCAATTTTTAGCTGAATCAAGCGACGCTCCAAGCGATCTAAAGCTTCTGGCTTAGAGTCAATTTCCATACGGATCATACTGGCGGCTTCGTCAATTAAGTCGATGGCTTTGTCCGGCAGCTGACGATCTGTAATGTAGCGGTGTGAGAGTTTGGCCGCAGCGATAATTGCACCATCGGTGATGCTGATACCGTGGTGCACTTCATAGCGTTCTTTGAGTCCACGCAAAATAGCAATGGTGTCTTCTTCAGTGGGCTCATCAATCTGCACTTTCTGGAAACGGCGCTCAAGAGCTGCATCCTTTTCAATGTACTGACGGTACTCGTCCAGCGTTGTTGCGCCGACACAGTGCAACTCACCACGTGCCAGCGCAGGTTTGAGCATATTACCGGCATCCATTGCGCCCTCGCCCTTACCAGCACCAACCATGGTGTGCAATTCATCAATAAACAAAATGATTTGACCTTCTTGCTTGGCCAATTCATTTAATAAATTTTTCAGGCGCTCTTCAAATTCACCGCGGTATTTAGCCCCCGCTATCAAAGCGCCCATATCCAGCGACAGCAGGCGTTTACTTTTTAGACCATCGGGCACTTCGCCGTTAATAATGCGCTGCGCCAAGCCTTCCGCAATTGCGGTTTTACCCACGCCGGGCTCACCGATCAAGACAGGGTTGTTTTTTGTACGGCGCTGCAGCACCTGAATAGTGCGACGAATTTCTTCGTCACGACCAATCACTGGGTCCAGCTTGCCCTCTTCTGCACGCTTGGTGAGGTCAATGGTATATCTGTCCAACGCTTGGCGGGACTGTTCAGCATTAGGGTCATCAACGCTCTCACCGCCACGCAAGTTAGTGATGGCATTTTCCAGCGACTGACGGCTAACACCTTGCGCTAAAAGTATCTTACCCAACTCAGTATTGGCATCCATCGCCGCCAGCAGCACCAGCTCACTGGAAATATACTGGTCACCTTTTTGCTGAGCTAAGCGGTCAGCTTGGTTAAGCAGGCGAGCCAAGGCTTGTGACATAGCAATATCACCGGTGGGATGTTGCAATTTAGCCAAACGATCCAGGCCTGTATTCAGCGCCTCACGCAGGCTTCTCACATCAAAGCCGACCTGCATCAACAGCGGCCGAATGGCTCCACCTTGCTGTTCCAGCAAGGCAGACAGTAAGTGCAAAGGTTCAATCGAAGCATGGTCATGGCCAATCGCCAATGACTGTGCATCAGATAAGGCCAGTTGTAACTGGCTGGTAAAACGATCAATACGCATAACTGCTCATCCTCATGGTCAATACGGTGAGTCGGTTTATTAGCGCTGCGCAACCATTACTCACTCTCATGCTTTATATAATGTGGTTGGTTTTTATAATTTCAAGCGTTTCGAGCAATATATTCATCGCCAGACAGCAACAAGCATCGCAACTAAAAAATTGTCACCGCACGGATTAAAATGTGTAATCAAACACCGCTCCTTTACTATTAAGGAGCCTCTGAAAATCTCAGCTTATTATTGAGCTTTTCAGAAAATGACTCGAAAACTCAAAAAAACAGCTAAAAAAGGCCGTTTTCGAGGTAAAACCACCTCTTTTAGCCCTTAATTCGCCGTTTTGGCGGATTAAGGGCGCACTAACCCTAAGCCAGCAAGTATTTTCTGCTGATCATGAGGTTCGTTAGTCCTGCTAGCAGGCATAAACGGTTATGGTTTTTATCAAGCCCTTTGTAACGGACTTTGTTATAGCCAAATACGCACTTGATGTAGCGAAACGGATGCTCAACTTTAGCGCGTAGCTTGGCTTTCATTTTTTCAATTTCCTGCTCATTTTCGGTCATGGTTTTACGCTTACTGATTCGAGCACTGATCAGCCAGGCAAGATTTTTGCGCTCTTTGTTTTCCCTGCGTTTTTCAACACCTAGGTATCCAGCATCACCAAATACACGCTTTTCTTCGCCATGTAGAAGGCTTGCAGTCATGGTTACGTCGTGCACATTGGCAGCCGTACTTTCCACGCTATGAATCATACCTGTGACATCATCCACGCCGATATGCATCTTCATGCCAAAGTGCCATTGGTTGCCTTTCTTGCTGGAATGCATTTCTGGGTCGCGCTTGCGGCTTTGATTTTTCGTTGAGCTCGGTGCGGAAATAATGCTGGCATCCACAATGGTGCCTTCGCGAAACAGCAAGCCTTGATGCTGCAAGTGCTTGTTAATTTCCTTCAGAAATAGCTTGCCCAGCCCATGCTTTTCAAGGAAGTGACGGAAGTTTAAAATCGTTGTTTCATCAGGAATATTGTCTGACAAACGCAATCCTGCAAAGCGGCGTATTGATTCAATTTCATACAGCGAATCTTCCAGAGCAGGATCGCTAAGGTTGTAGAACAACTGCAAGCAATGCACACGCAGCATCACACTGAGCGGATAAGGGGGACGCCCCATTTCACCTTTTGGGTAATGCTTAGCGGCGCGATTCTCCAAGCGCTTCCAAGGAATAATGGCATCCATTTTTTCCAAGAAAATCTCACGACGCGTCTTACGCTTTTTGTTCTGGTACTCTGCTTCGGCAAAGGTCAGTTGGCTCATGATTCGGCTCACTGGGCTAAAAAAAGGTCGATGCGGCTATTATCGCAAAAAGTGGGGAGTTATTCAGAGGCTCCTTAAAAAATAAACAAATAACCCCAATGTTTATTATTTAACTTCTTTTTATAATGCATATTAAACAGTTTTAAATAGCCGCCAGCACGGCGAAAAGCTTATTTCTTATTAAATATTTAATTTTTTCCACACAGACGCATCATACCTTGGTTTAGTTGAAATTAAAAAAGCATCTAAAAAAATAAATACACAAACGGTAAGCTATTGATTTAAAAAGACTATTAAATAAAATTTAAATCTCATACCAAAGTACGCCTTACCTTTTATTTTATTTTTAGCATAGTGATAGCCGAATACTTCTCTGCACTGAGAATGATCCAAACTCTAAAACAATAAATAAATGGGGAACAGTTGTCATGACTGAATCTAAAGAAGAAAGAAACAAAGCATATTGGGCTGCAAACTTGCGGCTGATTCTAATAACCCTATGTATATGGGCTACAGTATCTTATGGCTTCGGAATGCTACTGCGTCCTTATCTGATGGGGATTTCCATTGGCGGGGCAGACTTGGGCTTTTGGTTTGCCCAGCAAGGCTCAATTTATACATTCGTCTGTTTGATCTTTTTCTATGCTTGGAAAATGAACAGACTGGATAAAAAATTCGGCCTGGAGGAGTAAGCTATGAGTCAATTCCTGATCAATATGCTTTTTGTTGCCGGCTCCTTCGCAATCTATACTTGGATTGCGATTTGGGCGCGTGCTAAATCCACCCGCGAATTCTATATCGCTGGCGGTGAAGTACATCCAGTGCTAAACGGCATGGCTACAGCAGCTGACTGGCTGTCAGCTGCATCCTTTATCTCGGTTGCCGGTCTGATTTCAGTCGGTTATGTCAACTCATCCTTTATCCTTGGTTGGACCGGTGGCTATGTCCTCTTAGCAACCTTACTGGCGCCTTACTTACGTCGTTTCGGTAAATACACAGTGCCCGATTTTGTCGGTTCACGTTATGACAGTAAAGCCGCGCGCTTGGTAGCCGTGGTGTGCTTGATTATGATTTCTCTGACCTATGTTATCGGTCAAATGACCGGTGCGGGTGTTGCTTTTGCACGCTTCTTAGAAGTCAGCAGCACCATGGGCCTGATCATCTCCGCTATTGTCGTGTTCTTCTACGCCGTATTGGGCGGCATGAAAGGGGTGACGTACACCCAGGTGGCTCAGTACGTTGTACTGATCCTTGCCTTCACCATTCCAGCGATCTATCTGTCGCTACAAATGACCGGACATTTCCTGCCGCAAGTAGGTTTTGTTGGTGAGTTTGGTAATTCAGGCACGCCTTTACTGCACAAACTTAACGAAGTGGTGCGTGATCTCGGCTTCCAAGATTACACTGCAGACGTAGAAAACAAGTGGAATATGTTCCTCTTTACCCTGACCTTGATGGTCGGTACTGCGGGCTTGCCACACGTGATTATTCGCTTCTTTACCGTTCCTAAAATCTCTGATGCACGCTGGTCTGCCGGTTGGGCGTTGGTGTTTATCGCTCTGTTCTACACTACTGCACCACCACTGGCGTCTATGGCGCGTTTGAACTTGCTAGAGTCGATTTACCCTGGTGAAGGCATCGAAGAAGCGATGGTCTATGAGGACCGCCCAGTATGGTTCGAAAAGTGGGAAACCACTGGCCTACTCACCTTTGAAGACAAAAACAACGATGGTCGTGTTCAGTACTACAACGATAAAAACACTCAGTATGCTGAAACCGTTGCTGTCGAGCGTGGCTGGGAAGGTAACGAGCTGACCATCAACAACGATATCTTGGTATTGGCACTACCTGAAATTGGTAATATGCCAGGCTGGATCATCGGTCTCATGGCGGCAGGTGGTATTGCTGCGGCACTGTCCACGGCATCAGGTTTGCTACTGGCAATCTCCTCTGCGGTGAGTCATGACTTAATTAAAAACACCCTGTTTCCACAAATATCTGATAAAGCAGAAATGCTAGCGGCACGGATATCAATGGTGGGGGCTATCGTCATTGCAACATGGTTGGGGATTAATCCACCAGGGTTCGCCGCGCAAACGGTGGCCTTAGCGTTCGGAATGGCGGCCTCGTCCATCTTCCCAGCGCTGATCATGGGTATCTTCTTCAAGCGAATTAACGCCAAAGGCGCTGTAGCGGGTATGAGTACTGGTGCGCTATTTACCATTAGTTATATCTTTATGTACCTTGGCTGGTTCTTTATTCCGGGCACAAACAACTTCCCGAACACGCCAGAGTTCTGGATTATGGGTATCTCCCCATTATCAATCGGTTGTATCGGTGCGCTGATTAACTTTATTGTTGCAATCTCTGTATCCTATGCAACAGAAGAGCCTTCCGAAGAACTACAGAAAATGGTGGAAAGCGTCCGTTACCCGTAACGTGAAGCTGACACATTAACCATGTAGCCATGGGCTACCTATATCAAAGAGGGCCTCCTTAGGGTGGCCCTCTTTTCTTTAGAGAATTGTGTATGATTTGGCATTTGCTTGCAGTTTTTATCATCGGCTTATGCGTTGGCGCATTGGCTTTTTTGCTGAGAAAACTTAGCCGTAACACACTCCCATCATGGATTATTCCAGTCTGCGCGGGCCTAGGAATGCTCGGCTACTTAGCCTATTACGATTACAGCTGGTTTGAGTTTAAGCGCAGCCAGCTCCCAGCCGAGTCGGTGGTCGTTGGGCAAACGCGAGGCAGTAGTTTTTTTCGACCATGGAGCTACCTAATACCGTCTGTTTCGTCTTTTGTGGTACTCGATGGCACCGTCAGAGAGAGCCAGCAGGATGGTGAAACACTGGTTGAATATATCCGCTATGAGTTTATCAACGACTCTATCGAGCGCTTAGAAAGCCAAGCTTATGTACTCAACTGCACAACCGGCGAACAACTAGCGGTGATGCCCAGCGGCAGCCACGCCACGATTAAAGTTGAATTCGTTGCCAGTGACAGTCTTTTATACAAACAGCTGTGCCGCTAGAGCAGTTACACATTTCGATAGTGGCGCTAAAGTATCGTTTACAGCGCCAATCGACCACCACGCAGTTTGGCCGCTGACAAGCCATGAGGCAACAGTGTTTGCTGATGGTGTGCATGGCATAAAGCAATCGCCAAAGCATCGGAGGCATCAATTTGCGGTTTTTTGCTTAGCTTTAACAAATGCATCACCATCAACTGCACCTGTTCTTTGGCTGCGCGACCACTGCCGACAATCGCTGATTTCACTTGTGTGGCGCTGTATTCGGAGACAGGCAAACCCGCTTGAGTAGCCGCCACAATAGCAACACCGCGCGCCTGTCCGAGTTTAAGAGCAGAATCGGCATTGCGCGCCATAAACACCTGCTCAATACCCATGGTGATCGGCTGATAGGTTTGAATAATTTCACTGACTCCAGCAAACACAGCGTTTAAACGCTCAGCCAGCTCGCCCTTACCGGTACGAATACAACCAGAGGCGACATACTCACAGCCGCGTCCGGTATCACGAATGACCCCATAGCCGGTGATTCTAGAGCCGGGGTCAATGCCTATAATAAGCGTCATCTGGGCATCCTTTAGCGGCGGGTCAACACCGCATATTAAGCGTGCTTGTCATCGTATGCACAAATAAAAAACCTCTGGGCTTATCAATACAAGCAACCAGAGGCTTATTAAACAGCACGGTAAAACTCAGCTTACAGCTGCTCCATCACATCATCTGGAATCTCAGCATTAGAGTAAACGTTTTGCACGTCATCCAAATCTTCCAAGGCATCAATCAAACGCATGACTTTCTCTGCGCCGTCTAAATCCAGCTCAGCAGTCATGGTCGGAAGCATCGTCACTTCAGCTTGTTCTGCAGCAAAGCCAGCAGCCGTCAAAGCCTCACTGACAGTGATAAAGTCAGCGAAGGCGGTTAACACCTCAACCGAACCGTCATCGTTCGTGACAATATCATCAGCACCCAGTTCCAAGGCCACATCCAGCAAAGCCTCTTCATCAACGCCTGGCGCGTAACAAATCTGTCCTTTACGTTCAAATAGGTAAGCAACAGAGCCATCCGTACCTAAGTTACCGCCATGCTTGTTAAACGCATGACGAATCTCAGCGGCAGTCCGGTTGCGATTGTCGGTCATGGCCTCAACAAATACAGCCACGCCATTGGGCGCGTAGCCTTCGTAGATCAACTCTTCAACGTTATCGCCATCAGTTGAGCCAACGCCACGCGCAATAGCACGATCAATGGTATCGCGAGTCATGTTCGCCGATAGCGCTTTATCAACGGCCAAGCGTAAACGCGGGTTATCAGCGGCAACGCCACCGCCCTGTTTCGCCGCAACCGTTAACTCACGAATCAGTTTCGTGAAAATCTTACCGCGCTTGTTATCTTGGCGCTCTTTGCGGTGCTTGATATTCGCCCACTTGGAATGTCCAGCCATACCATCTCCCGTTTTATCTCTGTACTGTGTCGCTCATCACACGCTGCTTTTATCTGTACTGCAGTACCACTTGGGTAGCCTGCAGTACAGCACAAGGTTACGCTAACTATTGTTACTCAGCCTTAGGCTGCTCACGCAAGCGGATGTGCAAATCTCGCAATGCAGTGGCATCAACAGCGCCTGGTGCTTGCGTCATCACGCAGGCTGCACTTTGCGTTTTCGGGAAGGCAATCACTTCACGAATCGACTGTGCACCGGTCATCAGCATCACCAAACGGTCCAGACCAAAGGCCAAACCACCATGTGGTGGTGCACCGTATTTTAATGCATCCAGCAAGAAGCCAAATTTCTCTTGTTGCTCAGCTTCATCAATGCCAAGAATTTCAAACACTGCTTGTTGCATGGTCCGATCATGAATACGAATCGAGCCGCCACCCAACTCAGTACCGTTAAGCACCATATCGTAAGCGCGTGATAGTGCAGCGCCCGGATTGCTACGCAACTCATCTGCCGTGCATTTTGGCGCAGTAAATGGATGGTGAATCGCCGTCAGTGAGCCATCATCGTTGCTTTCAAACATGGGGAAATCAACCACCCACAACGGTGCCCACTCACAGGTTAATAAATCTAAATCATGGCCTAAGCGGATACGCAAAGCACCCAAGGCATCACTCACCACCTGCGCTTTATCAGCGCCGAAGAAGACGATATCGCCATCCACAGCACCAACGCGGTCAAGAATAGTATTGAGGTTGTCTTCTGGGATGAATTTAACAATCGGTGACTGTAAACCTTCCGCACCTTTAGCACGCTCATTGACTTTAATGTAGGCCAAGCCACGTGCGCCGTAGTTGCTCACATACTTGGTGTACTCATCAATTTTACCGCGCGGCATGCTGCCTTGGCCCGGCACACGCAAGGCTGCCACACGACCTTTAGGGTCATTAGCAGGCCCGCTAAATACTTTAAAATCAACGCCAGTCAGCTGATCAGCAACATCCACCAGTTCTAAAGGTATGCGCAAGTCCGGCTTATCGGAACCGAAGCGGCGCATCGCTTCTTCGTAGGTCATGTGAGGAAATTTAGCGAATTCAACATCCAGCACATCTTTAAATAACTCACGCACCATGGTTTCGGTGACGGACATAATGTCCGCCTCATCCATAAAGCTGGTTTCAATGTCAATTTGGGTAAATTCTGGCTGACGGTCAGCACGCAAGTCTTCATCACGGAAGCATTTAGCGATCTGGTAATAACGATCGACACCAGCCACCATGAGCAACTGTTTAAACAGCTGTGGCGACTGCGGTAAAGCAAAGAAGCTGCCGGGATGGGTGCGGCTTGGCACTAAATAGTCGCGCGCGCCTTCTGGCGTGGCACGCGTCAGAATCGGTGTTTCCACATCAAGGAAACCATTGTCATCTAAATAACGACGAATACTGGTGGTGACGCGTGAGCGCAACTTTAACTTGGCAGCCATTTCTGGGCGGCGCAAGTCAATAAAGCGGTAACGCAAGCGTGTTTCTTCGCCGACATCCGAATGCTCATGCAGTGGGAAGGGTGTGGTTTCAGCTTGGTTAAGCACTTCTAAGCCAGTCGCGATGACTTCAATAGCACCGCTAGGCATATTAGGGTTGACCGCACCATCTGGGCGCGGGTTGATTACACCTGTGACTTTCACAACATATTCGCTGCGCACACGGTCAGCTGTTGCAAAAATCTCAGCATGCTCAGGGTTAAAAACGACTTGAGCCAAGCCTTCACGATCACGGATATCAAGGAAAATAACGCCTCCGTGGTCACGACGACGGTGGACCCAACCGCAAAGAGTAACGGTTTGCCCGTTTAGGGATTCGTTTAAGTGCCCGCAATAGTGGCTGCGCATCATGATAGCGTTCGCTTCCTAAAAAATTTGAAATAACCAATGCCCAGTGCACAAATACTCGCCAGCTAACAGCGCATATGCCAAGGCATCGCAGAAAACCTTGATTATATAGCCTAACAGCGCTGGCGGCTATGCCATGTCGTAGCACATAAGCAGCTAGTTCTGGATGACAGTTTGCATAATAGACGCTTAATGTAGAGGTCTTAGCGACTGTGCAACTTTAATCTGGGCTCGTGTTCTCAATCTTTGCGGCATGAGAGCTGCTTGGCGACTTTAGTTGTTTGAGTCAACGCCGTGTTTGCTGTTTAATACACGGATAGCGCCTACGGTTTTTCCGCCGGTGTTTGGTCACGACAGCAGCGCGCCTCATATTGAACGCTGTACGTGTAGTCGGTCCTTTTATTATTGTGATTCTTATTAAGGTGAGTCCATTGCATATGTTGAAAACTATCCATTTATTAACCGGTGTTAGCGCCCTGCTTGTGTCTCTTATTTTGGCCAGTAATAATCCAGCTGCAGCTTTGCTGCTCGCTTCATTTGCTTTAGCTAATTTATTAATCGCACCTGTTTTACCCACGTGGGCACGAGGTGGCCGTCGTCAACTACAAGGCCTTGCTTCTGCCTTAATCGTTATAGCAGCCGCTATGCAAGCTGTATTTATGCTCAGCGGTACAGATACAATTAACAACGCGCTATTAAGCCTTATCACCTTATTGGCCGCGGTGGTGCTGCACTTGGCGTTGAACCTGCGCAAAGTCAGCACTAAAAGCACACCTCTGTCACAAGACCTGAGCGATCGTGAAACCGGTACAGTTAAATGGTTTAACACCTCAAAAGGTTTTGGTTTTATTTCCCGTGACAGCGGAGATGACATTTTTGTGCACTTTCGTGCGATTCGCGGCGAAGGTCACCGCGTTTTGGTGGAAGGTCAGCGTGTTGAGTTCACGGTAATGGACCGCGAGAAAGGCTTACAAGCCGAAGATGTTATCGCTGCGCTACCGGAATAACATAGCGAGCGCAGCAACCGCATCATCTACGCCACACATTAAAAGCCTGCATTGCTGCAGGCTTTTTTGTGCTCAATGCACAATCAGACCCACAGCAGTTTGCAATATCTAACCTGACTCACAGAATACAAGCAGCAGATAAAATACCCGTGAGTACGTGGGTTTTTATTAGCACCAACGCCACAGCAACTGTTACAGGTACAACCCGCGCAGCTCTCGCGCTTCTAAGATACGTGTACACGCGGTAATAAAGGCCGCAGTACACAGTGACACATCAAGCACGATGGTAATGCCTTTATTGCTTTAAGAATATCGTCAGCTTTTGGTGTGGTCAGGCCATTCGCCCCTTCGGCAATAATACGTGCACGAATCGAGCTGGCCTCACACTTAAAATTCGATTAGAGCGTGGCTTTAGCGACAACGTATCTGATACCTTGGACATGTATCAGGTCGCTTTATGACTCAAAACAAAACACCTGCCCATTATTTTACAAAAACGACTGGAGCATTTAATGAATGATTCAAAGCAATTGTTTAAGCCTTTTCAGCTCGGTTCTTTAAAGCTGCCAACACGTATTGTGATGGCACCAATGACGCGCTCATTCTCACCGGGCGGCGTTCCTAACGCTCAGGTTGTAGAGTATTACAGCAAGCGTGCAGCTGCTGGCGTGGGCCTTATTATCACCGAGGGCACCACGGTTAATCACTGCGCAGCCAATGGTTACCCCAATGTGCCGCGCTTTTATGGTGACGATGCTCTAAATGGCTGGAAAAACGTAGTAACAGCAGTGCATGCGGCAGGCGGTAAAATCATGCCGCAGCTCTGGCATGTGGGCAATGTGCGTCGTTTAGGTACGGAGCCAGATGCCAGCGTGCCCGGTTATGGTCCGATGACAAAGCATAAAGACGGCAAAAAAATCGTCCACGGCATGACACAAGCCGATATTGATGACGTAGTTGCAGCCTTTGCCCAGGCAGCTAAGGATGCGCAAACCATCGGCATGGATGGCGTTGAAATTCACGGCGCACACGGCTACTTAATTGATCAGTTTTTTTGGGAAGGCAGCAATCAACGCACAGATGATTACGGTGGCAGTATGGCCAAGCGCGGCCGTTTTGCCGTGGAAATTATTCAAGCGGTGCGTGCTGCTGTCGGCCCCAACTTCCCCATCGTATTTCGCTACTCACAATGGAAACAGCAAGACTACACGGCACGTCTGGCACAAACTCCTGACGAGCTCAAAGCCTTCTTACAGCCTTTAAGTGATGCCGGTGTTGATATTTTCCATTGTTCAACCCGTCGTTTCTGGCAACCTGAGTTTGCAGAATCAGACCTTAATCTTGCCGGCTGGACACGCATACTCACTGGTAAGCCAACCATTACCGTAGGCAGCGTTGGTTTAGACGGCAGTGAGTTCACCAGCTTTATGACCAACACCAAAGAAGTGGCGCAGCCAGCCAGTTTAGATGCGTTATTGGCGCGCTTTAGCGCTGAGGAGTTTGATTTAGTCGCAGTAGGGCGTGCGCTACTGGTCGACCCAGAATGGGCGGCAAAAGTACGCGATGGCCGCCAAGATGAAATTTTGCCATTCAGCCGCAATGCATTAGGCAGTCTGTCTTAAGCTGATCTATTTGCTGTGCAGGCTCAGCACCGCACAGCAAATAACCCAAAGCACTAGACTACTCGTCAGCACCTTCGCGGTCACGGTAACCCAACAAGTATAAAATACCATCTAGACCCAATGTCGAAATGGCTTGGCGCGCTGATTTTTTCACCATTGGCTTGGCACGAAACGCCACACCCAAGCCAGCTAAACCCAGCATTGGCAAGTCATTAGCGCCATCACCTACAGCAATGGTTTGCTCTAAGCGCAAGCCTTCTAGTGCGGTCAACTCGCGCAGCAGGTCGGCTTTACGCTGGGCATCAACAATCGGCTCAATGGCGCGACCGGTGAGCTTACCGTCAACAATTTCCAATTCATTGGCATAGACATAATCAATACCTAAACGCGCTTGCAACTGTTTGGCGAAGTAGGTGAAACCACCCGATAAAATCGCAGTTTTGTAACCCAGACGCTTGAGCTCAGTAAATAACATCTCTGCGCCTTCGGTCAGACGCAACGATGCTCCAATTTCTTCCAGCACATCTTCCGATAGACCTTCGAGCAGTGCTAAACGCTCTCTAAAACTGGCTTTAAAGTCCAATTCGCCCTGCATCGCCCGCTCAGTAATCTGCGCTACTTGCTCACCGACACCGGCCGCCTTAGCAAGCTCATCAATGACTTCAGCTTCGATTAGCGTGGAATCCATATCAAACACAGCAAGGCGTCGATTGCGGCGAAACACCGTATCGCGCTGAAAAGCAATGTCGACGTTCAACTCTTGCGCCACACTTAAAAACTCCGCGCGTAAGGCGACTGCATCAGCAGGCTCACCACGCACTGAAAATTCAATGCAGCCTTTGCCTTGGCTTTCTGGCGTATCCAGCGGCATACGCCCCGACAAACGGTCAATATGATCAATATTCAAACCGTACTGCGCAGTGATCGCACTCACCCGTTGTAACTGTTCGGCAGTGACCTGTCGAGTGAGCAAGGTGACGATGTAACGGGTTTTACCTTGCCCTGCCACCCACTGGCGGTAGTCCTCTTCTGAGACAGGGGTAAAGCGTACCTGCTGATCAAGCTTGTAGCCGGTAAAGAGGATATCCTTAAGCACTGCTGAGGCCTGTTCAGTACTTGGAATTTCAACCAAAATACCAAATGACAAGGTGTTATGAATAACAGCTTGACCAATATCCAAAATATTTACACCACTGTGTGCCAGCACGCCAGTAATGGCGGCGGTTAACCCCGGACGGTCTTCACCTGTGATGTTAATCAGGACAATTTCGCGCACGGTGCTTTCTCCGCAGATAAAAAGACTCATTCTAGCCATTTAATCGCTTAACGTGCAGTCCTTTTGCTTGTTCTATGTTTTACGCCCGTTATACTTTACCGCTGTTGTCGTCACAAACAATGAATTGACCCGTCGTTTTTTGTTTTTAAACACTTCTATAATGGAAAATATTGTCTATGGCGCTTGATTCAACGCATTCTCGACGCTCCAGTATTGCTTCGCGAATCACAGGCTATGTTTTTTTAATTATTGCAACCAGCCTACTCGCATTTGCATGGCTGGTGCATACCCAGTTGCAATGGTCTGTGCAGCAACAAGCCGATGCGCTAGGGCAAAGCTTACTGCAGCAAACACGAAGCGTTGCTGAAGGTGCGTTATCTGCTGATGACACACTCAGCGTTGCTGTTTTATTACGCGATCTAGCTAACAACCCTTACGTCTCACACGCAGCGCTATACAGTGTTGATAATCGTATCCTTGCCGAGGCCGGTAAACGCCCTAAAGCAAGCAACGACACGCATAACCTGTACTCACAACAGCTCTCTTTTGAGGATGTAGTTGCCGGCTCCCTGCATTTGCATATTGACATCAAAAAACTGCAACAACCGCTCACCACCAGCATGCAAAACATGGCTGTACTGGGCCTCATTTTACTGGTACTGGCTCTGATTTTATCAGTACGTTTAGCGCGCTCACTATCCGTACCTTTGCAAAGCTTGAGCAATTGGCTGATCAATCCAGCACCACCAGCACCTTTTATTAAGCGTTCCGATGAAATAGGCTTATTAGCTAGACAACTTAATCAATATTTTATCGAGGATACACAAACAGCATCAGCCCCCACCGCGCAGCTTGCACAAGACTCAGCACAAGAGCCAGCAACAACACCTGCCACAACAGTTCCAGTAGCAGATGAGCACACAGAGCCTTTCCAGCATCTCGTCGACACTATTCCTCTCAGCACATTAGATACAGTGCGCCCTTATGCCGCGCAACCAGTAACTTTGCGCACAGCTGTCCTCGCCGTAGAATTTGGCAGTATGGAACAACTGCGGCAATTACCGAGCGAGCGCTTTAATCAATTAACAAAGAAATACCGTCATGCTGTTCAGTATTCAGCATCACTCTACGGTGGACAATTGCATGCTTTAACTGACGGCCGCAGTTTAATTACATTTCACTCTGAACATGATGAATATCCACGCAATGCACTCTGTTGCGGCGAACTTTTACGTGCCTTTGGCCATGCGTTACAGATCGAAGTGGCGGACAGTGGTATTGCTTTGCATATACAACTGGGTTTGAGTGAAGGACCCAGCGCTAAAAATATCTCACTGGGCGAGCTGCTACTCAGTGAGAGTGCGCAAACTGCTCTCAGCCTCAGCCAGCACAGCCGCAACTTATTACTGCTCAGCGACAGTTTAGCCCAACATAGCAGTATTGTTGCCTGCTCACGGATTCGCCCGATAACTCAACCAGCTGATGCTTGCTGTTTAGAAACACTGCTTAATCCGTATCCAACTTTACTGCAAAACCAGCTGCATACTTTACAGAAACAGAGTCTAAGCTAGCAGTATGCACACCCATAACCCGCGCTCTTGTGCGTAACCACTGCAACGGCTTGGGTGTGCGTTTTGCAATCACTTGACAGCTTTAAAAGCGATACACCTCAAGCTCACGCACCGGCTCTACCACTGGAATATTAATTTGCTCACCCTGCTCCGTTGCAGGTTTTTCATTGCGGGTGGTTGCATTGGACTTGCGTGTGTCTTTCTTGACGGTGTGATTGGGCAGCGCCTTTTGTAATGCACTTACCAACTGTTTAGACAACTGTCCCAGCAAGTCACTCTGGGCACGCACCTGATCGCTTAACTCACCGTTATGCGGCTCTTCAAAACGCAACACGCGACTGTTACGCAGTGTGCCTTTAGCATCCAGCAAACGCCATTGTGCTTCCAATACTGCGGGCTGCTCCACACCAGAGTCTAGGCGACTGATGCTGAGCACCACTTGCGCTTGCGCCTTCATACCCACGCGGTCTGGGTATAGAGAAATACGGCTACTGCCTAACTCAGAGGAGATCTGGCGCAACAATAACTGTCCAATATCATCTTGCAAACTACCCGCCCAACGCGCCTCTTGGCTCAAACTTAAACTGCCGTCAAGCTTGCGCTGGATAACATTTTCACGCTGCAAGTAATCAGCAATTTTTAGCGGTCCCAATAAGACCGTGGCGTTACTTTTACCACTTGCTACAGTCGTTTCAGCTTGATGTAATTGATAAAATTGCGCGGGCGGCGCAACACTGCAACCCACTGCCCCTAGCACTAGAACGCCTAGCATGGCTATACCCAATGGCAAGCGCATTAACTGTTTCATTTATTCACCGTTTCTTGCCAAATATAATCGATTGCGGCTGCTGTTCTATACTTTCCGCAGTGCGCTGCAATGCTTTACTGGCTTGCCCCAAATCCTGTAAAGACTGCAACAATTCGTATTGTAATTCTGATTGCGGCCCTAAACTACGACGGCCATCACTGACCAGACCGTCCATTTGTTGCAACGCATCACGAGCACTTTGTGCAGCATGACGCACATCAACCAAAGCTGCTTTGAGCTCAGCGCTGCCACTCTCTACATTATCCAACATTCCTGGCAGGCGTTGTTGTAATTGCTGACTGATTTTTTCAAAATTAAGCAAAGACGCACTCAAACTCTGAATTGCAGCCTGGGTTTCAGGAGCAGATGCCAAGCGTTCAAAAGCCAACAGTGTTCTATTGGTCGTTTCTAAGGTTTCTTTTAGCGGCATTTCACGTAAGCCATCGGCTAAATTGCGCAGCACGTCAGAAATCTGATCAATACGCGACGGAACGGTTGGAATGGCTGGCAAATCGATGGCATGCGGATCGCGAATATAACCTGGTTGACCAGGAAAAAAATCTAAAGCGACAATGGCTTTACCGGTCAACAAACTGGGGGTTTGCAACTGCGCGCGCAGCCCCCGTTGAATTAAAGGTTCAATGGAGCGATCAAAGCCGCGATCAGTATTGCTACCACGCGCGCTGTCCGTGTTAATGCGAATAGTCACCGGCATCACCACATCATTCAGCGAACGGTCATAGGACAATTTAATTTGCCAGACATTGCCAATCTTAACTCCACGATAAGTGACGTCGGCACCCACGTCTAAGCCATCCAAGGCTCCGGTAAAGTACACCACATATTCAACAGGGCGACTGAGCAGGTGGTCGCGGTTCAGCACCAGCAGCCCAGCCGCCAGCAGTGCTACGCCACTGAGCAAAAAAGCACCAATAAGAAAAGGTTTACGCGACTCAGTCATCTTGCTACCTCATGTGCTGCAGTTTCGCCACGCCGTAAAAAGCGTTGTACTGTCTCAGGGCCATGCGCTAATAACTCATCCAGTGAGCCCAAAGCTATTTGCGTACGCGTTGCATTGTCTAGAAATAAACAGGTGTCCGCCACAGCAAAAATGCTGGGTAGTTCATGGGTGACCAGAACAATGCTAGAGCCTAGACTATCACGCAGCTGCAAAATCAACTCATCCAGTGCCATCGAACTAAGCGGATCAAGCCCCGCTGAAGGCTCATCAAAAAACAACACCTGCGGGTCTAATGCCAAGGCACGAGCTAGCGCCGCACGCTTGCGCATACCACCCGACAACTCAGCAGGGTACAGCTGATCACAGCCTGTTAAGCCTACCCAGGCCAGCTTAATCGCTGCTAACTCATGCAAATCGGCTTGGCTCAACTCCGGTCGCCAAGCACTTAAAGGCAGGCAAATGTTTTCCCTTAAGGTCATCCCCCCCACAGCGCACCGTTTTGATAAAGCACACCAAAATGCTGCTGCAAATTAGCACGGCTATCGGCATCACGTGCCCAAAAGTCTTCACCCTGAAAGAGTACACGCCCAGCCAAGGGGGCTTGCAACCCAATTAAGTGACGTAGCACGGTGCTTTTACCACAGCCACTGCCACCGATAATGACAAAAACCTCACCCTTTTTAATACTAAAGTTAAGGTCACGCTGAATCACCAACGAGCCATAGCCGGCACTGAGGTTGTCTGCAACCAATATGGCATCGCTCATGCTTAGATCCCTAGCTGTGTACAAATGAGGGTAATCAAGGCATCACTGATCACCAGCGCAACAATAATACTGACCACAGCATTGGTGGTAGCCTGCCCCACAGCTTGAGCATTGCGCCCACAAGACAAGCCGTAATAACAACCAATCAGGCCAATCAACACGGCAAACACCAAGCTCTTAAATAAACCAATTAAAAAATCGGTCATGCTCAGCATTTCCAAGCTTTGGTTAATGTATTGCGTAGCAGAAATATCAAACAAGCCTGAACCAATCACAAAACCGCCAAAAATACCCAAGGCATCGGCAAATACCGTTAACAGCGGCATACTCACCAGCAAAGCCAGTAAGCGAGGCAGGATCAAAAACTCCAGCGGTGGAAAGCCAAAGGTTTTTAGTGCGTCAATTTCTTCATTGGCCTGCATACTGCCTAATTCTGCAGCATAGGCAGCACCGGTGCGGCCAGCCATAATAATCGCAGTCATTAGCGCACCCATTTCACGGGTCATACCGATAGCAACCATATTGGCAATATAAAGCTGTGCGCCAAACGCCTCCAGCTGTGCGGCACCAACAAAGGCGAGAATCAAACCAACTAGGCTGGCTATCAGGGCAACAATCGGCAACGCACCCGGGCCGCACTGCTGCAACGCCATCCAGAAGTCGAGCATACGCATACGCGCTTTGCCGGCCAGCAAGCGCCCCAATGCCTGCATCACTTCCCCAATAAAGGTGCATGAGTTGACCACTGCCCGCACAGCATTCTGTGCGGCAAGCCCCACACGTGAAACCCAACCATAATCGGGCTTAGCCGCTTCTTGTGCTTGCGTTGACGGGCTGGCAGCCATTTCTAGTAAGCGTTCAACACCATCGGGCAAGCCCAACAGATCAAGCGCAACACGTTGCTCGGTAGCCAAACGCTGGAGGCGGCGCAATAAGGCCAGCAAGCTACTATCCCAAGTATCAACAACTACGCGCACAGCTAACTGCTCAGGCAAGCGTCCACCCTGACGCCAGACTTCATTGAGCTCAGGCTTACGTTGCTCTAAAGTCCAGTTGCCCGTCACCAGCAGCACGGATGCCGCGCCACTGTGATCCCATTCTAATGACGGTGCCTTATTCATCTGCTTATCCTTTAATAGCTACTGGGTAGCATCATGATCAACAACAGATCATTGTCAGACACAGACCACTTTACGGTTCAATGCGTAACGCGTCCACCCGCTGAAAGCCTCGAGGCAACTTATTACCACGTCGGCCACGCTCACCTTGGTAGTGCTCTAGGTCACTGAACTTAAGCGATAAGGTACGTTTACCAGCAACTAAAACCAAGGTTGACTGCGGCGTTAATACGGCAAAATCAATCAGCCATTCTTCCCGCTTAGCTGCTCGATCGGTGGCAATAGCAATCAATCTATTGCCTTTACCTTTGCTCAGTTGCGGCAAGTCAGACACTTTAAATACCAACAAACGGCCTTCATTGGTGACTGCTGCTAACCAATCCTCCTCAAAGCTATGGAGCACCTTAGGTGGCAATACCCGCGCCCCTTTTGGCAGGGTGATTAAGGCTTTGCCGGCTTTATTTTTTGCCTGCATGTCTTCGCCTTTGACCACAAAACCATAGCCTGCATCAGAGGCGAGCACTAGCAGCTGCTCATCAGCAGGCATCAGTAAGCATTCAAAGGTTGCGCCAGCAGGTGGCGTTAAACGCCCTGACAGCGGCTCACCTTGGCCACGTGCAGCCGGTAAAGTGTGCGCAGGCAAGGAGTAACTGCGGCCGCTGCTGTCTAAAAACACTACAAACTGGTTGGAGCGACCCTGTACCGCATGCTTAAAACCATCACCGGCTTTATAGGACAATGCGGCTGGATCAATCTCATGGCCTTTGGCACTGCGCACCCAGCCTTGCTCAGACATCACCACAGTGACGGGCTCAGCGGGTACTAAATCTGTTTCTGATAAAGCCTTCGCTTCACCGCGTTCAACCAGTGGTGAACGGCGATCATCACCGTAGGTTTTAGCATCAGCAATCAACTCTTTACGCACCAAGTTTTTCAGCTTGGTTTCACTGCCGAGCAAGGCTTGCAGGCTTGCTTGCTCTTTGGCTAGCTCGTCTTGCTCACCACGGATTTTCATTTCTTCAAGGCGCGCTAATTGACGCAAGCGCGTATCAAGAATGTAATCGGCTTGAATCTCGCTGATACCGAAGCGCTGGATTAACACCGCTTTGGGGTGCTCCTCAGTGCGGATGATCTCAATCACTTCATCCAAATTTAAAAAGGCAATCAGTAAGCCTTCTAATAAGTGCAGACGTTTTTCGACCCGATCAAGACGAAACTGCAGACGCTTGCGTACCGTTTCCACACGAAACACCAGCCATTCAACCAGCATGCTGCGCAGGTCCTTGACTTGCGGACGGCCATCAAGGCCAATCACGTTGGTATTGATCCGATAACTGGATTCTAAGTCAGTGGTGGCAAACAGATGCTGCATCAACTCAGCAGGGTCGACACGGTTGGAGCGTGGAATAATAACAATACGGCAGGGGTTTTCGTGATCGGACTCATCGCGTAAATCCGCCACCATTGGCAGCTTTTTCGCTTGCATTTGCGCGGCGATTTGCTCAATGACTTTAGCGCCGGAAACCTGATGCGGCAGTGCAGTCACCACCACATCGCCATCATCGACATGATACACAGCGCGCATGCGCACTGAGCCACGGCCGTTTTGATAGATCTTTTTAATATCTTCACGCGAGGTGATGATTTCTGCATCGGTCGGATAGTCGGGGCCTTGGATATGCTCACACACATCATCCAAGGTGGATTTCGGTTTATCCAGCAGCAACACACAAGCAGCGGCTACTTCTCGCAAGTTATGCGGTGGCACATCGGTGGCCATGCCCACGGCAATTCCAGTGGTGCCATTGAGCAACAAGTTGGGCAGACGCGCCGGCAATACCGCTGGTTCATTCATAGTGCCGTCGAAGTTTGCAATCCAATCGACCGTACCTTGCCCCAACTCAGTGAGCAGCACTTCCGAGTAACGGGCTAAACGTGCTTCGGTATAACGCATCGCGGCAAAGGATTTAGGGTCATCCGGCGCACCCCAGTTACCTTGGCCATCAACCAACGGATAACGATAGCTGAACGGCTGCGCCATTAACACCATGGCTTCATAACAGGCGATATCACCGTGCGGGTGATACTTACCCAGCACATCACCAACCGTACGTGCTGATTTTTTATGCTTGGAATCGGCATCTAAATTCAGCTCGCTCATGGCATAAATAATGCGGCGCTGTACCGGTTTCAGGCCATCGCCAATATGCGGCAAGGCCCGATCCATGATCACGTACATGGAATAGTTTAAATAGGCTTGCTCGGTAAACTCTGCCATTGAGCGGCGCTCAACGCCCTCAAGACTTAAATCCAAAGATTGCGTCATGCACAGCCTCTATCGAATAGGTTTGCGGTTAAAACAGTATAAACAGGGTGAAACGGGCGCATTAAACTTGCACCTGTGCCAAATCACCTTTGCTTTCCAGCCAAGCTTTACGGTCACCGGCACGTTTTTTTGCCAGCAGCATATCCATTAATTCTTGCGTACCGCTGTAATCATCCAGCGTCAGCTGTACGAGGCGACGGGTGTTGGGGTCCATGGTGGTTTCACGCAGCTGTGGCGGATTCATTTCACCCAAGCCCTTAAAACGGGTAACTTGCGGCTTGCCGCGTTTTTTCTCCGCCTGTAAGCGTGCCAGAATGCTTTCCAACTCATCATCATCCAGGGCGTAGTGCACCTCTTTGCCCAGGTCCACGCGATACAGCGGTGGCATCGCGACATAGACATGCCCAGCCTCAACGAGGGGCCTAAAATGACGCATAAACAGTGCACATAATAAAGTGGCAATGTGTAAGCCGTCAGAGTCAGCATCGGCCAAAATACAAATTTTGCCATAGCGTAACTGGCTGATATCTGTCGAACCTGGATCAACACCTATAGCCACGGCAATGTCGTGTACTTCTTGCGAGCCCAACACGACGCTACCGTCCACTTCCCAGGTATTCAGGATCTTCCCGCGCAACGGCATAATGGCTTGAAACTCTTTATCGCGCGCCTGCTTAGCGCTGCCGCCAGCTGAGTCCCCTTCGACTAAAAACAACTCACCGCGCATTGGGTCTTGACCGGCGCAATCTGCCAGTTTACCCGGCAAAGCAGGGCCCTGAGTGATGCGCTTACGTTCAACTTTACGCCCCGCCTTCAAGCGGCGCCCGGCATGGCTAATGGCCAATTCTGCCAACTGCAAACCCTGCTCAGAATTGGCATTGAGCCATAAGCTAAAGGCATCTTTCACCACTCCGGCGACAAAGCCTGCCGCTGTGCGCGAGGATAAACGCTCTTTGGTTTGCCCGGAAAATTGCGGTTCTTGCATTTTCATCGATAAGACAAAGCTGATGCGCTCCCAAATATCATCCGGTGCCAGCTTGACCCCGCGTGGCAGCAGGTTACGGAACTCACAGAACTCACGCAGCGCATCCAACAAGCCTTGACGAAAACCATTGACGTGAGTGCCACCTTGCGCAGTTGGGATCAAGTTGACATAGCTTTCTTGTACCAACTCACCGCCTTCTGGCAGCCACACTACCGCCCAATCAACCCGCTCAGTTTTAGCCGCGAACTGACCACAAAACGGCTCCTCTGGCAGGCTGATAAACTCAGCCACAGCATCCGTCAAATAGGAGCGCAAGCCATCTTCATAGAACCATGTGATGTTTTCAGCGCAGTTTTTATCCTCAAACTTCACCGTCAGCCCAGGGCATAACACAGCTTTAGCTTTTAAAATATGCTTTAAGCGGCTGACAGAAAATTTGCCAGTATCAAAATACTGCGCATCGGGCCAAAAACGGATACTGGTACCGGTATTGCGCTGACCGACCGTGCCAATCACTTCTAGCTCACTGGCTTTAAAGCCATCACGAAAGGTCATGAAATGCTCTTGACCACCACGGCGCACGCGCACTTCAAGTAATGTTGAAAGCGCGTTCACCACGGAAATACCTACACCGTGCAAACCGCCGGAGAACTCGTAGTTTTTACTAGAAAACTTACCACCGGCATGCAAACGGGTGAAAATCAGCTCAACCCCTGGAATGCCTTCTTCAGCGTGAATATCCACTGGCATACCACGTCCATCATCAATCACTTCAAGGGATTGATCTGTATGCAAGATCACTTGAATATTGCGCGCATGGCCGGCCAATGCCTCATCCACACTGTTATCAATCACTTCTTGCGCCAAGTGATTAGGGCGCGTCGTATCGGTATACATCCCTGGGCGCTTACGCACCGGATCTAACCCAGATAGAACCTCAATGGCATCAGCGGTATAGGTCGAATTAGTCATGGGTAATGTAGTTACTCTAAAGCAGAAAGATTGAGTGATTGCAGGGCTGAAGGTGCAACACCGACAAAAGTAAATAATGCTGGAAGGTGCTCAGTAAAGCGCTGAAAACTATGATCACCGCCCTGTTCAATCTGTACAGCGCAGCCGTGATAATACTGTTCAGCCAAACAGTAGTCTAGCGTTTCATCACCGCTTTGCAACCACACGCAAAAGCGCTGAGCATCAGCGGGCGCTGCAACCTCTAGCGCAGCAAGACTTTGCAAATGCGAGTCGGTGAGCTGCCAGCGCTCGCCACTGTAAAGATTTTCTTGCTCGGCAGAGAAGCCATCAAACAGGTGCTGCGGAGCCACTGCGGGATTAATCAGCAAGGCTTTTAAATGGTATTGCTCAGCCAAGTAAGTCGCATAAAAGCCGCCCAGCGAACTGCCGATCAAAACCGGCTGTCCAAGTTGAGCAATCGCCTCTTGCAGCTGTGCAAGCGCCTGCTTGGGATGATGGTGTAACTTAGGAATCAGCAGGTGCTCTTCAGGCAAACCCAGCTGCAACCAAGCACGGCGCAAACGCTGGGCTTTGAATGAAGCAGGCGAACTATTAAAGCCATGGATATAAACTACAGTTGGACTGTTACGCATACACTTCTACAGATTAAATACAGTCGATTAGGATAGCATCATGTCTGGATAAGTGCGCAGCTCGTCATATAAACAGAAAAACACTGACTCAGTGTACATACAACACTTCAGTAGCCTTTGATGCTGTAATCAATTTCAAAATCAATATTTTCAACACGCGAGACAGCAGTCTGCAACTGGCCGTCTTCATACAAACGTAACCAGCGATAGCCTGGCGCTTTGTCATCCACTGCGAAATCATCGCTACGCGGAGCAAACTGCACACAGGTAGAAGGCGCAGCCAGCCAGCGCACACCATTGATCAGCTGATCAAACTCTTGGTGCACATGCCCCCAAATGACTGCTTTAACATTGCTGTGGCGACTGACAATCGACAGCAACTGTGCAGCATTGTGCAGGCCAATTTTATCCATCCAGCAGCTGTGAATGGGCACTGGATGGTGATGCAAGCCAATCAGCACATGGCGCTCGCCCGCACTCGCTAAAGCTTGCTCTAAAAGAGTAAGCTGATCTTCAGCCAGCATGCCATAAACTTTGTTAGCAACAGATGAATCCAGCAGCACAATGCGCCACGCACCAATATCATAAACAGCTTGCAGCCAATCTGTTTCAGCACACACCTGCTGCAACGCTAAGCGTTCATCATGGTTACCGGCAAACCAACGCATGGGCGCGCCCAACGTTTTTACCGTCTCAGCAAAGCGTTGATAGGAGACGATAGAGCCATCTTGCGAGATATCACCCGTGCACAGTAATAAATCAATGTTGCTCTGCTCAGCAATCACAGCACTCATCACTTGCTGCAAGCTGTCATCGGTTTGCATACCCAACAAACGGCCGTCTACATCTGCAAACAGATGACTGTCTGACAGTTGTACCACCGTAACATAAGGTATTGTATCCAAGGGCTCCATCACGCAGGCCCCTCTCCATTGATTTAGACTTGAATAATTATGCGTACAGTTCTCATATAGAGCAAATAAAACAAGGGGACTGGCTCACAATCACTAAAAATTCACCTCACTGCCCAACCCGCAGCAATAGGATCTATACTCAAGCCTAACTGGCTTTATAGGGAGAACAAGTATGAGCAGGCCAAGAAAACTCGAGCACCCATTATTTCAGTTGCTTAGTGAAGAAAAAGTCGACGATTTTAATCTGCAAAAGGCTCAATACTTAGACGCAGGCGTACTTAACTTACAAGGCGCTGACTTGCGTGGCTTAAATTTACGCGGGCTGGATGCAGCAGGGATTGATTTTCGCGATGCGTACTTTCGCAGTTGCGATTTACGCGGTATCGATTTTCGCGCAGCACAACTCGAAGGCGCCAGCATCAATCGCGCTAAAATATCAGGCTGCTATTTTGCAGACAATTTACGCGCCGAGGAAGTGCTGCTCTCTTTAACAACCGGAACACGCATGCGCTGCCAAGAAAAATAGCGCAACAGCTACAATATCGTACTGCATATTGCGCCAGCTCACAGTCTGCAGATATATTGATTTACTTCATTAGCTATGCAGACTAGTGTTTTAATAAAGCTTCTTGTCGTTAGTCTAGGAACGTTTAACTTATGTATCTATTGGGTGAGCAACCGGCATATGCCGACAAGCTAACAAACCGTCTGCAAGCCATTCCTCGCCAATTAATCGATGGTTTACAGCCGTTTAGCGCACCTATAGAAATAACTCAATGCGCTAACTTAGCCACGCGCCTACCTGACAATCAGCTGTTTATCATCGATAGCGGTTTAATACATGCCTCCATTGACAAGCGTCCTTTGTTTTATTTACAAGAAGGCGACTTACTGGGCTTGCGTCAAGGCTTGGCTCTAGAGCTTCCTGACTGCGAGTATTCCAGCGAAGAAACAATACGCTTATTGCCCTTCTCGCGTCGTGAAATGTTTCAGCACATCGCCAACAGTGATGAGCGCCAAGAGTTATTTACTCTGTACCTGTTAGGTCACTCAGCACTGCTCACGGACGCTTTAGCCCGCCTAAAACAACCTGAAGTTCGCCCATCCACGGGCTTCCAAAGCTTTGCTGCCGGTGAAGAGCTTATTCATCAAGGCGACCTTGCTGAACACGTGTTTATTATTATTGAAGGGCACGCCGAAGCTTGGGTTAACGATGAAAAAGTAGGTGATGTTGAAAAAGATGAAATTTTTGGTGCAATGGCAGTCTTTACTGAAGAGCGCCGCAATGCCACAGTAATTGCCAGCGAACCCTGCACAGTGATGGTGATTCCTAAAGATCAGTTCCTCAGTCTCATGCACAGTAATCCGCGCATTGCCCATAGCTTAATTGAAAGCATGGCACGTCGCATCGACCTGATGAATAAAGAAATCACCAGTTTACGTCGCACAATCAAAACTCAAGCGGCACCCTAGGCCAATAACAACTGCCAGCTAACCGCACCTGTTATACAACCTACACAGCACAACCACCCTCACAGCATAAATAGCAGACAGCAGCCAAGCAAAACGCCTGCATTTTCAGACATAGACTGTTATTATCCGCGTTTTTCGCGAGCAGTTAATCCCATGCTGGAACGTCTCTTTCAGTTGCAAGCCAACAACACCACCTTTCGTACCGAAGTCATGGCAGGTATCACCACCTTCCTGACAATGGCTTACATCCTCTTTGTAAACCCCAATATGCTGGCTGAAATCGGCATGGATCACGGTGCAGTGTTTGTCGCCACCTGTTTAGCTGGAGCAATTGGCTCAGCCATTATGGGGATGGTCGCCAACTATCCAATCGCCCTCGCACCGGGCATGGGGCTCAATGCCTTCTTCACCTACACAGTCGTCGGCACCATGGGCTATTCATGGGAAGTGGCGTTAGGTGCAGTGTTTATTTCTGGTTTTTTGTTTTTCGCCATGTCGATTTTCAAAATTCGCGAGTGGATTATCAATAGCATCCCGATGCCGCTGCGCTCAGCAATCAGCGCTGGGATTGGTTTGTTTCTCGCGTTAATTGCGCTGAAAAACGCTGGGATTGTTATCGGCAATAATGACACCTTGGTTGCCCTCGGTGACTTAGCGCAACCGGCACCTATTCTCGCAGCACTGGGCTTTGCCGTGATTGTTGCCCTGGCCTACCGACAAATCACCGGTGCGGTGATGATCGGCATTCTGTTAGTCACTGGAGTATCCATTGCTTTAGGCATTTCCAGCTTGAACGGCGTGGTCAGCATGCCACCCAGCATGATGCCAACACTGATGCAATTGGATATCGCAGGTGCGCTTGATGTGGGCTTGGTCAGTGTGATTTTCGCTTTTTTATTCGTTGATTTATTCGACACCTCAGGCACGCTGATCGGTGTTGCCCAACGCGCCAACCTAATTGATAAAGACGGCAATATGCCACGCTTAGGTCGCGCGTTATTAGCAGATAGCACCGCAACCATGGCGGGTGCGTGCATGGGCACCTCAACCACCACCAGCTTTGTCGAATCTGCTGCTGGAATCGCTGCTGGTGGCCGCACTGGTTTGACCGCCTGTGTAGTCGCAGCGCTGTTTTTACTGAGTCTATTTTTTGCACCACTCGCGTCAGCGATCCCAGCTTACGCCACCGCGCCTGCCTTGTTCTTTGTGGCAGTGCTGATGACCAGCGGTCTGGCTAAAATTGACTGGGATGATATGACCGTCGCAGCGCCCGTTGTAGTCGCAGCGTTAGCCATGCCACTGACGTTTTCGATTGCCAACGGCATCGCCTTTGGCTTTATCAGCTGGACCGCAATTAAATTACTCAGCGGACGCTGGAAAGACCTCAACGGCGCCATGTGGGTTTTATCCACCCTCTTTATTATCAAACTGGGTTTCTTTGCCTGATGCCACACACTGACTTTTCCCCAGAAGCTTACGCACAACAACTGCATGCTAAGCAAGTGCGCTTACAAAGCTTGCTTAGCGAATTTGATGCGCCAGAGCCACAGGTGTTTGCCTCAGCCGCGCAACATTATCGTTTGCGTGCGGAGTTTCGTTTGTGGCGTGAAGAAGGGCAGCGTCACTATGCGATGTTTGCCCCAGGCGATAATCGCACGCCGATTTTCGTTGAAGACTTCCCCATCGCCAGCAAGATGATTAATCAACTGATGCCGCGCTTAAAAAACGCTTGGCAGAACAGTGAAGCATTGTCAGAACGACTGTTTCAGGTGGAGTTTTTAACCACGCTATCGGGTGAAGCCTTGATCACGCTGTGCTACCACCGCCCTTTAGATGACGCTTGGCAAGCGGCAGCCGAACAATTAGCAGCAGAGCTGCAAGTAAGCATTGTTGGCCGCTCACGCGGCAAGCGCACGGTGATTGGCCGTGACTATGTGATTGAGGAGCTCACGGTTGGTGGGCGAGTATTCAGCTACCGTCAACCAGAAGGTGCCTTTACCCAACCCAACGGCAGAGTCAATTCGTATATGTTGAACTGGGCCTATGAGGCACTTGGCGAGCAGCCGGACGACTTGCTGGAGCTGTATTGCGGTAACGGCAACTTCACTCTGCCGCTGTCTACCCGCGTGCGCAAAGTGTTGGCCACAGAAATCAGCAAAAGCTCAGTAAACGCTGCGCTGGCGAACTTAGCGGATAATAAAATCAGCAATATTGAGTTGGTGCGCTTATCTGCTGAAGAGCTGACGCAAGCTTTAAATAAAGTACGTGAGTTTCGTCGTCTGGCCAATATTGATTTGGACAGCTATCAGTTTGGTACGGTGTTTGTTGATCCGCCACGTGCGGGTATGGATCATGACACCTGCGAGTTAATCCGCCGTTTTCCGCGCATTCTGTATATTTCCTGCAACCCAGACACCTTAGCCGATAATATCCGTCAACTTAGCGATACCCACCGCGTGACTAAGACTGCGTTATTTGATCAGTTTCCGTGGACGGATCATATGGAAAGTGGTGTGTTGCTGGAGCGCAGATAGCCCTAGAACACTTACCTTGCGCGCTTCTTGCCATCTAAATAAGCAGGCCAATGGAGCGCACTGAAGTCGCATAGGATGAATTAAGGTCGAAGCGGTACATCGAAAAGCGGGCGCAACCTCGGCTCACTTACAGTCACGCTCGCTTATTGTTTCAACTGCTCCAGCAGCGCCTGATCGTCCAGCGCAACACCCCAGCCGTTGCTGTGCACCAACCCCTCCAATGGCAAGCGTGAGCGCCAGCCTTTAGCCTGCAGCTCAGGCTGATCAAGAAACTCGCTCACGTAGCCCAAACACAAGTAGGCCAGCGGATAGACATCGTCTGGTAGATTTAAAATAGCGGCTAACTGAGTCTGATCAACAATACTGACCCAACCCACACCAATGCCTTCCGCACGCGCTGCTAACCACAGATTTTGTACCGCCAGACAGGTGCTGAACAGATCCATTTCGACAATCGAGTTGCGTCCCAATACATGCGTACCACCGCGCTTGCGGTCGCTGGTGATGCACATATTTAGCGGGCTTTCGAGGATACCCTGCAGTTTTAGGCTGCGGTAAATCGTCTGACGCTCACCGCTGTAGTTTTGCGCAGCTTTAGCATTTTCCTCTTTAAAACTGGCCAGTACCTGCTGACGCACCTCAGGGCTGTCAATCAAAATAAAATCCCAAGGCTGCATAAAACCCACCGATGGCGCATGGTGCGCGGCTTTCAGCAGCCGCGCCAAAACAGGCCTAGGAATCGGATCAGGTAAAAACTGTGAGCGCACATCACGGCGCTCATAAATAGCGCGATATAGCCCAGCGCGCTCTTCGTCACTGAATGGACGGTTGTGGTCAGTCATGGCTGTTTGATTACCTCAGAAGCATCGGTTGGTACGTTCAATTTCAGCAGATCACGCAGCCAATCTGTATCCAGGTACTGCTCAACCTGATCCGCCAAACGTTCAAGCTGGGCAAGGCGGTGCTGCTGGTAATCCAGCGCATGGCCTAAGCGCTGCAATCCTGCCCATTGCAATAGAGCATCACAGGCTGCGGGCTGGTCAAATATGCCGTGTACATAGATGCCTGCGATGTGCTTGTCCGTGCTGATCGCGCCTTCATTGTTACCATCGATATAGGCCAGCGGCTGCAACAATGCAGCGCCTTGGCTGACACCGTTATGCATTATATAACCACTGAAAACAGTCTCAGCAGCAGGGTCGCTAGCAGCTAGGTTTAGAGTACCCTGCACCGCTTGCAACTGTTTACCTGCGACCATTGTTGTGCTTATGGCTAACAAACCCAAGCCCTGACTGCGACCTGCTTCGCCCTCTAACCCGTCAGGATCATCGACCCACTCCCCCAGCATCTGAAAGCCCCCGCACAGGCCCAACACCTTACCGCCATAGCGCAAATGTTTGTTGATAGCCTGCGGCCAGCCCTGCGCGTGCAGCCAAGCCAAGTCCGCTCGCGTGCTTTTGCTGCCGGGCAGAATAATCAAGTCTGCCGCCGGAATGGCTTGATCTGGGCCGATAAACTGCAAGTTCACATCGGGATGAAGGCGTAGCGGATCAAAATCGTTGTGGTTACTGATGCGTGGTAATACCGGAACAATCACCTTGAGCGCGCCGGCTTCGCTAGAGCCACTGATACCAACGCTGTCTTCTGAGTCTATAACCAGACCATGCAAATAGGGCAACACCCCAATCACCGGCTTGCCCGTGCGCTGCGTGAGCCATTCTAAACCCGGCTCTAGCAAGCTGATATCACCGCGAAAACGATTAATGATAAAACCCTTGGTACGCGCCTGCTCACTAGCAGAGATCAACTCTAAAGTGCCCACTAACTGGGCAAATACACCACCGCGCTCAATATCCCCCACCAGCAACACAGGGCAGTCAGCTGCTTCAGCAAAACCCATATTGGCGATATCATTCGCACGTAGATTAATTTCAGCAGGGCTGCCAGCGCCCTCAGCAATGATCACATCGTAACGCTCACTCAGCGCGCGCCATGCTGCCATAACCGCGTGCATGGCTTGGGCTTTATAGGCGTGATAATCCAACGCATCCATGTTGCCATGCACCTGCCCGCGCAAAATCACCTGAGCACCACAATCACTTTGCGGTTTGAGCAGCACCGGATTCATATCACTGTGCGGCTCAAGGCCGCAGGCCAACGCATGCAGCGCTGTTGACCGGCCAATCTCACCACCATCCACAGTCACCGCACTGTTGAGCGCCATGTTCTGTGGTTTAAAAGGCGCAACCGACACACCCTGCCGCGCCAGCCAGCGGCATAAGGCTGCCACCACAGTGGTTTTACCGGCGTCAGAAGTGGTGCCCTGAATCATCAATGTGATCATTTACAGCTCAACACCTTTTTGTGCCTTGATACCCTGATCTTTAAACGCGTGTTTAACCACTTTCATTTCGGTCACAGTATCGGCGATATCGATCAACTCCTGCGGCGCATAACGTCCTGTCACAACCACGTGTTGCATATCGGGTCGTGCCTGTAAATCATCCAGCACTCGATCCAGATCAATGTAGTCATATTTGAGCGCAATATTGAGTTCGTCCAACACAATCAAATCATAGCTGTCGTCTTTCAGCATCGTCGCAACAATGTCCCATGCCGCATTGGCAGCAGCCACATCTTGCTCGCGATCTTGAGTGTCCCAGGTGTAACCCTGCCCCATCACGTGATAATCCACGTTCGGCAAGTCTCGGAAAAAGGTATGTTCACCGGTACTGAATGCGCCCTTAATAAACTGCACAATGCCAACTTTCATACCGTGCCCTAACGCGCGCGCTACCATGCCAAAGCCAGAACTGCTTTTACCTTTACCGGGGCCCGTCAACACCAGCAATATGCCTTGTTCTTTCTGTGCATTGGCAATGCGTTCCCGCATGATTCTTTGCTTAGCAGCCATACGTTTAGCGTGGCGTTCGGGGTCTTTGGCACTTTTATTCATGATTTTTATCCTTATGATTGTGAAACGGTAACGGCTCGCCATTGAAAACGGCTGCAATGAATTCGGGGGCAGACTGGAAATAACTGAAATCTGGCTCGTGCTTGAATACGCGCACTGTGCGCCAGGCGTTGTGATTCAGGCGGGCTAAGGCGGCCGTTACCATTGATTTACCCTGCCCAGAGGCGGGCGCAGTCATCATTAGCGCCGGTACAGATCGAGTCATAAACGTGCCACCTTCATCAGTATGAGTCAGAGTTCACAGGTACAAATACCGGCGCACCATCGACCTCTACCGTTATCAGTTTTTGCTGATACAGCTGCTCAAGCGCAGACGGTTTTAGCATCGTATCGGCAGGTCCCCAGCAGGCATCACCATTGCTATACAGGAGTAAGACATGACTGCACCAACGTGCGGCCAAGTTTAGGTCATGCAGGCACATAAACACTGTTTTGTTTGCAGCGGCCTGATCTCTGAGCACACGCATCACCTTAACCTGATGGTGTAAATCCAAGTGGTTGGTTGGCTCATCCAGCAACCAAATATCAGGGTCTTGGGTCATCAGCGTGGCAATCGCGACACGTTGGCGCTCGCCGCCCGATAATGTGCTGAGCAAACGCTCGGATAAATGATCAACATCCATCGCCGCCAACGCCTGTTGCGCACGCTGTTGATCGTCAGCCTGCTCAGTGTCCCAAGGCGACAGCCAAGGGTGTCGCCCAATTAACGCGGTTTCGAGTACTGTTGCGGGGAAACTGTCTTGACGCTCCTGAAACACCAAGCCTAATTGCCGGGCAATGGCGCGGCGTTTGAGTGTATCGATCGGCACATCATGCAAAATCACTTGACCGCTGCGCGGGGGTAATAGACCTGCCAGCGTATGCAGCAAGGTGGTTTTACCGGCACCATTAGGGCCGAGCACACCCCAGACTTGACCCGACTCAATACGCATATTTAGCGGGAATCCGTCAGGCCTGTTCGGTACATTGATGATCAGTTCGCAGGTATGCAGCGTACTCATTAGCGACTCCGATACAGCAAATACAGAAAGGTGGGGACGCCGAGTAATGCAGTAATCACGCCAACCGGTAGCTGTTCAGGCGCAATTACCGTGCGCGCTAGCGTATCGGCCAATACCAACAAAGTACCACCGGCCAGTGCGCTGGCAGGCAAAATGATGCGCTGATCATTACCCAGCACCAGCCGTAGCATGTGCGGCACGATCAAACCGACAAAACCGATACTGCCCGCCGTGGTGACTGCCGTTGCGGTCAACAAACTGGCAAGCAGGTAGATTGTCCATTCCAGTGGCCGCACCGACACACCCAGCGCTGCTGCCTGCATTGTGCCACGCGCCAGTACGTTCAGATTACGCGCCAGCGGCATCACGGCGATGACCGCGAAAATCAATACCAGCAGTGCTGGCCACGGTGTACGCGCGTAAGACACATCACCCATCAACCAATACAGCATGCTCGGCAGTTTATAAGACGGCGTGAGCGCCAGCATCAGGGTAATCACTGCGCCCCAACCGGCCGCGACCACAACGCCAGTGAGCAATAAGCGCGAGGCCGTCCAGCTGCCTGTGCCATGCGCAAGACCAAACACCAACAGCGTTGCCAGCATAGCGCCGGCAAAGGCTGAGCCCGATATCAGCAGCGCGCCCATCCCAGTCAACATGGCTAACAGCGCCCCGACCGCCGCACCGCCTGACAAACCCAGCACATAAGGATCTGCCAGCGGATTGCGCAACAGCACTTGCATCAACGCACCCGCTACGGCGAGCAAACCACCCGTCGCAAAGGCAGCAAGGGTACGCGGCAGGCGCAGCTCTAAGACTAAGGTGCGATGCAAGGTGCTGCCCTCACCCTGCACAACATTCCACAGCTCTGCAGGTGCAACATTCACACTGCCAATCGCCAGAGCCAATAACATCGCCACTAAGGCAATCAGCCCAAGCCCCAGCAACGCGCGCATCATCTGGCTTGCACCTGTGCCTGTGTTTGTAAACGCATGCAAATATGATCAGCGAGCACGGGCAATATCCAGCGTTTGACAAATATCTCGACTCGCCTCAAGCAGCCGAGGCGTCGGTCTGGATATCGGTGATGCGGGTGTAAAAAACAGATTGTTTTTAGCAACAGCGCTCATCTTGGGGTAGTTCTTCCAATGATCCAGCTGCTCATCACTGCTCCCCTCAACACTGCCAGTCAAAATCACATGCGGGTCGGCTTGCAGCACAACCTCTGGGCTGATGCGCGGCACCAGACGCGGCATATCCGCAAACACATTGACGCCACCGCACAGTTGCAGCACTTTGCCGATCAAATGCTCGTTATTGATCGTCATCAACGGCGTTTCCCACACCTGATAAAAAACTGAGATCGGTTCAGCGTGGCGGTATTGCTCAGCAATCGCAGCAATTCCCATACGGAAACGCTCAGCCTCAGCAAAGCCTTGCGGCTCTGTTCCGGCCAGAACTGACAGCCGCTCGATCACATCAGACACACCCTCAAAAGTGCGCGGCTCAATGGCAAACATGGGCAAACCAAGTTCTTGCAGCAGCTCCATTTGTGCCGGTGGGTTGCCGGTAACCCAAGTCACCACCAAGTCCGGTTTAAGTGCCAGCAGGGCTTCCACATCAATTCGAGTGTGATTGCCCACCAGTGGCAGCTTGCGCGCGGCAGGCGGGTAATCACTGTGATTGACGCCAGCCACAACCTTATGGCCAGCTCCGGCGGCAAACATCAGCTCAGTGGCACCGGGTGATAAGGTTGCGATGCGCTTGGCGGGGGTCGACAAACACAGTGTATGACCGCCATCGTCGGTCACACAGCGTTGTGTCTCACTGGCGCTGGCCACGAGCGGATGCGTCAAAGCAGCCATCAGCCCTAGCGCAATGTTAAAACTCAGCCAGCGAGAACGCATGTTTTGACTCCTGTTGTGCGGTGTTAGAGGGGGGTGACGAGTGTTTTTACTACCAAACTGCTAGCTTTATTACCGGCAGCCACTCGCACTTGTAGTTGCAAACTTTCACCCGCGCCACGACGGGTAAACACCCAAATCACATCACCAATTGCGATACCAACTCCCATTATACAACTTCCAAAAGTAACGCCATTTACGCTGCATCTGCCGCTATTGCTGCTTTTCCCTCAATGAGCCCGTCCGGGGCTCAGTTCGGGCGCTACGCCATCCATGGCTTCGCTAGTCGCAGCAACAGCGGCAGATGCTGTTGACCATTAGTTTTTCTGGCTAGTTAAAATGAAGCACGGACTCCCGCATACCAAGTACGCGTAAAATTAACTGGATAAATATTATCATCCGAGATCCACAAGCCATTTTTCTTATCAAAAACGTTATTCACCTGAGCAAACAGCGTAAATTTATCTATCTTATGCGAGTAACCAAAATCAGTGGTGTTATAAGCTTTTTGTTTCTGATTGAAGTTATTTGCAAAGTCATTGGCTGCATAGGCACGACTGCGCCAATTTTGCGTCAAACTTAAAGTACCATTTTGCACTACACGGTAATCAACACCTGCTGTAATGCTGTGCTCAGAAACTCCCGGTAATTTCTTACCGTTATAAGCACCATTACCCACATCTTCCTTATCAATTTTCGCACGAGTCCAAGCATAGTTAACCCGAGCCAGTAGCTCCGAAGTAGCTTGGAAACTATCCTGTATTTCTATGCCATATTTATAGGATTTGTCGATATTAGTGTTATAACTTGGAACCATCCAGTTGCCAGTACTGTAGTAATAAATCTCATTTTTCAGCTTAGAATAAAAACCAGTTACTTTAAGCTTGTTGCGCTCGGTTACATGGTTAAGGCCTATGTTTAGTGTTTTGCTTTTTGCTGGCTTGATAAAACTATTAAAAACACTCGACTTATCGCTCAAAACATTAAAAAACCTGTCGATATCAGGTGCTTGAAAAGCTTGATTTAGGTTAGCAAAGACACTTAACTCTTGACTGTACTGATGGTTAATACCAATATCCCAAGCATCCAACGAGTGCTCTTCTTTGAGCTTTTTAGTAGCCTCCTTGTACTTATATTTTACTTTCTCATGACGTGCGCCAGCACTAAAAGTAGTATCACCTAGCGTATAGAGTCCTTGTAGATAAAAACCCTGATTATCTTTAGTTGTTGTATTTTCATTCTTATAAAAAGGTATTTCATTTTGCTTACGCTCACCATCAAACAACTGTGCTCCTGCAGTCAGTGTTAAATTATCAATAACCAGCTGGCTTGAAAAGTCAGTAGAGCGGTAATCATATTTGCTCGGTGCAGAGCCAGAATACTCAGACTCTTTCTTTTCAACAGCATGGTCCATATTAAGTGACAACAACTCATTAACTTGGTAGCTAGCACCTAAGCGGTTAGTATCAGTTTTTAGCTCTTGTTCTGTATAGGTATTAGGCGTGCCTGGCGCATATAAATTCTCTCCAAGCTGGGAAGGCTTTTTATTAAATTCTTTTTTACTTAACGACGCACCATAAATAGTGTCAATTCGAGTACGGTCTTTACCCACTCTCAACTCTAAGCCGTCAACGGGAAAAAGCTTCAGAGTAGCGGATAAGTTGTCTGCATCGGACTCATCAGCTTTACCACTAGCGTCTTTTTTACGCAGGCCATCACTCTTGCTGTTATCAGCTAAAAACTGCAAAGCAAAAAACTCTTCACTCAATCCAGCACTGATACTGGCTGTAGAGTAACCATCACTACCTGCGGCGATACTGATATCAACACCAGTTTGATCTTTAGTGACAATATTAATAATACCAGCCATAGCGCCATCACCCTGCGCGACGGAACCACTGCCTTTAATAATTTCGATACGCTCAATGCTGCTAAGCGGAATACTACTTAGCAATTGCGGTTGCATATCAATATTGTTGAGTCGACGGCCGTTAATCGTCACCACAATATTCTGGTAACCATCACCAATACCATAACCACGCATATCCAATGCCTGCTGATAAGGATTGCCATAATTCGGCATTACATTCACCGAACTGAAGCGCCCTAAGTAGTCATACAGATTAATGGCCGCCGAATTTTTAATATCATCAGCGTTATGCACTTCAGAGGCGTAAGTGGCACGCACGTCTTCTTGAGCAATACGGTTCGCGGTGATGACTGTGCTCGAAAGTTTTAAAGCATCTTCGTTATTATCGGCAGCTGCATACAAGGTCGATGCAGGCAACAGCGCTACGGCGAGCGCTAGGCGGGACAATTTCATTTAGGTTCAATCCTCAAAAATAAAAACAACTTTTGAGGAGGGCAGAAACAAGCGCACAAATAGAGCACGGCACTTGACGGTGCCGCCCTCCGCAACACCCGTCGAAATCCGTGAGGCAGGTCTACGGGCTAACGAATCCACTTGTTCACCTTCCCAGCTTGCTAGCCAGTGGTCATTGAACAAACGCGCGTTTTTAAAACGCATCGTTTACCGTTGCGGGGGCAGCGTAAGTCGGCTTTAGCCGCTTAACTTCCCTTTTCAGGCTGGTATAACCAGCGCACCTTACAGAATCAAAGTGCGCGAACAATAAACGTAGCAGTGCCAAGGGTCAAGTTTTGGACGAAAACAAGGGTTTTCCCCACGAAAAAAGCCAATCAGACGCATACACTGCACCATGGATCGACTGCAGGTCGTGTGATCGTCGGTGGGCAGCCTTTTTGTACAGGTGCACAGACTTGAGCCGTTTTATGCAGTTGTGATCAAGCTTAGGTGACTGTTAGAAAAGTACGCAATAACACACAAAACACCTCTGCCCGGCCATTGATTCATCACATGTCCGCGCAATCAGCAGGCAATCAGCGCCTTCTCCAGCCGTTGCCACTGCGGCTCATCTGCCGCCAGCCCAAAGCGCAGCATGCCCGGTTGCTCAAAGGCTCTAACCAGCACCCCTTGCGCTGCAAGCTGGTCAGCGAGTAGAAAAGGTGCGTCAACTCTGGTGGTCTGAAACAAAGCTGTGCCACCCAACAGCGTGAGCCCTGCAGCCTGTAGCAGAGCTGCTAATCGCTGGCTGTCGTATTGCAATCGGGTGCGGGTCTGCGCCTGCCAATGCGTATCCAGCAGCGCATGCGCCATCACATAGCGGCTGGGGCCGCTTAGCGACCAAGGGCCCAACAGTGTGCGCAAAGGTTTAATAATCGCAGAGTCTGCCAGCACAGCCCCAGCACGCACACCGGCCAAGCCATAAAACTTGCCCAGCGAACGGAGAATAATCAAACCCGCCCGCCCAGCCTGAGCGCACAGGCTGAATTGCGGCGTAGCATCCATAAATGCTTCGTCCACAATCAACCAACCACCGCGTTGTTGCAGCCGCTGATGCCAACGCAGCAAAGTCGCTGGCGGGATGAGTTCTGCGCTGGGGTTGTTGGGATTAATCCACACCAGCACGTCCAGATGGTCTAACCAGCCATCAGGGTCACCGCACGCACGTGCGTTAATCTGTTCTGCTGTGATCGAGACAATACTGTGTCCAGCCTTGCGCCAACTGTATTCATGCTCACGATAGCCAATAGCCGGTATGCCCACGCGGCAAGGCTTACGCAAACGCGGTAACGCCATGATGGCGGCTTGGCTACCGGCAACGGGTTCGCACTCTGCCGTTGCAGGCGCACCTGCCCAGTGACGGATAATATCGCTCAGCCCGTCATCCGCTTCTGGCAGTCGTTGCCATATATCAGCTGGTATAGGCGGCACTAGCCAACCCACTGGATTGATCCCCGTGGACAGGTCGAGCCACTGCTCACGGGGAATCCCCCAGCGCTTAACTGCCGCATTTAGACGCCCACCGTGTTCTGGCACCATGACTAAACCCCTATAATCGCAGCCAGCACTGACAGCACAAATATCACAGCCAACCAAAGCACAACACCGTGGCGCACCAATCGGATTGCCGCCTCGATGCTGGCGGCGTTTGCCTTATCAGTACCACCCAGAAGTGGGCGCTGTTTGATCCCGCTCGGATACGGCGACGGGCCACCAAGTCGGACATTTAAAGCACCCGCGCCTGCAGCCATCACCGGGCCTGCATTGGGGCTGTCCCATTGCGGTGCTTGGTTGCGCCAACATTCAACGGCCAGTTTTGTATTGCCGAGCAGTGCATAGGTTAGCGCTGTTAGGCGAGCCGGCAGCCAACCTAAGATATCGTCCAAACGCGCAGCGGCACGACCAAAATACAAAAACTGCGGGTTACGATAGCCCCACATCGCATCCAAGGTATTGACCATGCGATGCAGAACAACACCAGGCATCCCGGCGACCAGCAACCAAAATAAAGTGGCAAACACGGCGTCTGCTCCATTTTCCAGCATTGACTCAGTTGCTGCAGCGGCGACGCCTTGTTCATCCAGTGCACTGGCTTGGCGACTGACAATACGACTGACCTGTTCTTGGGCACTGACTAAGTCACCGTTATGCAGCGGTTCTGCCACGGCCTGCCCATGCTCTGCTAATCCTCTTAGAGACATAGCCAACCAGGCAGTAGCAGCTTGCGCCACGATCAACCACAGCCCATCAAGCACACTGGACAGCCACAGGGTCACAGCCAGTATCGGCAGGGTTATGAGCAACAGCGCTGCTAAGCCAGCCAGTACACCCCGCTGAGGTCGCGCAGGGCTAGTGTTGCATTTCTTTTCGAGTGCACTGACCAGTCGACCAAAGCCAACCACGGGGTGTAAGCGCGACGGCTCACCCAAGAGGCGATCTAACAGCACAGCAAGCGTGCAGACAATAAAGGGAGCCAATAGCAGCACCGCATGTTCCTAATCAAGTAAAGTCAAATGCAGCACAGCCTAGCCGATTACGCCCCAGAGGCGTATGTTTTTGCTGTTTTTGCTGTTTTTGCAATGCTGTTGTCAGCAGTACGCCAGCATACAACGGCTAGTCAGCATCACCGCTGACTGAGTCTTTCAGTGTGAGCGCTAACCCAGCAATGGCCATCACTACACGCTGGCAGCGTAGTGCCAATGCTTGATTGAGCCAGCCCAGCTCATCACAGAACTTTCGGGTTAGCGGGTCCATGCCGATGGTACCCAATCCGGTTTCATTGCTGACGATAATCAGCGGCCCAGGATACGCCTCAATCTGCTGCAGAAAAGCATCTTTTTGTAACTGCACTTGCTCGTCGCTGGCATGCAGTAAATTGCTAAGCCACAAGCTCATGCAATCTATCAGCAGGCAAGGTGCAGGATTGTGTTGTCCGTACTCGCGTAACACCTCCGCCAGATTCAGCGGCTCTTCGACCAGCCCCCACGCTGCAGGGCGGATGGCTTGATGGCGACTAATACGGCTCGCCATCTCATTATCACCAGCAGTAGCCGTGGCCACATACACAACAGGTTGAGACTGAGCCAAGGCTTGCGCCTCAGCCAAGCCTGTTTTACCAGAGCGTATGCCGCCCAACACTAAGGTGTGACATGTCTTTGCTAGCATTTATGAGTCCTTGGAAGCGTATACATTTGAGCAGCCTACCGAGTGCCGTAGGAGCGGCTCATAGCCACGGTAGGGTGGGCATTTATGCCCACGGCTTCTAATCGCGGGCACAAGTGCCCGCCCTACAGGAGCATGACCCTGTGGAGCGGTGTATTTTAGAGGGGGTAGACAGTTAAGCCAAACGCTGCTTCACGGCCTGTAAAATACCAGCGGCATCTAAGCCACATTCAGCCAGCATCTGCGCCGGTTGTGCATGCTCCACATAGACATCAGGCAAACCCAACTGCAATAACGGCACAGCCAGTTGCTTAGCAGCCAAAAACTCACCCACTGCACTGCCCGCACCGCCCATCACCGCGTTTTCTTCAATGGTGACAAATAGTGAGTGATCCGCTACCAAACGCGTCAGTAGTGCTTCATCCAGTGGCTTAACAAAACGCATATCGACCACTGTTGCACCCAACTGCTCTGCCGCTTCTAATGCCGCCGACAACTGCACACCAAACACCAGCAGCGCCACGCCCTGACCTTCACGGCGCAGCACGCCTTTGCCTAGCGGTACAGCCTCTAAACTGGCACTGATCTGAGCGTTAGGGCCGGTACCGCGCGGATAACGCACTGCCGCTGGGCCAATATGGTGGTAACCGGTATTGAGCAACAAACGTAATTCGTTTTCATCACTGGGCGTCATCACCAGCATATTTGGGATGCAGCGCAGGTACGACAGATCAAAACTACCAGCATGGGTCGGTCCATCTTCCCCGACTAAACCGGCGCGATCCACGGCAAATAACACATCCAAGTTTTGCACCGCGACATCATGGATCAGCTGATCATAGGCGCGCTGCAAGAATGTTGAGTAAATCGCTACCACTGGTTTAGCCCCTTCACAGGCCATTCCCGCAGCCAAGGTCACCGCATGTTGCTCAGCAATCGCCACATCAAAGTAACGCTCGGGGTACTGCTCACTGAAGGCAATCATGTCAGAGCCTTCCTTCATCGCTGGGGTAATGCCCAGCAAACGCTCATCCGCTGCCGCCATATCACACAGCCAGCGGCCAAACACCGCAGAATAACGTGGACCGCTCGGTTTGCTTGGCGCAGGCGCTTTTTTGCTGATGGCATGGTAAGCAATTGGGTCCTGTTCAGCTGGAGAAAAACCTTTGCCTTTTTTAGTGACCACATGCAAAAACTGCGGCCCTTCCAGCTCACGCATATTGCGCAAGGTGGCCAGCAGAGTGGGCAAATCATGGCCATCAATCGGGCCAATATAATTCCAACCCAACTCTTCGAACATAATGCCGGGGGCAAAAATACCTTTGGCATGCTCTTCAGTTTTACGCGCAATTTCCCATGCGCCCGGTAAGCGCGACAAGATTTTCTTACTGCCTTCACGCATCGTTGAATAGGCACGACTGGTTAGGATTTTTGCTAAATGGTTAGAAAGCCCACCCACATTATTGGAGATCGACATATCGTTATCATTGAGGATAACCAACATATCTGCACCGGTTTCAGGTGCATGGTTTAAGGCTTCAAATGCCATGCCCGCAGTCATTGCACCATCACCAATCACCGCAACACTTTTACGTTTGCTGCCTTGTAGTTTAGCCGCAATTGCCATACCTAAGGCGGCGCTGATCGAGGTGCTTGAATGGCCCACGCCAAAGGTGTCGTATTCACTTTCACAGCGGCGCGGAAATGCAGCAATGCCATCTTTCTGACGCAAACTGAGCATCTGCTCACGGCGTTCGGTAAGAATTTTATGAGGATAGGCTTGATGGCCAACGTCCCAAACCAGTCGATCTTCAGGCGTATCAAATACATAGTGCAGAGCAACGGTCAGCTCAACAACACCCAGGCCAGCGGCAAAGTGTCCACCTGTTTGTCCTACGCTCCACAATAAAAAAAGGCGTAGCTCATCGGCTAGGGTAAGCAGTTGCGCTTCAGACAGCAGACGCAACTCTGTTGGCGTCAGGACAAGGTCTAACAAGGGCGTTATAGGGCGCTGCGCTGGAATTTCATGAAAAGTCGTAGGCATTGAACTGTCGTGTTGATTCATAAAGAAAATGAAGTTTACCTCAAAGCGCACAAAGTCCACAGTGCTGCGCCCTGTAATCAAGGATTTAGCCTCTTTTATCGAGCATTTTATCCTCTTGCATCTGCCCTGTAGCTCAAGTCTGCTAAAATATGCCCTGATTTACAGTTTCTAACCTCGCTCAAAACGCACAGCAGGCCAGCCTATGATTGCAAGCATGTTGCTAAATAAAACCACTCTAATGTGGGGCTGGCTATTGTATGGCCCTCTTGTACTGTATGCCATATGGCGAGCACCTTGGCTGGAGCTGTTCAGTGACAGTCGCCGCCAGCACTTACTCTTTGGTACGGTACTGGTGCTCTGCGTTCTTTGGCTCTTGCGTCGAGATTTTCCCAGTGGTTTATCCTTTCATTTTATTGGTATGACAGCCGTAGCACTGCTGCTCGACTGGCCGCTGGCCATCCTTGCAGGCTTTATTGCTCAGCTGGCTTTATTAGCGCTAGGCAGACAAGAACTCAGCGCTTTGGGGATTAACGGCCTCTTATTGATTATGATTCCTGTTGTAATCGCGCACTGGTGCGCCAAAGCGATTGAGCGTCGCCAGCCTGAAAACCTATTTATGTATATCTTTTTTTCTGGCTTTTTCCCTGCTGCGCTGACCGCGCTGGTTTGTGTTGTCAGCGGCATTGCTTTGCTCTGGGGAAATGGTATTTATGAGTTCCAGCCTTGGCTTGAGGACTTTTTCGCTATGGTCTTGCTGGTCGCCTTTCCAGAAGCTTTTATTAACGGCATGGCAATAACGGCTTTTGTCGTGTTTAAGCCCGAGTGGTTAGAAACTTTTAATTACAGCCGCTACTTACAAGCACCTTGGAAAGATGATCGCGATCCATAAGGGTACAATCAGAGCAATGTGCTTTTTTAATCTAAATATATTTATACATACTTGAGGTCATTGATGAAACTTTTGGTTACCGGTGGTGCAGGGTTTATTGGCTCGGCAGTGATTCGCCATATTATTCAACACAGCAATGATTCTGTCGTGAACGTTGATAAACTCACTTACGCGGGCAACCTTGAGTCACTGATCAGTGTCAGTGACAGCGAACGCTACAGCTTTGCACAGGTGGATATATGCGATCGCGCAGCCTTGGATCAGGTCTTTGCTGCGCACCAACCCGATGCCGTTATGCATCTGGCTGCAGAATCTCATGTTGACCGCTCGATTGATGGCCCTGCTGAGTTTATTGAAACCAATATTGTTGGCACCTACCAGTTACTGGAGGCGGCTCGCACCTACTGGAATACGCTAGACGATCAGCGTAAACAGGCGTTTCGCTTTCACCATATTTCTACCGATGAAGTCTACGGTGACTTACCTCACCCCAATGATAGCGAACAGGCATCAGAGCATCTATTTACTGAACAAACATCCTATGCGCCAAGCTCACCCTACTCGGCCAGCAAAGCCAGCTCTGATCACTTAGTGCGAGCCTGGCAGCGCACCTATGGGCTACCAGTGTTAGTCACTAACTGCTCCAATAATTACGGTCCTTATCACTTTCCAGAAAAGCTGATCCCACTGGTGATTCTCAACGCTTTAGAAGGTAAATCACTGCCAATTTATGGCGCAGGCGATCAAATTCGCGACTGGTTATACGTGGAAGACCATGCACGGGCGTTGTATAAGGTGGTTAGACAAGGCCAGGTCGGAGAAACCTACAATATCGGTGGCCATAATGAGAAACAAAACATTGAAGTGGTACGCACCCTCTGCAACCTGCTTGATGAATTAGCACCGGCGAGTGAACGTGAGTTAAAAGCGCTGGATGGCTCACCACTGCTCGGTTACAGTCAACTTATGACGCATGTCGCTGATCGACCTGGGCATGATCGCCGCTATGCCATTGATGCCAGCAAAATCGAAAATGAATTGGGCTGGGTACCCGCGGAAACATTCGAGTCTGGCCTACGAAAAACTGTGCAGTGGTATTTAGACAATCTGCAATGGTGCCAGCGTGTACAGGACGGCAGCTACCAGCGTGAACGCTTAGGGGTACACGCATAATGGGCGAGCACTCAACCAAGGGGATTATTTTAGCGGGTGGTTCCGGCTCTCGTTTACACCCTATTACCCTTGGCGTATCAAAACAGCTATTACCGATTTACGACAAGCCCATGATTTACTATCCGTTATCGGTACTGATGCTGGCGGGGATTCGTGAGATCCTAATCATCTCCACACCTGATGACTTACCCAATTTCAAAAAACTACTGGGTGATGGCAACCAGTTTGGCATTGATCTCAGTTACGCTGAACAGCCTTCACCTGACGGCTTGGCGCAAGCCTTTATTATTGGCGAAGATTTTATTGGCGACAGCAATGTTTGCCTGATTCTCGGTGATAATATTTTTTACGGTTATGGTTTTAGCGCTATGCTTAAAAAAGCAGCGCAGCAACGTAGTGGAGCAACGGTATTTGCTTACCACGTCAATGACCCTGAACGTTTTGGCGTAGTGGAGTTTTCAACAACAGGTCAGGCTCTTTCTATTGAAGAAAAACCTGCTAAGCCTAAGTCAAATTATGCGGTCACTGGGCTGTATTTTTATGACAATGATGTGATCAACATGGCTAAACAGGTGCGCCCATCGGCGCGCGGCGAACTAGAAATCACTGAAATTAACAACGCGTATTTACAGCGCGGTGATTTACAGGTTGCGTTACTGGGGCGCGGCTTTGCTTGGCTCGACACTGGTACTCATGACTCCTTGATGGCAGCCGGTCATTACGTACAAACCATTGAAGCGCGCCAAGGATTAAAAGTAGCCTGCTTAGAAGAAATCGCCTACAACAATGGTTGGCTCAGCCTGCAACAACTGCGCGTCTACGCTGAGGCACTCAGCAAAACAAGCTATGGCCAATATCTGTTACAGCTTGCTAACGAATAGGAATTTTTTAATGAAAATAACCACGACAGCCTTACCTGGTGTCCTCATTATTGAACCCAGAACATTTGCGGACGCCCGCGGCTTCTTTCTAGAGACCTTTCAAACTGAGCGTTATGCCAGAGCCGGCATAACCCTGCCCTTTGTGCAGGACAATCACTCCCGCTCAAAGCATGGTGTTCTGCGTGGCTTACATCTACAGCGCAACCGACCTCAAGGCAAGCTGGTCAGCGTCAGCCGTGGTTCGGTGTTTGATGTAACTGTAGATATCAACCCACAATCAGCAACCTTTGGTCAGTATGTTGGCTTAGAGCTCAATGATGAAAATCATCTGCAATTGTGGATACCACCGGGTTATGCCCATGGTTTTTGTGTACTCAGTGACGTGGCTGACTTGCATTACAAATGCACAGAGCTGTATGACCCTGCAGATGAAACAGGTGTGATTTGGAATGACCCCGATATCAATATCGCTTGGCCTTTACATACACCTTTGTTATCAGCCAAAGATCAGCAATTACCACGCCTTAGCGAGTTAAAGTAAAAAACCGACACAGGGTCGGTTTTTTACTGATCAAACACGCCAAGTCAGCACGCTCATCGACTTGGCATGCAGTTTTCTTAGGCTTCGTATGGGTGACGCAAAACAATGGTTTCTTTACGGTCGGGACCGGTTGAAACGATATCAATTGGCGCACCAACCAACTCCTGAATACGCTCAATATATGCGCGCGCATTAGCAGGTAACTGCTCTAGTGTCGTCGCACCAATAGTCGATTCACTCCAACCCGGCATCTCTTCGTAGACAGGGACTAAACCTTCATAGCTGTCAGAGTCTGTTGGTGCTTCAATTTCTTCACCAGCGGCGTTTTTATACGCGACACAGATTTTAACCGTCTCTAAGCCATCCAGCACATCCAGTTTAGTTAGGCAGATACCTGAAATACTGTTGATTTCTGAGGTGCGACGCAAGATCACTGCATCAAACCATCCGCAACGCCGTGCGCGACCGGTAGTCGAGCCAAACTCATGGCCTTTCTCAGCCAAATACGCACCGGTTTCATCAAACAACTCAGTTGGGAAAGGACCGGAGCCCACACGCGTGGTATACGCCTTAGTAATACCAAGAATATAATCCAAGTACAGCGGACCAAAGCCTGACCCCGTGGCTGTACCACCTGCGGTGGTGCTGGAACTGGTCACATACGGATAAGTACCATGATCGATATCCAGTAATGCACCCTGCGCACCTTCAAACATAATGCGTGCACCTTGCTTACGCAATGTGTGCAAGCGTGCAGTAACATCTATCATCAAAGGCTTAAGCATTTCAGCGTAGCTGAGCGCTTCATCAAGGGTTTTCTGGTAATCCACCGGCTCAACTTTGTAAAAATGTTCGAGCATAAAGTTATGCTGCTCTAACACTTCGCGCAACTTAACGGCAAAACGTTCAGCGTTAAACAAATCACCAATACGCAAACCGCGACGGGCAACTTTGTCTTCGTAGGCTGGACCAATACCACGCCCAGTGGTGCCGATTTTACCTTCGCTACGCGCTGCTTCACGTGCTTGATCGAGCGCTACGTGGTACGGCAGAATCAAGGTGCAAGCGGGGCTGATACGCAAACGCTCACGCACCGGTACGCCTTTCTCTTCAAGCTTAACGATTTCGCGCAGCAGTGCATCTGGTGCAACCACTACGCCATTACCAATCAAACACTCAACATTATCACGCAAAATACCTGATGGAATCAGATGCAGAACAGTCTTCTCACCTTCAATCACCAGGGTATGACCGGCATTGTGACCACCCTGAAAGCGAACCACTGCAGCTGCTTGATCCGTTAGCAAATCGACAATTTTACCTTTGCCTTCATCGCCCCATTGAGTGCCTAAAACGACAACATTTTTACCCATAACCCTTGCCCTCTTCGCGCAAATAGGAGGTCGGTATGACCGACGAAACGTGGCCGCAGATGCGGCGTAAACTTATAATGGCTGTACCTGCCAGCCTGAAGAATTCTGTACTAACTGACGATCACATACGGCTTGCGCAGCATCTTTAACAGTCTGCCCTGGCAGCGCCTGAACCACGCGCTGACCGTCTGTGCGCAAGTCACAAATGGCTTGCCATAAATTCGCATCAGCGCCTGCTGGCGCCCAAATACCGCTCGGCAAGACAGCCGCTGGGCGTTGACCTAAATCCACCAGCGTTTTTAAATCGGTTGAAAAGCCAGTGGCCGGGCGGGCACGACCAAACACCGCGCCGATATCGTCATAGCGACCACCTTGCGCAATAGACTGACCGACGCCAGGTACAAAAGCAGCAAATACCACACCGGTATGGTAGTGGTAACCACGCAATTCTCCTAAGTCGAAGTAAAATGGCAAGTGTGGATAACGTAACATCAGCGCATCAGCGATAACAATCAGCTGATCAAGCGCTGCTAAGACACCTTGCGGCGCTGCAGCTAAAACAGTTTTGGCGTGATCCAGCACCTCACGCCCACCACATAAATGACTCAATTGATTGAGCATATAAGCCAAGTCGGGGGCCAGCTGCTCAGTCAGAGCCGCTACTTCATCAACCGCTTTACGCTGCAAGGCATTAAAAATCTGTGCTTCAAGATCATCGGACAATTCAGCAGCCTGTGCCAAACCACGGTAAACACCAACATGACCTAAATCCATATGGATATCAGCTATTTGCGCTTGCTCAAGAGTGGCAAGCATCAAGCTGATCACTTCAATATCAGCGGCTGGACTGGCATCACCATAAAGCTCAGCACCCAGCTGAATCGGGCTGCGCGAGCGTGACAAGGAACGAGGACGCGCATGCACAACACTGCCTGCGTAGCACAGTCGTGATGGACCTTCGCGGCGCAAACTGTGCGCATCCATACGAGCCACTTGCGGGGTAATATCTGCACGAAAGCCCATCAGATGGCCTGATTGTGGGTCGGTGACTTTAAAAGTACGCAGATCAAGCTTTTGCCCAGCACCGGTCAATAACGACTCTAAAAATTCAATATGCGGGGTGACAACAAACTCATAGCCCCACGCTTGGAACATATCCAATACGTGCCGACGAGATGCTTCAATCTGCGCTGCCTGTGGCGGCAGTACTTCTTCAATGCCATCTGGCAGCAGCCAGCGGTCTACCGTTGCCATTGCGCCTTTCCTCATTATAAATACAGTTGCCTGTTGGGCATTTTTCATGGCCACAGGCGCAAAAAAGCCGGGAGTTTCCCGGCTGCCGCATGATACCACAGATTATTCTGCGCATGCTTCTCGCTTTTCTCTACAGCTTAAGCGACCTAGGTATAAAACAGATAAGCGGTATCCGCTGCAATCAAGTGGCAGCGAATACCGATATAAAGCGCTTATGGCTTTGCGTGTTCCATATATTTGAAAAATGCATTATCAGGCGATAAAACCATGATATCACTCTTGTCAGAGAAGCTTTCACGGTAGGCCATTAGGCTGCGGTGAAACGCATAGAACTCTTGATCCATACCATACGCTTTAGCATAAATTGCTGTGGCAATCGCATCACCCTCACCTCGAATCTCTTCAGCTTCGCGGTAGGCTTCAGCCAATAAAACACGGCGTTGACGATCTGCATCAGCACGAATACCTTCAGCCAACTCTTGACCTTTAGCACGGTGCTCGCGAGCCTCACGGGCACGCTCAGAGCTCATACGCTCAAACACACTGAGGTTAACTTCCTTAGGTAAATCAATCGATTTAACCCGAACGTCAATCACCTCAATGCCCAGTTCTTTGCGCGCCATACGATCCAAAGAGGTGGTGATATCAGCCATCAATTCATCACGCTGACCACTGACCACTTCATGCAAGGTACGCTTACCAAACTGGTCACGCAAACCTGCCTCAAGACGACGCGCCAAGCGCTCATCAGCCACTTGTTTAATACCAGAGGTTGCTGTGTAGTAATGGTCTGCATCAGCCACACGCCATTTAGCAAACGCATCCACCATGACCGCTTTTTTCTCTAGCGTCAGAAAACGCTGAGTTGGTGCATCAAGGGTCAAGAGACGCGCATCAAACTTACGCACTTGGTTGATATAGGGAATTTTCACATGCAGACCAGGCTGCACATTCGCTTCTGCGACCTTTCCAAATTGCAGCAATACTGCTCGCTCTGTTTGCTGAACAATATAAAAACTGTTCCATGCCACCAGACCAATAACTGCACCCAAAATTAACACGAATGTCGATTTATTACTCATTAACGGCTACCTCTGACACGTAAATCACGAGACAGCGCATCGCTACCTAAACGAGCACTGGTACTAGTGGAGCTGTTAGAACCCCCTGTCGTGCTGGTTGTTCGTGGTGCTGTTGTCGTGCGCCCTTCGAGCATTTTATCCAGCGGCAAATACAGCATGCTGTTTTGACCTTCATCGCCGGTTAGCAATACTTTGCTCGTGCTACTGAGCACTTCCTGCATGGTTTCTAAATACAAGCGCTGACGTGTCACTTCGGGTGCCTTGCGATACTCGGCAACGAGTTTGCTAAAGCGATCTGCCTCACCCTCGGCGCGCGAGATAGTTTCATCGCGATAACCATTGGCTTCTTCACGCATACGTTGGGCTTGACCACGTGCCTCTGGAATAACGCCATTAGCATAGGTTTCAGCTTGGTTCTTTTCACGCTGCTCATCTTCACGGGCACGAATCACATCATCAAAAGACTCTTGCACTTCACGTGGTGGCTGGGCGTTTTGTACGTTCACTTGCGTAACCGTAATACCGGTACGATACAAGTCAACAAAGCGTTGTAAACGCTCTTTAACTTCAACAGCTAACACTTCACGGCCTTCAGTCAACACCTGATCCATCGCGGTAGATCCCACAACATGACGCAAGGCGCTCTCTGTGGCTTGCTGCAAGCTCAGCTCAGGCGCTTCTACGTTAAGTACAAAATCTTCCAAACTGCTGATTTTATACTGCACAGTCAACGGCACTTCGATGATATTTTCATCTTCAGTTAACATCGGTCCTTGGCGCGTATACGCACGCTCACGGGTGACGTTTTGCTCATACTTACGGTCCATCGGCGGGAAGTAAATATTCAAACCCGGCCCTACTGTTTCGTGGTATTTACCTAAACGTAAGATGACTGCTTGCTCTTGCTCATCGAGTGAGTAAACAGCGGTGTACAACCACATGCCTGCTAAAGCGGCGACGATAATAGCGACTAAGCCGAAACCACCACCAGAACCACTTGTTCCAGGCTTTTTCTTTCCGCCAAACAAGCTTTTCAGGTTGTCCTGCAGTTTACGGAGGGCTTCATCAAGATCAGGTGGTCCTTGTTTCTGGCCACCGCGCTTGTTGCGGTCGCCCCAAGGATCCTGATTGTTTGAGTTCCCACCCGGCTCATTCCAGGCCATAGTGTTCTCCATCTATTTGAAAGGCAAAATGCACACTAAAAGTGCACTATATTATAGTTAGTAAACGCGATACATGCAGAGTAACTGCCTTATAGATCGCGCTCAACAATCGGCATACTGTGCAAAGAAGTCAGCTGAAGTAATCCCTTCTCGGCTCAATAGCTTATCCAGCTCCATCTTTGCAACACGCAGCTTTAACACGCTGGCACCATCATCAGTATGTGTTTCCTGTTGTACAGCATTTAAATCAAAGAGTTTGCCGCGCAGTCGACTCTGTTGTTGTGCAAGACGCACTGTAGCAACATATATTTCTTCTTCCAACAGCTCAGCAATGGCTTGCTGCAGCAATTCAATACCCTGCTGCTTATAAGCCGAAATCCACACACGCACAGGCATTCCCTGATCATTGCGCTGAATATGTGGCTCAACATTATCCATCAAGTCAATTTTATTGTAGACCTCAAGGATCGGTACATCGTCTGCTTCAATCTCTTGCAAGACATTCTGCACTTGCTGTATTTGCTCGTCACGCTCCGGTGACTGCGCATCAATCACATGCAGCAGCAAATCAGCGCTTGCCGACTCTTCCAGTGTGGCACGAAAAGCTTCAACCAGCTTATGCGGCAAATGACGAATAAAACCAACCGTGTCAGCCAGCGTTATTGCGCCCAGGTCAGGTATCTGTATACGGCGAACCGTAGGGTCCAACGTAGCAAACAACTGATCGGCGGCATACACCTCTGATTCAGTTAGGAAATTAAACAGTGTCGATTTCCCTGTATTGGTATAGCCGACTAAAGACACACTCGGCATCTCTGCACGCTGACGACTACGTCGTGCCAATTGCCGTTGATTACGAACTTTTTCAAGGCGGCTTTTAATTTGCCGCACCCGCACCCGCAATAATCGGCGATCCGATTCAAGTTGCGTTTCACCGGGCCCGCGTAAGCCAATACCACCCTGCTGACGGCTTAAATCGGTACGACTGCGTACTAAGCGCGTACTGATATGCTCAAGCTGCGCCAATTCAACTTGCAGTTTACCTTCATAGGTTTGTGCACGCTGGGCAAAAATATCCAGAATCAAACCCACTCGATCAAGCACGCGACACTCTAGAGCGCGCTCTAGATTGCGTTCTTGGCTGGGCGTCAGTGCGTGATTAAAAATAACCAAATCAGCCTGCTCAGCCAGCACCAACTGACGCAGTTCTTCAACTTTGCCGGAGCCTATTAAAAAGCGTGCCGTCGGCTGATGACGAGGTACATTAACAAAACTTGCAATGGCAGCACCTGCTGACACTGCAAGCTCTTGAAACTCATACGGGTCCTCTCGAACCTCGGCTGCGTGACCATCCAAATGTACAAGAATGGCGCGCTCACCTTTATGTTCAGCGGTCAAATATTCTCCCACTAATCGTTTCCTGATTCAGCAGCACCATCATCTTCACTCGGCAAACGTACAGGGCGACCCGGTACCACCGTAGAGATAGCGTGCTTGTAAACCATTTGACTGACTGTATTTTTCAGCAAAATAACAAACTGATCAAATGACTCAATTTGCCCTTGCAACTTAATGCCATTGACCAAATAAATAGACACCGGTACGCGCTCTTTGCGTAAGAGGTTTAAGTAAGGGTCTTGTAGCGTATGCCCTTTTGACATGAGGTGTACTCCATTTTTATATAATAAACGTTTGCGCTGCGTGCACGCACCGACAAACTATAAGTCGACTCTCTCAACTCTATATGGTGAGTTGTTCCAGCCTTTTCAAGGCGAACGACAGATTATCGTGTGCCAAACTATCTAACCACTGCGCATCTTTCCAGCTTCGCAACCAGGTAAACTGGCGCTTAGCAAGCTGGCGCGTAGCAATAATGCCGCGCTCAATCATTTCTTCGTAAGCATAATCACCTTGTAAATACGCCCACGCTTGCCGATAGCCAACAGCACGTATCGAAGGCAAGTCAGCATGCAAGTCACCCCGCTGCCATAATGCTTCGACCTCAGCAATAAAGCCTTGTTCAAGCATTAAATGAAATCGCTGTGCAATGCGCTGATGTAAAACACTGCGCTGCTGCGGTGCAATTGCAAAGGTTGTGACATTGTACGGCAAATAACTGCCATTAGATGCGTGTAATTGTTGTTTTTCTAAGGCCTGCTGTGCACGATGCTCGGTCATGCTGCGTCCGCTAACGCGCCACACTTCTAGCGCGCGCATAATTCGCTGCGGGTCATTGGCATGAATGCGCTCAGCAGACACGGGGTCGATACGTTGCAGCTCAGCATGCAAAGCGGGCCAACCTGCAATTGCTGCTTGCTGCTCCAGCGCTGCACGCACTTGAGCGTCAGCCGCAGGCATTGATGCGAGACCTTCAATGAGCGCTTTGTAATACAGCATTGTGCCGCCGACCAATAAGGGTATACGGCCTCGCTCGGTGATACTGGCCATAGCCAGTAACGCATCCTCACGAAACTGCGCAGCGGAATAACTCTCGGCCGGATCAAGAATATCAACAAGATGATGCGGGTAGCGCTGCAGTATCTCAGCACTAGGCTTAGCACTACCGATATCCATACCGCGATAAATCAATGCCGAGTCAACACTGATAATCTCGCAAGGCAACTCACGCACCAACTGTAAAGCCAAATCCGTTTTTCCAGACGCCGTTGGTCCCATCAAAAAAATCGCAGGCGGCAAATCTCTTATCAATATATTCCCCTTGGGCAGCAAGCATTCCACAATGCATTTGATTCTGGGTTATAGCTGTCTATTACCAACCGCAGCTGCGCACGCCTACTCTGCTAGCAACTGACCAATAGCAGGGTCTTTGAAGACACGCTGCAATCCTTCGCTCAACACCTCGCTAACCCACTTGTTATTGGTTTGCTCATTTGGTGCTGCAGCATACCCTTGAGTGATGGTTGCCGCGTAACGGCCATTGTAGCGACGCGTACCATTTTTCACTTCAAGCATATACACCGCATTAAGCCTCGCCTCTTTAGAAAGCGGACCATTCTCTACTGCCTGATAGCTCAACTCAGTAAGTTTTAAGCTCAGCTGTGGATTATCAACACCACTAGGCATCGGAGTAAAACCCATCATACGCACAACGGCATCGGTTTCTGCTTGTAAGCGCGGTAAAAATGAGCGCTCACTGACAGTAATAGTGCTGCTCTGCGCATACAGTCCGCCACGCGCGCCTATCACTTGCGAGGTGCGCGCATCACTCACCTGTACCGTCACTGGCTGGCCCTGCCCAACAGCGACCACTTGCCCAGTAAAGCGCGGTTCTGGTTGTAAATGCTGCGGGCTTAAACCGCAACCTGATAGAACCCCCGTTAACACCACGGCAGCACCCACTAATACGTAACGCAACATAATTTAGATCCTTTAAAAGCTTATTTGAATATGCCAAATTTTAACCAAGCTCTGCATGCTTGCACAGCTTAAGGCCCTATCGACTAAAACGCCTCATTTATATCGATAAAACTGGCTGCACCGCACAGTGGGTGTATCAACTATCAGCACAGCCAGCGCAAAACACAAAGACTTACACTGGCAGGATCAATCTCTGAAGTTTTCAAATTGCAGCGGCATGCCCAGCTCTTTTGTGCGTAACAAAGCAATCGCCTCTTGCAAGTCATCCCGCTTTTTACCAGTAATGCGTACCTGGTCACCCTGAATAGACGCCTGCACTTTAAGCTTAGCTTCTTTTACCGTAGCCACAATTTTCTTCGCCAGCTCTTTATCAATTCCTTCGCGCAGCACGATTTCTTGCTTCACGACCTTGCCTGAACCATATGAGTCCTTGTACTCCAAACACTGGATATCAACTTTACGCTTCACCAGCGCCATTTTTATAATTTCAATCATCTGCTCTAACATAAACTCTGCTTCAGCAGTTAAAGTCACCGTTTTATCCTTAAACTCAACACTTGCTTTACCACGCAAGTCATAACGGCGCTCAAGCTCTTTGGCAACGTTATCCATGGCATTGGTCACTTCGTGAGCGTTGAGTTCTGAAACGACGTCAAATGAGGGCATTGTATCCTCCAAAATGGGTTGCATTAAAATTATGACCACAACTGCATACAAGAGCACTTGCCATTGCAATGTGCCTCTATGTATAAAGGTTTCCTATTACGGCTCGCTTTTCAGCTTTACTCATAAATGGTTCCGCTATGCGAAATTCTCTTCTGAGCATCCTTGTTGTTGATGATGCCAAGTTTTCTAGCGTCATGATAGGCCGCACACTAAACCACGCGGGCTATACCGACATACGCTTTGCCAACAGTGCAGCTGAAGCATTGATCTTACTGGAAGAGCGCCCTGCTGGCATTTTATTGGCTGACTGGTTGATGCCTGAAACTGACGGCCTTGAGCTTACCGCGCAAGTACGTCAACATGATCAGCAGCACGATCATTACACTTATATTATCTTACTCACCGGCAGAGAAGGCGACAACGCTCTAGCTGAAGCCTTTGACCGTGGTGTGGATGACTTTATTAGTAAAATCGCAATGAACGAGCAACTGCTGCCCCGCATCTACGCTGCAGACCGCATTTACAGCACCTTGACTCGCCTTATCAAAGAAAAACAATTGCTCAACCGCAACCTTACCTTTTTGCAGTCACGCAACCACATTGACCCTCTGACCGGCTTAGGCAATCCACGCCACCTGAAGCACATGCTCAGCAAAAACTTACAGCAAATTGAGTCGCGCGGCGGCACTCTATGTTATTTACTGATCGGTGTTGAGAATATGGCCACTTTATCGCAAACCTATGGTCGCACAACCCACAAGGAGTTATTGCGTTCCATTGCGCAACGCCTGCAACAGCTGATACGCCCGCTTGATGTACTGGTGCGCGTAGATGGTAACCATTTCGCTTTAATTGCTCGTATAAACGAGCATCAGGAGTTCTCACCAGCCAGCTTCAAGCGCATCTACGACGGTTTAAATATGAAGTCTTTTAAAACCAACGAAGGCTTTATAAGCATCAAAATCGGAGTTAGTTTAATTGAGCTTAATAGTAAAGCCCTGCCCACCACAGCTGATCAACTTATGAGCTTAGCGAGTAAAAACCTGCCGAACTCTTACAGCAGTGCCCGCATTGATGCCATGCGCTTGAATCTACCACTGCAGCAATAAACCAATGAGCTGGCATATTTTAGGCGCTGGCAGCCTCGGCTGTTTATGGGCTGCACGTTTAACTGCCCAGCAGCACGCAGTACATTTGCTTCTACGCAACACACAAGCCCTTCATCGCTACACTGCCAGCCGCGGCGTGGGCCTCAGCGATGCGCAGTGCATGCACAGCCACTACTATCCCATCCCAGCACAACTCACAGATGACCCGCAGCCCATTGCGCATTTGCTTTTAGCCTGCAAAGCCTACGATGCTGAAGCAGCCATTGCCCAAGTCAAGCAGCGCCTGAGGCACAACAGTATTGTTATTCTCTTGCAAAACGGCTTGGGCAGCCAGCAGGCCATTCAAAGCCTGTTGCCCAATATTCGTTGTATTGCCGCATCCAGCACAGAAGGCGCCTATCTAGCCGAGCCTTTTCACAGCGTCTTTGCAGGATCAGGCCATAGCTGGCTCGGCGATTTACAACCTTTAACGCACGCAGCACCGACACGCTTACTCGAAGCATACAATGCTGCTGCTATTCCTTGTAGCTGGTCGCCCGATATTAGCGAGCACCTCTGGCGCAAGTTAGCCATCAACTGCGTAATCAACTCGCTCACAGTGATCCACAACTGTCTAAATGGCGAGCTAATCCGCCATCCAACACAGATCAATAGCCTCTGTGATGAGCTACAGCTGCTACTGTGCAGCGCTGGCCAGTCGGCTGCCGCGCAGGATCTACAGCAGCAAGTTTGGACGGTGATTAATAAGACAGCAGCCAACTCGTCCTCAATGCGCCAAGACGTGCTCAATCGGCGTCGTACTGAAATCAGTTATATTAGCGGCTTTGCTTGTGCACAAAGCCTCGCGCTAGAATGCTACACACCTGTCCTGCACGCTTTGCATGCGCAACTGCAAGATACTTTACGCGTACACGGGCTACCCACCGCTTAAAATACACTTAAATACGGAGATTGCTTCTATGGGCTACCGACTCAGTAAAATATACACACGCACCGGTGATGATGGACAAACCAGTCTTGCCGATGGCCGTAGAGTCAACAAAAGCCACCCTCGCATTGAAGCGATTGGCGCGCTAGATGAGTTCAACAGTCAGCTAGGCTTATTGCTAGCCGACTTGCAAGAACAGCAAAAAAAAGTGACGCAATTACAAGAAGTCATTGACGTATTAACACCCTGCCAGCACCGCATTTTCGACATGGGTGGCGAGCTGTCTATGCCAGACTACCAAGCACTGCACGTCTCTGAAATCACGCGTATTGAACAAGCGATTGACCAATGGAATGTGCTACTGGGGCCGCTGAAAGAGTTTATCTTGCCTGGCGGCTCACATTTGATTGCGCAAGCGCATGTCTGCCGTAGCAGCGCCCGTAATGCTGAACGTCGTTGCCAGGCTTTGCACAGCAGTGAAGCCTTACGCCCAGAAATGCTCGGTTATATTAACCGCCTATCTGACCTGCTGTTTGTGGCAGCTCGTTTGATTGCACAATACCAAGACTGCGCTGAAATTCACTGGCAAGCAGCAGAGAAACCGCTATAAGGTCAGCGGCCAAAAGCCACGAATCCCCGCCACACCCTGCCCGCCAATAGAGCGGGCCCGAGCAATATCCTGCTGGGTTAAACCACCCAGCAGGAACACTGGTGCATTAAACTGACGCAGTAATGTTTGCGCAGCATCCCAGCCTAAAGTAGCCGCACCCGGATGGGTCTGTGTCGGCAGTACGGGGGAGACTGTGACAAAGTCCACCTGCAGCGCCGCAGCCAACTCTAACTCTTCGATACTATGACAGGATGCAGCCAACCAACGATCCCGTGCTATAGGACGCGTTTGACCGGCCAACTCATGCAGTTGCTGCGCCGTTAAATGCCAACCTGCTTGTGGAAACTCTGCCTGCCAGGCCAAATCACCTTTCAGCATCAACTGCGCGCGCCCTGCACACAGTACCTGCAAGCGCTGCGCCAGTATTTTATAGTCAGCTTCTGGCAAGTGCGCGGCTCGTAACTGGAGTAGCTTGCAGCCTCGCTCTAGCGCCAGCTCTACGCCTGCATAGAGCTGTTGCGGACTGAGCCTCTCAGGCGTGATCAAATACTGCTGGGGTAATTGTGCCGCTCGAACAATGCTGCAATTGGCCGCAGGAAACTGATAATCAGCGAGCGCGCTAGGAGCAACCCAACGCACCTGCTGGCCTTCAGCACCATGAGCGTGCCCAACGAAGTTAAGCACTTCATAGACATCCAACAGCACATGCAGATCGGGGTAATCATGACGCACTTGAATCAGCGGCTGAGGATTTTCAATGACAATCCCCAGCTCCTCATGCAGCTCACGCGCTAATGCCTGTTGCGGACTTTCATCTGCTTCGCATTTACCGCCAGGAAACTCCCACAGCCCGCCCATGTGTTTATCACTTGGGCGCAGCGCCAGCAGTATCTGCTGCTCAGCATTACGAATCAGCGCAGCCACCACATGGACACGCTTAGTCATGTACGCACTGCCCGCTGTGCGATCAACACTTTAAGAACGGTATTCAGCATTGATACGCACATACTCATGGGACAGATCCGTGGTCCAAATGGTTTCTGTGCAACCACCGCGCTCTAACTCAATGCGAATCAAGATTTCTGCTTGCTGCATCACTGCCGCACCTTGCTCCTCGGTATAACTTGCAGCACGTCCGCCCCGAGCAACAATACAAACATCATCAAGATAGACATTGACCTGCTCGGTGTCTAAGTCCTTAACACCGGCATAGCCAATTGCTGCAACAATGCGGCCCCAGTTTGGATCAGAGGCAAACAAAGCAGTTTTAATCAGCGGCGAATGCGCTACAGCATAAGCAACATCCAGACACTCCTGCTGAGTGGCGCCGCCTTGCACTTGCACGGTAACAAACTTGGTCGCACCTTCACCGTCACGCACAATGGCTTGCGCCAATTGCATGGCCACTTGGTTAATCGCTGCGCGCAAAGCATCGTACAACTCGCCTGTCGCTTCTGTAATAGGCTCAACAGCGGCTTGCCCTGTTGCGATCAGCACACAGGAATCGTTGGTAGAGGTGTCGCCATCAATAGTGATGCGATTAAAGGATTTATTCGCCGCATCATGCAAAATATTTTGCAAAATATCCTGACTCACCGCTGCATCGGTAGCGATATAGCCGAGCATGGTCGCCATATTGGGACGAATCATGCCTGCGCCTTTACTGATCCCTGTTACCGTGAGGGTCACGCCATTGTGCTGGAACTGCACACTGGCACCCTTGGGCAGAGTATCAGTGGTCATAATGCCTTCAGCCGCCAACGCCCAGTTATCCTCACGTAAATCACTCAGCGCAACTGGCAAAGCGGCACTGATTTTATCAACCGGCAGCGGCTCACCAATTACTCCAGTGGAAAAGGGTAAAATCTGCTCAACAGAACAGCCAAGCAGATCAGCCAACTGCTGACAGACTGCATTAGCGGCCTGCAGGCCAAGCTCGCCAGTTGCGGCATTAGCATTACCGGTATTGGTCACCAAGTAACGTGGCGAGGACTGCATACGCTGCTTGCACAGCAACACTGGAGCAGCACAAAACGCATTTTGCGTGTACACACCAGCCACGCTGCTGCCCTCAGCGCAGCGCATCAGCACAACATCACGGCGACCTGGCTTTTTGATACCGGCGCTAGCAATACCTAACTCAAAACCACAAACAGGGTGCAATACGGGTAAATCACCTAAGCCAACCGCCATAACATCTCTCCCAATCCACTCATGCGCTACGCGCTAAAAGAAACGCCGCACACAGAAACATTCTGGCACGGCGTACAACTCAAATAACGACCCCTTTAAAATCTTAAAGTGGCGCTAAAGCATTAACTGATACGGCCACAGCAATGTTTATATTTTTTCCCTGAACCACAGGTGCATGGCTCATTACGGCCAATTTTCGGCTCTGAGCGCACTTGTGTGACTGCAGCGGCAGGCTCAGCTGCTGCTGGTGCCTGCTCCTGGCTGTCATCAAAGCCACCTGCTTCTTCATGCTGGAACTGCATCCGCTCAGCCAAAGCCTGCGCTTGTTGACGTAAGCGTGCTTGCTCTTCCTCTGGATCTTCTTTACGAATCTGCACATTGGATAGAACACGAATCGAATCACGCTTGATTGCCTCAAGCAAATCACGAAATAGGTTAAAGGATTCGCGCTTGTATTCTTGCTTGGGGTTTTTCTGCGCATAACCACGCAAATGAATACCATGGCGCAGGTGATCCATCGCTGCTAAATGCTCTTTCCACAAATCATCCAAGACACGCAGGATAATTTGCTTCTCAAAGCTGCGTAAACCTTCTGCACCCACCAGCGTTTCTTTTTCAGTATAAGCAGCAACCACTTCTTCCTGAATACGTTTGAGCAGGGTGTCTTCATACAAAGAATCATCATCATCCAGCCACTGCTGAATCGGCAATTGAGTACCGAACCCTTCCTGTACAGCCTCTTCTAACCCAGCAATATTCCACTGCTCTGGCAACGACTGCGGCGGAATATACTGGGCAAGGGTACTGCTTAGCACTTCATGCCTAAATTCAGCCACCACATCACCCACGTCATTGGATGACAGCAAGGTGTTACGCATGTGGTAGATAACCTTACGCTGTTCGTTGGCCACATCATCATACTCAAGCAACTGCTTACGTATATCAAAGTTACGGCCTTCTACTTTGCGCTGGGCTTTTTCAATGGCATTGCTGACCATGCGATGCTCAATGGCCTCGCCTTCTTTCATGCCTAAAGCTTTCATAAAGTTTTTAACACGGTCAGAGGCGAAAATACGCATCAGGCTATCTTCTAGTGACAAGTAAAAACGGGTTGAACCCGGGTCACCCTGACGACCGGAGCGGCCACGTAACTGGTTATCAATGCGTCGTGATTCATGGCGCTCAGTGGCAATCACGTGCAAGCCGCCGGCTTCAATCACCTGCTGATGGCTCTTTTGCCAAGCCGCTTTAATATCAGCAATTTGTTCTTCATTGGGGTTTTCTAGCGCAGCCACCTGAGCTTCCCAGCTACCGCCCAAAACAATATCGGTACCACGGCCAGCCATGTTGGTAGCAATGGTGATTGCCCCAGGACGACCGGCTTGGGCAATGATGTCAGCTTCTAAATCGTGATGTTTAGCGTTAAGCACCTTGTGCTCAATGCCTTCAGCTGTTAGCACGCCAGAAACATGCTCAGAGCTTTCAATCGATGCTGTACCGACTAGGACTGGACGGCCTTGCTCTTGGCACTGACGAATATCTTCAATAATCGCCGCGTATTTTTCCGGCTGGGTTAAGAACACCAAATCATTGAAATCTTTACGTGCCACTTTACGGTGCGTCGGGATAACAGTAACGTCCAGACCATAAATCTGACGAAACTCAAAGGCTTCAGTATCCGCGGTACCGGTCATACCGGAGAGCTTTTCATACAAACGGAAATAGTTTTGGAAGGTTGTAGAAGCTAAAGTCTGGCTTTCAGGTTGAATATGCACACCTTCTTTGGCTTCAATGGCTTGGTGCAAACCTTCTGACAAGCGGCGACCATGCATAGTACGGCCCGTGTGTTCATCAACCAGTACCACTTGCCCATCTTGCAAAATGTATTCAACGTTACGATTAAACAAAGTATGTGCACGCAAACCTGCGTTGACGTGCGTCAGCAAGCTTAGGTTGCTAGACGAATACAGCGACTCATCTTCAGCCAGCAAACCGATTTTGGTCAGTTTTTCTTCGATGTACTGGTGACCGGCTTCATTGAGTTCAACTTGGCGTGTCTTTTCATCAATGGTGTAATGCCCTTCTTCCAGCACTTCACCTTCCTCATCCTCAAGCTGGCGCTTTAGGGTAGGAATAATCAGATTGATTTTCTTATACAGCTCGGAACTGTCCTCAGCCTGACCTGAAATAATTAAAGGCGTGCGCGCCTCATCAATTAAGATTGAGTCAACCTCATCAATCACGGCAAAGTTCAACTCGCGCTGGAACTTATCTTCTATGCTAAACGCCATGTTATCGCGCAGGTAATCAAAGCCAAACTCGTTATTGGTACCGTAGGTGATATCACTGGCATAGGCTGCACGCTTTTCGTCCGGATCTTGGAACGGCACGACTACGCCAACCGTCAAGCCTAAAAATTCATACAGAGGACGCATCCAGTTCGCATCACGACGCGCTAGGTAGTCGTTGACCGTCACCACGTGCACACCTTTGCCAGGTAAGGCATTGAGATACACAGCCAGTGTTGCGACTAAGGTTTTACCTTCACCGGTACGCATTTCAGCAATCTTGCCTTCATGCAACGTCTGTCCACCAATGAGCTGAACATCAAAGTGACGCATGCCCATCACGCGCTTACCTGCTTCGCGCACTACGGCAAAGGCTTCAGGTAAGAGTTTATTAAGACTTTCCCCACCCGCTAAACGCTCACGAAACTCACCAGTTTTAGCTTGTAATTGCTCGTCAGATAGCGCCACCATTTTCTCTTCAAGCGCATTAACGGTGTTAACCGTTTTATACATGCGTTTGATATCACGGTCGTTCTTGCTTCCAAGGAGTTTTCTGAATAAAGGCGCAAACATAATTAATAACGCTTCCATTTTTGGGGGGGTGAAGGCGCGTAAGTCATACTCTACTCACCCGCACAAAAAAACTATTCTACCTGTATTTGCTGCTGAATAAAGTAGACTTAATCAACAAGTCAAGGCAGGACTGCTCTAAATATAAATCCCTCAGCGGTAATCACTGTTTTTTTGTAGGCTATACTGTCTGTATGACATGGTGCTGACCATCGTATATTTCAAGCGTACTTTGGCAGAAACTATAAAGCCTGTGTCGTGAGGAGTTTATTTTTTATGAGGCCAGCAATGAGCTACCGCCCGATTAAAGCGCAACAGAGCCACAATGTTTTGCAAAGTAGCGTCACTCTACAACGTTTAATGGCGCGCGCGCAGGCAACTGATCATTTACAGCAACTGCTCAACCAGTTTTTACAGCCCGCAGCACGTGAGCATTGTCACATAGCCACCTACCACGCCGGCATCCTCAGCTTAATTGTCACTGATGGCAACTGGGCCACACGCTTGCGCTATCAGCAAAAACGTCTACTCAAACAGCTACAAGGCTTAGCTGAGTTTAGCGAGATTGTGCGCTTGCAGTTTAAAGTTCGCCCGCCCATCCAGGCTGAAAAAGCACCAACACGCAGCATCAAACTCTCAGAACAGGCTGGCCAAACCATTCAGGCCAGCGCCGATGCAACTCAAGATCCAGTTTTACGCGAAGCACTGCAGCGCTTAGCACAACACGCTAAAAAGCCATAACCCCTGCGCTACATACCTTTAACAGCATAAATGGCAGCAGAATTACGCCAGTAGCCTTTATAGTCCATACCGTAACCAAATATGTAGCGGTCTTCACAATGCAAGCCAACAAAATCAGCTTTTAAGTCGGCACTGGCTTTACGGTCATGCAGCTTATCGACCAGTACTGCAGTGTGTACTTTGCTGGCGCCAGCATGCTTACAAAACTCGATAATCGCTGACAGGGTATGCCCTTCATCAAGAATATCGTCAATGATCAGCACTTCGCGATCCATAAAAGATATTTCTGGCTTAGCTTTCCAGAACAACTCACCACCACTGGTTTGATTGCGGTAACGGCTGGCATGCAGGTACGACTGCTCTAAAGGAAAGGTTAGTTTGGCCAGCAAATTACCGGAAAAAACCAAACCACCATTCATCACGCAAAACACCACAGGATTGCTGTTACACAACCGCTGATTGATCTGCTCAGCAACCTGCTCAACCGCCGCTTGCACCTCTTCAGCAGTGAATAAAATATCGGCCTCAGCCATGACTTGCTGGATATGTTCAAGATTTGCAGACATCACAGAGCTCTTTGTTTAGTAATTAAGGCGCAAAAGGTACTGCTACAGAGCCATTAGGGCAAGTATTGATAGCAAACAAAGTGCCGTTTTGCCCTAATTTCGTTTAATCTATGTGCCTACTTTTTAGCTTTTGGAGCTTTTCATGCCCGCCCATGAAATTCGTCACCCTTTGATTCGCCATAAACTCGGTTTAATGCGTCGCGCTGATATCAGCACAAAAAACTTTCGCGAATTGGCGCAAGAACTCGGCACACTGCTGACTTACGAAGCAACTAAAGACTTACCCTTAGAAACCTACTCTATTGATGGCTGGAGCGGTCAGGTCGAGGTTGAGAAAATTTCTGGTAAAAAAATCACTATCGTACCTATTTTGCGCGCCGGTATCGGCATGCTAGAAGGCGTATTAAGCTTAGTTCCAGGCGCCAAAGTCAGTGCTGTCGGCGTAGTCCGTAACGAAGAGACGCTAAAAGCGCACACTTACTTAGAAAAGCTTGCGCCTGATATGCCCTCGCGCCTGTCATTAATCATTGATCCGATGCTGGCAACCGGAAACTCAATGATTGCCACCATTGACTTGCTGAAAAAAGCCGGCTGTAAAGAAATCCGCGCAATGGTTTTAGTTGCCGCACCAGAAGGCATTGAAGCGGTAAGTAAAGCACACCCTGATGTAGCAATTTACACGGCAGCAATTGATCAAGGTTTAGACAGCAACAGCTATATTGTGCCCGGCTTAGGTGACGCTGGCGATAAGATTTTCGGTACCAAGCAAAAGGAGAGCTAAGCGATGCTGTCTCATCCTCCTGAGCCGACTTGGCGGCAGGCTCTAGCTGGCGCACAAATGCTCTTTGTAGCATTCGGTGCGCTGGTGCTGATGCCATTGATTACGGGTATGGACCCAAACGTCGCGCTGTTTACCGCCGGTCTCGGCACACTTGTGTTTCAGCTGGTTACTAAGCGTCAAGTCCCTGTTTTTGTTGCTTCAAGCTTTGCCTTTATTGCACCTATTTTATATGCAAAAACAAATTTTGGCTTACCGGCAGTGCTCGGCGCAATTATGGCGTCAGGTATGGTGTATATCCTGCTTAGCGCTGCGGTACGCCTCAAAGGCACAAACTTTATCGACAAACTGCTGCCGCCAGTGGTAATTGCGCCGGTGATTATGTGTATCGGTCTTGCTTTATCGCCGGTCGCTGTAAATATGGCCATGGGTAAATCTGGCGACGGTGCGACACAGCTGATCGCCTACCCCACGGCAATGATCATTTCTATGTCAGCCCTGATCACCACTCTTGCAGTGGCCACGCTAGCGCGTGGCCTGTTCCGGTTAGTGCCTATTTTGGCTGGAATTATTGTTGGCTGTACGCTCTCAATCATTTTAGGCCAAGTCAGTGCTGAAGCCATTGGCCTTGCGCCTTGGTTTGCCTTGCCGGCCTTTGTTGCCCCAGAGTTTCACCTTGGTGCGATTTTGTTTATGTTGCCGGTCGCGCTAGCGCCTGCCATTGAGCATATCGGTGGTGTGATTGCGGTAGGCAGTGTCACCGGACAAAACTACATTAAGAACCCTGGCTTGCACCGCACCTTACTGGGCGATGGCTTAGCTACTACCACTGCTGGTATGTTTGGCGGACCGCCCAATACTACTTACGCAGAAGTCACAGGCGCGGTGATGCTGACCAAGAACTACAACCCAGTGATCATGACGTGGGCTGCGTTTTTTGCTATAGCTTTGGCCTTTATCGGCAAGTTTGGCGCAGCACTGCAAAGCATTCCAGTGCCAGTGATGGGTGGGATTTTATGCCTGCTATTTGGTTCCATTGCGGTGGTTGGGCTCAATACCTTAATCCGTAACCAAGTGGATTTATCCGAAGCGCGCAACTTAATTATTGTCTCGGTTACCCTTGTGTTTGGCATTGGCGGCATGAGCATTGGCAGTGGCGATTTCACCTTGTCTGGCATTTCCTTATGTGCAGTGATTGCTCTATTGCTCAACCTGATACTGCCGGGCAATAAGGGCTGGAAAAGTAAACTGCCCGAAGACGGCGAGGATGCCACGCCCCTGTATTAAATAAACACCATAAATAACAAGCAACTGCGCCATAACAAACAGCCCTGTCGATGCAGGGCTGTTTGCGTTGTAGCAGGCTGTGCTTAACTGCGCTCAGGCGGCGTCAGGTAGGCAGAGGTATGCCCGCGCTTCTCCTCGCTGTCACGTAACTCCATTCGCGCGATACTGCGCAAATGCACCTCGTCTGGGCCATCAGCAAAACGTAAGCAACGCCCACCAATCCACAAGTCAGCTAGAGGTGTGTCAGGGGTTAAACCCATTGCACCAAAGACTTGGATGGCACGATCAACCACCTGCGTGTGCATAGCTGGGATCACCGCTTTAATCATGGCAATTTCTTTGCGGGCCGCACGCGCTCCAACCTTGTCAATCATCCACGCGGTTTTTAGCACCAACAAACGGGCTTGCTCAATTTCCATCCGTGAGCGCGCAATCCATTCTGAAACACTGCCATGCTGATGCAAATAACGGCCAAAGGTTTTGCGTTCTTGCGAACGTTCCACCATCAACTCCAGCGCCAGCTCAGCCATACCAATCGAACGCATGCAATGGTGTACGCGCCCTGGGCCCAAGCGTGCTTGCGCCATCATAAAACCATCGCCTTCTTGGCCTAATAAGTTCGCCGCTGGTACACGCACGTTGCGCAGCACTATTTCACTGTGCCCCTCGGGAGCAATGTGATTCATCACCGCAATATTGCGCTCAACGATCACACCCGGCGTGTCCATCGGCACGATAACCATGCTTTGTTGACGCTTAGCATCACCATCAGGATCAGTTTTACCCATCACTATCATAAACGTACAATTAGGATGCGAAGCATTGGTAATAAACCACTTACGGCCATTGATCACATACTCATCGCCTTCGCGACGGATCAATGTCTGGATATTACTGGCATCAGACGAACCAACATCGGGTTCAGTCATGGCAAAAGCTGAACGGATTTCGCCTTCCAGCAAAGGATTTAGCCATTGCTCACGCTGCTCTGGAGTAGCAAACATATGCAGCAACTCCATGTTGCCGGTATCTGGCGCATTGCAATTGAACACTTCCGAGGCCCAACTGACACGCCCCATAATCTCAGCCAAAGGTGCGTATTCAATATTACTCAAACCCTGGCCTGGCTCATCAGCCTGTAATGAAGGTAAAAACAAATTCCATAACCCTTCAGAGCGAGCTAAGGCTTTTAAGTCATCCATAAAGGAAACAGGGTAAATACCGTCAGCAACCTCTTGCTGCCATGCACCAATGCGCGGCACCACGTGCTGATCCATAAAATCACGTAACTGATTGCGTAATGCTTGGGTTTTTTCGCTATAAGAAAAATCCATATAATCCTCCAAAAGTGCCGGTGTGCTCAGGCGTTGCAGAGAGATTAGGTGAGGTGCACGTCAAGCTGAAGTTCTATTGATTTTAATGAACCACTATTATCATTAAAATCAATAATAGAGTGTTATTTTTATCAATCAACAATATCTAAACAAAAAAAACCACCCATTCGGGTGGTTTAAGATAAACACTGGTCCTATACCGCCGCAGCTGGGCGCATATAGGAAATAGGAGCTGTGCTTGCATCTGCAAAGGTGACCACTTCCCAAGCATCTGGTTGCTCAAGCAGGGTTCTAAGCAGTAAGTTGTTCAGTGCATGCCCGGACTTATAGCCGCGGAATTCACCAATTAAACTCTTGCCTAGCAGGTATAAGTCGCCAATGGCATCAAGAATCTTGTGTTTAACAAACTCGTCCTCATAGCGCAGGCCGTCTTCATTAAGCACTGATGTCTCATCAACCACAATCGCATTATCAACGCTGCCGCCAAGAGCCAAGTTATGGGTACGCAAAAACTCAATGTCACGCATAAAGCCAAAAGTGCGTGCACGACTGACTTCCTTGACAAAGGATGTGCTAGAAAAATCTACACATGCCGTTTGCGTACGCCCCTCAAATACAGGGTGATCAAACTCAATCTCAAAGCCAACTTTAAAGCCTTCGAATGGCAAAAAGGTTGCGCGCTTCTCGCCGTCTTCTACTGTGACCTCACGTAAGATGCGAATAAATTTCTTAGGCGCGTCTTGCTCTTCTAATCCAGCTGACTGAATTAAAAAGACAAAAGGTCCAGCGCTACCATCCATGATCGGCACTTCAGAAGCAGAAAGCTCAACGTAAGCATTATCAATGCCCAGACCCGCCATGGCAGATAATAAGTGTTCCACTGTATCCACTTTCACGCCATCTTTGACGAGCGTCGTCGACATCGTGGTTTCACCGACGTTTTTTGCTAAAGCAGGTATTTCAACCATTGGATCTAAATCCATACGGCGAAATACAATACCCGTATCCACTGCTGCCGGGCGCAACGTCAGGTAAACTTTCTCGCCTGAGTGCAAACCGATACCAGTGGCACGGATAATATTTTTCAAGGTGCGTTGTCTAATCATGACTTAAGCCGCGCTATACTGGTTGCGAATAGGTTTCAATAATTCGACGCATCTTAACAGATGCTGAACGAATAAAGAAATCAACTCGCAATCCCAGCCCTTAATCAATCCGCTTGACGTCGTAAAAACGCAGGTATATCCAAGTAGTCCATCTCTTCTTGGTGATTGGGTTTACTTGCAGTTGCCGCACTTCCAGAACGGCGCTGAGCAGTCGGACGATCATACTGCCTGTAGTCACTCTCCTGAACCTCTTCGCTCGATGGTGCCATCACTGGTGCAGCAGTGCTGAGCCTGATAGTGCTGGTGTTATCGACTACTTTGACTGGCTTCTCAACACGCGGATCTAAACCAGTAACCACTACGGTCACATGCAATTCATCACGCATATCTGGGTCAATCACTGTACCCACTTTGACCATCGCTTCATCGCTGGCAAAGGCTTCGATCAAGCTGCCCACTTCTTCGTACTCGCCTAGCGACAAGTCTGGACCTGCAGTAATATTTACCAAAATACCACGCGCGCCATTGAGTGCAATATCTTCCAGCAATGGGTTGCGAATCGCCTGCTCAGTGGCTTCACGTGCACGATTGCTGCCTGTTGCCGAGCCAGTTCCCATCATCGCCATGCCCATTTCGCTCATGACTGTTTTAACGTCAGCAAAGTCAACGTTAATCATGCCCGGACGCTTAATGATGTCAGAAATACCACGTACAGCACCGGCCAAAACATCATCCGCTTTAGCAAAAGCAGAGAGCAGGCTGGCATCTTTACCAAGAATAGTCAGTAGTTTTTCATTTGGGATGATAATCAACGAGTCAACCTGTTCAGCCAACAAGCGAATACCTTCATCAGCAATTTGCAAACGGCGACGGCCTTCAAATGGGAACGGGCGTGTCACCACTGCTACCGTTAGAATACCTAGCTCTTTTGCCACTTGGGCAATGATTGGCGCTGCACCGGTACCTGTACCACCACCCATACCGGTGGTAATAAAGACCATGTCTGTGCCTTGCAATACTTCAGCAATGCGCTCACGGTCTTCTTCTGCGGCTTTGCGGCCGACCTCAGGGTTGGTGCCTGCACCTAAGCCTTTGGTCAGGTTAGTGCCCAGCTGCAAGATGGTACGTGCTGAAATATCACGTAACGCTTGCGAGTCAGTATTGGCGCAAATGAACTCCACACCCTCAATATTGCTCGCAACCATGTGGTTTACAGCATTACCGCCGCCGCCACCAACACCAATGACCTTAATCACAGCACGCTGCGGAGTCTGATCAACTAATTCAAACATAGCACTCTCCTAACTTTCTAGTTATAGCTCAGCTTGCGCTGAGTGTTTTAATTACAATTGATTTTGTAACCAGCGTTTAACACGTATAAACACTGGCGTTTTTTCTTCTGTTTGGTCGTAGCCTTCACCTGGCCTATTAGCGCCCTCTGTTTGCTTACGCAGTCCATACATCAGCAAACCAACGGCGGTTGAATAAACAGGGTTAAGTGCGACATCGCCGACACCTTTAATGCCGTGTGGCGCTCCTAAACGCACCGGCATATGGAAAATCTCTTCAGCCAATTCAACAGCGCCTTCCATTTTTGCAGTACCACCAGTCAACACAATCCCGGCTGGAATCATGTCCTCGTAGCCACTGCGGCGCAGCTCAGTAAGAATTAATGTGAATAACTCCTCATAACGCGGCTCAACGACCTCAGCTAAGGCTTGTCGAGACAGCTCGCGCGGCGCACGATCACCCACGCTTGGGACTTTAATCGTCTCACCAGGGCCTGCTAATTTCGCCAGCGCACAGGCATAGCGTATTTTGATTTGCTCGGCATACTGGGTCGGCGTGCGCAATGCCATGGCGATATCATTGGTGACTTGATCACCGGCAATGGGGATAACGGCGGTATGGCGAATTGCGCCTTCAGTGAAAATTGCGATATCAGAAGTACCGCCGCCGATATCCACCAAGCACACGCCCAATTCCATTTCATCTTCGGTTAGTACCGAGCTGGCCGAAGCCAGCTGCTCAAGAATCATGTCTTCAATCTGTAAATCACAGCGGCTGACACACTTTTCAATATTTTGTGAAGCGTTCACCGCACAGGTCACCACATGCACGCGCGCCTCTAAACGCACACCCGACATTCCCAACGGCTCACGCACGCCCTCTTGGTTATCAATCACATAATCCTGTGCCAGGGTATGCAGCACTTTCTGATCGGAGGGAATCGCCACCGCTTGTGCAGCATCAAGCACACGCTCTAAATCCGCATAGCTGACTTCGCGATTGCGGATTGCCACAATCCCGTCAGAGTTTTGGCTACGGATATGACTGCCAGCAATACCAACAAATACCGAATGAATATTGCAGTCAGCCATAGCCTGCGCTTCATCAATAGCGTGCTGTAGCGACTGCACTGTCGACTCAATATTAATCACCACACCTTTTTTCAAACCGCGCGTTGGATGTGTGCCGATACCAATAATGTTCAACTCACCTTCAGGAGTGACTTCGGCAACCAACGCCACAACCTTGGAGGTGCCTATATCAAGACCAACAATCATGTTGTGGTTACTTTCATGTGCCATTAACTTTCTCTCCTTCACTGTGCCACCACTGCTGTAGTTTCACTTTCAATCGGGGCGCGCCATGCAACAGCCAAACCATTGGCGTAGCGCAAATCAACCCGTTCAATTTTATCAATCTGTTGTTTCAACTGTTTTTCATACACCACTGCAAAACGACGGACTTTCTCAACCAAATGATCGCGCCCAAACAGCAGCTGCAAACCTGTTTGCGTAGTCACAAACCAACTGCCGCGCTCGCGCATTTCCAGCTCTTTTATTGAGTAACCCAAAGGACGCAGCGCCTGGCTAAATGTCAGATACTGCTGCATCACCCGTGTTTGCGTATTTTTAGGGCCAAACAACTGCGGCAAGTGCTCATACGCTTCAACATCCTGAGTCAGAAACAAATAACCTTGCGTGCTGAGTAAAGCATCCTTACCCCAGCGTGCGACCGGCAACTGCTCTTGGATGATGACCTGCAATTGGTCTGGCCAAATTCGGCTCACTTCAGCGCTGGCCACCCACGGCAACTCTTCAACGGCACCACGCACAGCAGCAATATCCACAGAAAAAAACGACCCTGTGCTGTAGGTCATTGATTTTTTTTGCACTGCCAGCCGATTTTTTGCGGTTAAGTCGCCCAATACACGTACTGTCGAAATAGGCGGATTGACATGCGGCTTAAGCAACTGCCAGCCCCGCTCAGCATTCAACGCTGCCGCTACCACTAAGCCAGCCAAGGCAGCAAAACTGCAAACACTCCAGATTCGCTTGAACCACTGGCCTGGCGTTTTGCGCACAGCAGCACGACGCGCTCCACGTGCAGGCGCTTGTCGCGTCGCCCCACGTCGAGGTGCAGTCTTAGCGTGCCGCTGTACTTTATTCACAGTGCTAACCTCGCGCCTGTACTGTGCTGGCTAAAATACTCAGCACTAACGCTTGAAAATCTAAACCCGCTGCCTGCGCAGCCATGGGCACCAAACTGTGGTCGGTCATACCCGGTACAGTGTTAACTTCAAGCAGCCAAAAATTGCCCTGTGCGTCTTGCATCACATCCGCTCGCCCCCAACCCGTCACACCGAGTGTTTGGCAGGCGCGCGCGGCGAGCGCTCGCAACTCAGTTTCCTTCACTGCATCTAAACCACAAGGAATCTGATACTGAGTCTCATTGGATAAATACTTAGCGTCATAATCATAAAAAGCGTTATTCGTTGCTAAGCGAATCGGTGGCAATACGTCACCAGCTAGCATTGCCACGGTAAATTCTGGGCCCGAGATCCACTGCTCAACCAACACGTGCGAGTCAAACTGACGTGCTGCTTGCCAAGCCGCTAATAAAGCATCTACATCATCAACCTTGGCCATGCCAATACTAGAGCCTTCGCTGGCTGGCTTAACAATCAATGGAAAACCCAAATCTTGCGCAGCCTGCTGACAATCTTGCTCGCTAGTAAGAACTGCATGGCGCGGGGTGGGTAGGCCAACGCTGTGCCAAATTTGCTTGGTGCGCAATTTATCCATAGCTAAAGCCGATGCCAGAACACCGCTGCCGGTATAAGGAATGCCTGCGCACTCCAGCAAACCCTGGACGGTTCCATCTTCGCCACCGCGCCCATGTAGCACGATAAAAGCACGATCAATCTGCTCTGCACACAAACGCGCCAACAGGTCATCACCCACATCAATAGCAAACGCATCGACACCTGCGGCCTGCAATGCAGCTAACACAGCCGCACCAGACTTCAGAGAAACCTCACGCTCTGCACTGCGCCCGCCATACAGCACGGCAACACGACCGAAGGCGTTAACATCAAAAGCCTGACTCATTGCTGTACCTCCTGAGCAGTACCAGCAAATAACGGATGCTTGATTAAACTCGGCGCAATGCCGCCAACATCACCTGCGCCTTGGCATAACAAAATGTCACCCGGCTGCAGCAAGGGTTTTAATAAAGGTGCGAGTTCTGCGCCACGTTCCACGTGTAAAGGATCAAGACGGCCACGCTGGCGAATGCTATGACACAGTTGACGACTGCCGGCACCTGGAATCGGCTCTTCTCCGGCTGGATACACTTCCAACAGCAGCAAGACATTGGTTTCGCCCAGCACTTGGACAAAATCTTCATACAAGTCACGGGTACGGCTATAGCGGTGCGGCTGATAGACCATGACTAAACGTCGTCCTGGCCAGCCGTCATGTACTGCTTTAATCACTGCAGCAACTTCACTGGGATGATGGCCATAATCATCCACTAACATCACGCTACCGCCCTCTACCGGCAGCTCACCGTACATCTGAAAGCGCCGCCCCACACCTTGGAAGCCCGACAGACCGGCAATAATAGCGGAGTCAGCAATGCCTTCATCGGTGGCAATGGCAATGGTTGCTAGCGCATTCAAAACGTTATGTTTACCCGGCATATTGACCGCAACCGGCAGCGGCTGACGGCCCTTACGCAGCACGGTAAAGGAGGTGCGCATACCCTCTTGTGAGACATCAATTGCACGCAAATCGGCATCGTCCGAGAAGCCATAGGTGATCATCGGGCGTTTGACTTGCTTAGCTATATCGCGCACCGATGGATCATCAACACAGAGCACGGCCAAACCATAAAAAGGTAAGTTGTGCAGAAAATCCACAAAGGTCTTTTTCAGCTTATTAAAGTCACCGCCATAGGTGCTCATATGGTCGGCATCAATGTTAGTGACCACCGAAACCATAGGCTGTAGATGCAAGAAGCTGGCATCACTTTCATCCGCTTCGGCAATCAAATAACACCCAGCTCCCAGCTGCGCATTACTGCCCGCTGCATTTAAACGACCACCAATCACAAAGGTTGGATCTAGGCCAGCTGCAGCAAAGACAGACGCAAGTAAACTTGTGGTGGTGGTTTTACCGTGAGTACCCGCCACCGCAATACCATGGCGATAGCGCATCAATTCAGCCAGCATCTCAGCGCGTGGCACCACCGGAATACGACGCTCTAAGCCGCGCGCCACTTCAGGGTTGGATGGGTTAATCGCACTCGACACCACCAATACATCGGCGTGTTCAACGTTTTCAGCATGGTGACCAAACACTACCTGTACGCCTAAACTTTGCAAACGCTCGGTCACCGCAGAAGGCTTTAAATCTGAGCCTGAGACTTCGTAGCCAAGGTTGCGTAACACTTCAGCGATACCGCACATACCGGTGCCGCCAATACCAATAAAATGGATACGACGAATACGGCGCATACGGCGCATTTCTGCGGATGTGGGCTGTAATAAATCAACCATGGGCCACCTCCAAACATACGCCAACCACTTGCTGCGTTGCATCAGGCTGCGCTAATACACGCGCCTGCTCACCCATAGCAGTAATACGGTTCTTATCCATCAATACCTCGGTTAACTGTGCAGCTAAACGATCTGCATCAGTAGCATGTTGTGGCAGCAGGACGGCTGCGCCCTGCGTTGCCAAAAATTCTGCATTGCGTGTTTGGTGGTCATCAATGGCATGCGGTAACGGCACTAAAAATGATGCCAAACCTGCCGCTGCCAACTCACTGACGGTTAATGCGCCAGCACGACAAATGACTAAATCGGCCCACGCATAAGCACGCGCCATATCACTAATAAACGGCAGCACCTGCGCTTCAACCTCTGCTTGTTGGTAGCGCTCGCGGGTCACTTGATCATGCTCACGGCCGGCTTGGTGGGTGACCTCAGGACGTAATTGAGCAGGTATTTTCGCTAAAGCGGCTGGCACCAACTTGTTCAACGGCTCGGCACCTAAGCTGCCACCCAGCACTAACAAATTGACCGCACGTTGCTGCAGGGCATTACGCGGTGTCGCTAAAAACAGTGACTCGCGCACTGGGTTACCAGTTGTCACGCAGTTTGTGCGTTTTTTAAAGGTATTTGGAAACGCTTCACAGATGCGCGTGGCAAACGTCGATAAGGCACGATTGGCCGTGCCTGCCACAGCATTTTGCTCATGGATCACCAATGGCACAGATGACAGCTTGGCCGCTAAGCCGCCTGGACCACTGACATAGCCGCCCATGCCCAACACGCAGACTGGCTTGAGTTCACGCATCAGACGTTTTGCCTGCAACAATGCCGCCAGTAATTTAAAAGGTGCAGTCAGTAATGAGCGCACGCCTTTACCACGTAAACCATCCACATTTAAGGTGTGCAAGGTAAAGCCGGCTTGAGGTACCAATTCATTCTCAATACCGCGACCTGCGCCTAACCAATGCACTTGATAGCCGCGCGCTGTAAATTCTTCGGCACAGGCTAAGGCTGGGAACACATGCCCACCGGTGCCGGCCGCCATAATTAAAATATTAGCGCGCATCACGCACCCCCTTCGCCATCGCCGCAATTTGCGCTTTGCTCATTGAGTTGGCCGACAGCAGTTGGGTACGACGCTCCCACTCAATGCGTAATAACATGGCCAAACTGATGCAACACACCACTAAGGAACTGCCGCCATAGCTGATAAAGGGCAGGGTCAAACCTTTGGTCGGCAATAAACCAACGTTAACCCCAAGGTTAATCACTACTTGGGCAATCCACAGTAACGCCAAACCATAAGCCACGTAGGCCGAATAGTACTGTTTAGCTTGCTCAGCCCAAGCACCAATCAATAAGGCACGCACACTGACAAAAACAAACAGCGCTAAGGTACTCAGCGCGCCCCACATACCCAGCTCTTCAGCCAACACCGAAAACACGAAATCGGTATGCGCTTCAGGCAAGAAAAACTGCTTTTGAATACTGTTGCCTAAACCTAGTCCCAGCCATTCGCCACGACCAAAGGCAATCAGTGCCTGAGTTAATTGATAACCGCTGCCGTACTGGTCTTCCCATGGGTTGGCAAAACTGGTGAAGCGCGCCAAGTGATACTCTTCAAACCCCACCCAATAAAAAAAGACAGCCAGTAGAAGCAGCAACAAAGGTACCGATAGCATCAAGCTCACACCTGCCAAGTAAAGCATGATGATCACTGTGCCCATCATCACCACTACTGCACCATAATCAGGCTCGTTAACCAGCAAAACCGCCATCAATACCGCTAGCGCTAAAGGCTTCAGCAGACCGCGCAAACGCTGTTTAACCTCTTCTTTGCGGCGCACCAAAAATCCAGCTAAGAAAATCACCATAAATAACTTAGCCAACTCAGATGGTTGGATATTAAAAATACCGACACCAATCCAGCGTCTAGAGCCATTCACTTCACGGCCAATACCTGGCACCAACACCAGAATCAGCACCACAAATGCGATAACCAGCAGCCAGCCACTGTAACGCTGCCAAACTGACATCGGCACCAGTAGCGTGACCCAACCGGCACACAGAGCGATGACGATATACACCACATGACGAATAAAATAATAAAAGCTATTGCCGTGGTTAAACTCTGCAACCGCCGAAGATGCAGACGCAATCATCACCAAGCCAATACCCATTAAAAATGCACAAGCAGCAAGTAATGGGAAGTCAATATCCATGCGATTGTTGTGTCGCCACGGTGATGGCTGCGCCAGCAGGTCACGCAGATAGCCAATGCTCATAACAACCTCCCCACAGCTTGTGCAAAGAGTTCGCCACGTGCTTCAAAATTCTTAAACATATCCAAACTGGCACAGGCTGGAGCCAACAAGACACTATCGCCAACCCGCGCCAGTTGTGCAGCAGCAGTAACTGCCTCTTCCAAGCTGGCCACGCGCTCAACAGGTACAGTGTCAGCAACGGCTTGCGCAACACGTTCAGCATCACGACCCAGCACAACCACCGCACGGCAATACTTTGTAATAGCCGCTGTCAAGCTGGAAAAATCTGCACCCTTACCATCACCACCGGCAATCAAGATCAACTTACCCGCATGTTCAGCACCTAAACCTTCAATTGCAGCTAAAGCGGCGCCGACATTGGTTGCTTTGGAATCGTTGTACCAATCCACACCCTGCACCTTGCGCAGCCACTGGCAGCGGTGTTCAAGCCCAGCAAAGGCTTGTAACGCACTGAGCATGGCCGACATCGGCAACTGCATGGATTGTCCAATAGCTAATGCGGCCAACGCATTAGCGTGGTTATGGCTGCCGCGAACTTTCAAAGCATTGACCGGCAGCAGTAACTCATCGCCATAGGCTAAATAGGTTTGTGCAGCGTGCTCACGCAAGCCAAATTCACCTGCCGCTGGTTCTGATAGGCCAAAACTGATCGCAGCAGCCTGTGCCTGCTGTGGTTGCGATGCTTTGTCATCACGATTTATCACTACTGTTTGTGCGTTATCAAACACACGCTGCTTGGCTGCAATATAAGCATCCAAATCAGCATAACGATCCATGTGGTCTTCACTGATATTCAGGCAAACCGCCACCCGCGCCTGCAAATGCGAGGTGGTTTCTAACTGAAAGCTGGACAGCTCCATCACATAGACATCAATCGCATCATCGAGCAGATCAAGAGCTGGCGTGCCCAGGTTGCCACCTATAGCGGTATTTAAACCTGCAGCGCTACACATCTGACCGACCAAGGTAGTCACAGTGCTTTTTGCATTCGAGCCGGTAATCGCCACAATCGGCGCACGCGCATGCTGAGCAAACAGATCAATATCGCCGGAGATGCTGACGCCGCTGGCAATCGCCGCCTGCAACGCTGGCGTAGTCAACGCCAAACCAGGGCTGACATACAGCACCTGCGCCGCACTTAACAATTCTGCCGATAACGGCCCACAATGCACAGCAACCTCAGGGTAATCACGCTGCAAAGCAATCAGCTCAGGCGGATTTTTACGGCTATCAGCAACGGCAAAAGCCTGCCCTTGGCGCGCTAAAAAACGCACCAATGACAGTCCACTTTTGCCTAGGCCGACCACGACCTGTGCTTGCTGATCAATGTTTTGCACGTGTCTTACCTCAACTTCAAGGTGGCGAGTCCCACCAAGACGAGCACAACGGTAATGATCCAGAAGCGCACAATCACGCGCGGCTCTGGCCAGCCTTTTAATTCAAAATGGTGATGGATCGGTGCCATGCGAAACACGCGCTTGCCGGTTAACTTGAAGGAAGCGACTTGGATCACCACCGACAAGGTTTCTACGACAAACACACCGCCCATAATAAACAGCACAATTTCCTGTCGAACCACTACGGCCACAGTACCCAGCGCTGCACCCAAAGCTAACGCACCGACATCGCCCATAAATACTTGTGCCGGATAGGTGTTGAACCACAAAAAACCCAAGCCTGCACCGACCAAAGCACCACAGAAAATAATTAACTCACCAACACCCGGCACATACGGAATAAACAAATACTGAGCAAACGTGACGTGACCTGAAACATAGGCAAAAATACCCAGCGCACCACCGACTAACACTGTCGGCAAAATAGCCAAGCCATCTAAACCATCGGTCAAGTTCACCGCATTACTGGTGCCGACAATCACTAAATAGGTCAACATCACAAAGCCTGCGCCAAGCGGAATACTGATGTCTTTTAGAAACGGCACAATCAGTGCTGTTTCAGCAGGGCTTTGCGCGGTGAAATACAACACCAAAGCTGCCCCCAAACCAAACACCGACTGCCAGAAATACTTCCAACGGCCCGGCAAGCCGCGCGAATTTTTTTCCACCACTTTGCGATAGTCATCAACCCAACCAATGGCACCAAACAGCAGGGTGACCAGCAACACAATCCATACATAACGGTTGCTCAGATCAGCCCAAAGTAAAGTGCTGATGCTGATTGAGGCCAAAATCAGTGCGCCACCCATGGTCGGCGTACCTGATTTAGACAAATGTGTTTGCGGGCCGTCAGTGCGCACCGATTGGCCAATTTGCAAATTGCGTAAAATACGAATCATTTTCGGACCCAGCCACAGCGACATCACCAATGCTGTTAGCACGCCAAAAACCCCACGCAGAGTCAGGTACTGAAAGACTGCAAAGCCTTTGTGGTACTGCTGTAAGTACTCCGCCAATAAAAGCAACATCAGAACGCGTCCCCTAAACGTGTACGCAGTGCATCAACAACCTTTTCCATTGCTGCACCGCGTGAACCTTTGATTAAAAGTGTTGCAGGCCCGCTTACTTGCGTAAGCAGTGCCTCGATCAGACTGTTTTGTTCTGAAAAGTGCCCCGACACACCACAATATTGCGTAACGGCATGCTGCATCAGCGGGCCAACCACAAATAGCGCATCCACTTTACCGTTGGCATAGCTGCCAATATCGGCATGTTCTTGTTGCGCCCAAGCGCCTAGCTCACCCATATCCCCCAGCACTAAAACGCGCTGCCCAGGCATGGTTTGCAACACATCAATGGCTGCACGAATGGAGGCTGGATTAGCGTTATAGCTGTCATCAATCAGTTGGATATGATTGGCGCATTCATGCACCACGCTGCGTCCAGAAATTGCTTTCATGCTTTCTAGACCCTGCTTGATGTCAGTTAGCGACAGGCCTAGAGCATGGGCTGCAGCAGCAGCCGCCAACGCGTTGCTGACATTGTGCAAACCCATAACCGCCAGCTGAATAAAACATTCACCAGCGACGCCATGTAAGTTAAAACCCATGCGTCCTTGATCATTGCTGACCACAGCACTGGCATAGATATCAGCCGCAGGATTAGCAGTCGAAAAACTCAAAACCTTGCAAACACTGTTGCGTGCCCGCCATTGCGCAAAAGCAGCATCGTCCAAATTAAGGACGGCCGTTTGCTCTGCGCGCAAGCCATCAAGGATTTCACCTTTAGCTAAAATAATCTGCTCAGGGCCACCAAACTCACCGGCATGCGCCATTCCTGCGTTGCTGATGACTGCCACCATTGGCTGCGTCAACGCAGCCGTGTAGGCAATCTCACCAGGACGTGATGCACCCAACTCAATCACTGCAGCGCGGTGCTGCGCATTGAGCTCAAGCAAGGTAAAAGGCACGCCCAACTCATTATTTAAATTACCCCGTGTCGCTAACACAGCTGTTGCCCCCAGTGCGCTACGACAAATACTGGCCAGCATCTCTTTGACTGTGGTTTTGCCGCTGGAACCGGTCACAGCGACCGTCTTACCGGTAAACTGCTGGCGATTGAGTAGGGCAATGCGCCCTAAAGCAATACGCGTATCGGCAACACAAAGCTGTGGCAGCTTAACCTGCGGCTGAAACGCTTCAACCACTGCAGCAACCACGCCACGCTTGGCTACATCAGCAAGGTAATCATGGCCGTCAAAAAACTCACCACGCAAGGCAACAAACAGTTGCCCAGCATTGGCTTTGCGACTGTCCGTAGTCAGACTCTGGAAAGCAACATCATCGCCTTTTAAGGTTGCCTTTAGCGGCTCAAGCAGCTGGCTTAATTGCAATGCGTTAAACATGTGTCACCTGCCATGCAGCCAATGCCTGCTCTGCCTGTTCCAAATCTGAAAAATGATGGCGTTGTTGATTAATTTCCTGGTAATCCTCATGGCCTTTGCCGGCAAGAACGATCACATCGCCACGCTTGGCCTGAGCAATAATTTGCGCAATCGCTGCAGCGCGCCCTGCCACTTCAGTCACCTCGGCATTAGCACTAAAGCCTGCCAAGACTTCAACACGAATACTGGCCGCATCTTCACCACGCGGATTATCATCCGTGACCAACGCAGCATCTGCTAAACGCCCCACCACTTCAGCCATTAGCGGACGCTTACCCGGATCACGCTCACCGCCGCAACCAAACAAGCACAACAAGCGGCCAGTGCTGCCAACATGCGGGCGCAAGGCACTGAGCACCTGCTCTAACGCATCCGGGGTATGTGCATAATCAACGACAACCAGGGGGCGCTCTTGTCCACCGAGCACTTGCATACGGCCGGCAGGTCCTTGCAGTTTGGCAACGATTGCCAGCACCTGTTTCAGTGAATGACCTAAGCCTAGTAAAGCGCCAATCGTGGCCAGTAAATTACTTAAATTAAAGCGGCCGATCAGACTGCTCGATAAATTGCCTTCGCCGTGCGCGGTCACCACTTCAGCTTGGATACCTGAATGGCTGAAGCGAATGTTTCGACAGTAAATACTGGCGCTAGCGTCTTCTAAGCTATAGGTGATTAAGCCTGCAGTGGGTGCTTGCGCGGCCAATTCGCGACCAAATGCATCATCTATATTTAAGACCCGAGCGCGCAGTCCTGGCCAACTGAATAAGCGCGCTTTAGCATCAGCATAAGCCTGCATCGAACCATGGTAATCAAGGTGATCACGACTGAGATTGGTTAGCACAGCCACAGCGATATTTACCGCATCAATACGATGCTGAGCTAAACCGTGCGAGGATACTTCCATCGCCACCACTTTTGCTCCAGCATTTTTCAAGTTAGCCAAGTTCGCTTGCACTGCTAAGGGATTGGGTGTGGTGTAGTAACCACTGGTCAAGTGGCCATAAAAGCCACTGCCTAAGGTGCCAATCAATCCGCAGTGCTGGCCGAGCAAGTCAGATGCTTGTGCCAATAATTGCGTGACGCTGGTTTTACCATTGGTGCCCGTTACAGCGACCACACGTAGAGCGCGACTTGGTTCGCCATAAAAACGTCCAGCAATCTCAGACAACTGCGCTTGCAGCCCCTGCACAGGCAGCAGTAACGCCTCGCTATCATGCATCGCTGGCGCCTGACTGGCTTCATAAACCACTGCAGCAGCACCACGGGCAATGGCATCACCGATATAGTCACGGCCATCTTGCTGGGTGCCCGCTACCGCTAAAAATAAATCACCAGGACGTACTTTGCGGCTATCGAGGGTCAATTCACGGATCAACACCGAGCTCGGTGCCTGCGCGAACAGTTTGCTTAAAGGCATTGCCATTAGCCGCGCCCTCCTGCTGCTGACTCAACCACAGCGGTCTGCGTTTCAGTCGGTAAATTATCGGGATGCACATTGAGCATGCGCAAAGCGCCAGCCATCACTCGGCCAAACACTGGAGCAGCAACTAAACCACCGTAATAGCCACCTTTACTTGGTTCATCAATCACCACCACCGCTGCCACGCGCGGATTATCAACAGGGCCAACACCGGCAAACAATGAACGGTACGAGTCTTGTGTGTAGCCGCCGCTTGTGGCTAATTTTTTTGCCGTACCACTTTTACCGGCGACGTGATAACCCGGAACTTGAGCACGCGCACCACCACCGCCGGGTTCTGCAACCACAGCGCGCAACATGCCCATCACATCGCGGGATATTTTTGCATCAATCACTTGCTCGCCCTCAGCGATCTTGCGATCTTTGCGCAACAGCGACAGCGGGATATTGCGACCATCATTGGCCAACACGGCATACGCATGAGCAAGCTGCACAGCGGTCACCGACAAACCATAACCATAGGCCAGGGTTGCGGTTTCGGCCTCGCCCCACTTGCGGTGCATTGGCAACTGGCCAATTTGCTCACCAGGAAAGCTCAAGCCGGTATCGGCACCAAAGCCAACACTTTGCATGGCGCTATACACTGGCATCGCGCCAATATCTAAAGCAATTTTACTGATGGCGACGTTGCTCGATTTCTTTAGCACTTCAGTTAGATTTAATAGCCCGCCGCGCGACACATCGCGAATGGTATAGCGGCCTATCCTAAAATGGCCGTTGCCAGTATCCACAACTGACTCAGGCGTCCAGCGCCCCGTAGCCAAAGCAGCTGCGATTGAAAACGGCTTAACAGTTGAGCCGGGTTCAAACACATCAATCATGGCGCGATTGCGCATTGCTTGCGGATTAAGCTCGCGACGGTTGTTGGGGTTATAGGTTGGGTGATTCACCATCGCTAATACTTCACCGGTGCGCACATCGACCATCACCAATGAACCTGCTTTGGCTTCAAACTCAAGCAGCGCTTTGCGCAACTCGCGGTGTGCTAAATATTGCAGGCGTAAATCAATCGACAAGGCCAATTGCTTGCCTGGCTTAGCATTTTCTTTAACTTGCACATCACGAATCAAATCACCACGACGGTCCTTGATCACCTGACGTTTACCCGGCACACCGGTCAGCCACTCATTAAAGGCCAACTCAACACCTTCACGTCCGCGCTCATCAATATCGGTGAAACCCACCAAATGCGCAGCCACTTCGCCGGCAGGATAAAATCTACGAAACTCTTCTTTGCTATAAACGCCCGAGATTTTAAGATCCAGCACTGTCTGTCCTGACTCTGGCGTTAAGCCGCGCTCCAAATACATAAATTCACGTGCAGCGTTGTTTTCAATGCGCTGGGCCAGCTCAGCCGGTTGCAATTTAAGTGCACGCGCCAGTTCATCCCAGCGCGCTTTATCGGTCAGTAATTCTTTGGGGTTGGCCCACAAGGTTAAAACTGGCGTACTCACCGCCAACGGTTCACCGTTACGATCAGTAATCACGCCACGGTGCGCAGGGATAGGGATATGACGCATTGCACGTGCATCCCCTTGCATGGCTAAAAACTCATGGCTAAAAACATGCAAATGCACAATGCGCGCAGCAATAGTGGCAACTAAAGCCAACAATAAAAATAAAATAATCCCAAAGCGCCATGGGTGCTCCATGCCTTTTAACCAGTTCATTGGGCCACCATCCTTACCGCTGCCGGTTCTGGAATATGCATGCCCAATTGCTGCACCGCCAATGTCTCAATACGGTTATGTGCGGTCCAAGTGCTTTGCTCTAAAACAAAACGTCCCCACTCTGCTTGCGCTTTATCGCGAATTTGAGTGGTTTCAAACAGCTCATTTAACAGCTTACGACTGGTATGTGAGGTATAAGAGACAGCAACAGCCGACAGCACATTAGCGACAAACAAAAACAGCAAAACACCGCTAATGCGCGGCAATGGTTTTGCATAGACTTTGTTCACCGTAATTTCTCCGCCACGCGCATAACCGCACTGCGCGCACGTGGGTTAGCTTTAAGCTCTGCTGCACTGGCGTACTGTGGCTTGCCTATCAGCTTAGCAATCGGCTCAAATTTTTCTGGGATGACCGGCAAATGGCGAGGCAAAGTATCAGCTTCACCCTTGGCCAAGCGGCGCATAAACTGCTTAACAATGCGATCTTCCAACGAGTGAAAGCTAATCACCACTAAGCGGCCACCGACTTTCAACGAAGCCAGCGCTGCCTCTAAGCCTTTTTCAAGATCGCTGAGCTCATTATTTAAATGAATACGCATGCCTTGAAACGCTCGTGTTGCGGGGTTTTTACCTTTTTCCCAAGCTGGATTCGCCTCAGTCAACACCGCAGCCAAATCGCCAGTACGGGTAAAGGGTTGCTGCTCACGACGAGCCACTACAGCCTTAGCCATACGCCAAGCAAAACGCTCTTCGCCATATTCTTTAAAGACCCGCGCCATCTCTTCCGCACTGACCTCTGCAATCCACTGTGCAGCGCTAATGCCCTGCGCTGGATTCATGCGCATATCGAGCGGACCATCATGCATAAAACTAAAGCCGCGCTCAGCATCGTCTATCTGCGGCGAAGACACGCCTAAGTCCAATAACACACCATCAATTTCAGGGAACAGCTGACGCTGCTGCAGCTCAGCATCCATTTCGGCAAAACTGCGCTGCACAATAGAAAAGCGCGAGTCCTGCTGCTGCAGCTGTAAACCTGTTGCTATCGCTAGTGGATCTTTATCAAAGCCAAGTAAGCGTCCGTCAGTGCCAAGCTGTTGCAAAATAAGGCGACTGTGCCCACCACGACCGAAGGTGCCATCGATATAGCAGCCAGCCGGACGCACTGCGAGGGCACTAACCGCCTCATCAAGCAATACGGTGATGTGACTTAACGCTTCGCTCATAATTATAAAACCAGATTCATTAATTCTTCGGGCAGGTGATCGGGATTTTTAATATCCTCAAGATCAGCACTGAGCAGTTCATTCCATTTCTGTTCGTCCCACAGTTGAAACTTATTCAACTGCCCCACCAGCATCACTTGCTTAGTCAGACCGGCCTGCTCACGCAAGCGCGCAGGAATCAATAAGCGGCCACTGCTATCAAGCTCCAAATCCACCGCGCTACCAATCAGTAATCGATTAAGCTGGCGAGTTTGCGGGCGCAAAGACGGCATACTGCTGAGTTGATTTTCAACTTTTTCCCAGTCAGGCAAAGGATAAATACACAGACACGGATCCGCTAAGTCGATGGTAATAACCAACTGACCTTCACAACGCTCAATCAACTCTTCTCGATACCGACTCGGCATCGCAAGGCGACCTTTGGCGTCAAGATTAATAGCGCTCGATCCGCGAAACACGGCAGTGCCCCTATATTATGCAGCACCCCTATGAAAAAACCCACTTTTTCCCACTTTGTGCCACTTATGCACACTATAGAAATCACAACACCCCACCGTCAAGCTATAAACGTAGAAAACCCTATATAATTCTTGAACTTAGACGTAGTTACCTTATTGGTTTTCTATTTAAATCGCGGCTTAAAAAAACAAACGCATACAAACGAACACCTTAACCGGCAAAGTTAAAGTGAATTATTAAGACAGAGTGTTTTTTAAAGTCTGACCAACGGTCGTTAATCAGAGTAAAAGGAAGAGAGAGTCGATCTATAAGCCGGGTTTTGTCGTGAACAGTCATTCCTCTAGGATCGCCATCACTAGCGACCTCAAGCAACCTACCCGAGTCCAGCGCGGGCCACGCCAATGGACTCCTATTTGGTCTTGCTCCAAGTGGGGTTTACCTAGCCACGGACTGTTACCAGCCGTGCGGTGCGCTCTTACCGCACCTTTTCACCCTTACCGGCACTTGCGTGCTTAGGCGGTATTTTCTGTGGCACTTTCCGTAGGCTCGCGCCTCCCAGGGGTTACCTGGCACTTTGCCCTATGGAGCCCGGACTTTCCTCCCTCTCGTTACCAAAGTAACGAAACAGCGACTGTCCGATCGACTCTCCACCGTAAAGATTACGGTGCATTGAGCTGCATCGCAAGCGTTTGCACGGAAAAGTTAACCAACTCACTTGGCTATTCCCCCACTACTCACCAGCCAGCGCAGCATACCCTGACCAGCAACAAAACCACTGGCCAAGCAAGCAGTCAGTAAATAGCCTCCGGTAGGTGCATCCCAATCGAGCATCTCACCCGCACAAAATACGCCAGGCAGCTGCTTCAACATTAAGTTCTGATCGAGCATATCAGCCTGCACACCACCAGCAGTACTGATTGCTTCGGCTATCGGCCTAGCACGCAGGAGCTTAATCGGTAGCGCTTTAATAAAACCAGCCAATTGCTGCATATCATTAAAGCTTCCTGCAGGCGCGCACTCACGCAGCAAGGCTGCTTTAACGCCATCCAAACCCAACTGCATCTGCAAATGCTTGGTTAAGGTTTTTTTACCACGGGGCTTCTCTAATGCCTCTAGCACCTCAGGCAAAGACTTATGCGGCAAGCAGTCCATTTCCACCCAGCAATGCCCTTGCGCAGCAATCTGCTGACGAATCTGCGCTGACAACGCATAAACCAAACTGCCTTCAATACCCGTTGCTGTCAGCAACCATTCGCCCTGGCGAAAGCTGCCGCCCGCCACACGCAACGCGCAGTTTTTAACTGGCGCAGCCAACCATTTACTCAGCAGCAACGCACTCCAGCCAGCAACATCAAAACCACAGTTACTTGCTTCTAAGGGCGTCACCGCAACCCCACGCTGCTCTAATAAAGGTATCCAGGTAGCATCTGAGCCTAAGCGAGGCCAACTGCCGCCACCCAACGCCAACAAAACAGCCTTCGCTGGCACTGACTGCTCGCCAGCGGCTGTTTCAATACGCAACGCGCCTTGCGCATCCCAACCCAGCCAGCGACTGCGCGTATGGATTTTAACCCCTAACCCGCGCAGACGCTGCAACCACGCACGCAATAAGGGCGCGGCTTTCATTTCTTTAGGGAACACGCGTCCTGAGCTGCCAACAAAGGTCTCAATACTCAAGCCATGCGCCCAATCACGCACAGCCTCGCCATCAAACTGTGCCAGCCAGCCGCCAACCCAGTCATCCTGCGAGGTATAACGCTGTATGAACACAGCCTTATCTTCACTGTGAGTGATATTGAGCCCGCCAATCCCCGCTAAAAGAAACTTACGCCCCAGCGAAGGCATCGCATCAAACAGCTGCACCTCCAACCCCGCTTGTGCAAGCACTTGCGCCGCCATCAATCCTGCCGGACCGCCACCGATAATACAGACCGCTGCTGGCGTCAAAGAGTGCTTAAAATCTGCCATAAAACGGGCGCCTACGTTCAAAGTTAAAACAAAATAATAGCAGCCCAAGAATAGATAGCCGACAAAAGCTGAAAAAATCTTTAATATCTCGGTTATAAATCAATAACTATCCACATCTTCACAGTCATTCTGTGAGCCACGGGGAACCCAATGAATTCACTTCTTGATCAGCTAGTGTCGCTACTCAACATGGAAACGATAGAAGAAAACTTATTTCGCGGCGCCAGCCAAGACCTAGGTTTTCGCCAGTTGTTTGGCGGCCAAGTCCTCGGACAAGCATTATCAGCAGCCAGCCAAACAGTGGACAGCACACGCCAAGCCAACTCTTTACACGGTTATTTCTTACGTGCCGGCGATGCTAAAAAACCCGTGGTGTATCAAGTTGAACGGGTACGTGACGGGGGCAGTTTTAGTACGCGACGCGTGACTGCCATTCAAAATGGTCAACCTATTTTCACTTGCAGCGCTTCTTTTCATCAGCAAGAACAAGGCTTTCGTCACCAAACAGCAATGCCCGACGTGCCACAACCGGAAGACTTGATTCCAGAAGAAGTACTATCAGTTCATTTGGCGCAAGCACTCAGCCAAGAAAAACGCGAGAAGATGCTGCGTGCTAAAGCCATTGAAACGCGCCCCGTGCAAGTGCTGGATCCGCTCAACCCAGAGATTAGCGAGCCAATCAAGCAAGTCTGGTTTAAAGCGGCAAGCCCGCTGCCACAATCACCAGCACTGCATAAGCATTTACTGGCTTACGCCTCTGACTTTGGTCTTCTAACCACGTCATTACTGCCGCATGGTGCTTCAATCTGGCAACCGCAAATGCAAGTTGCTAGCCTTGATCACTCGATCTGGTTTCATGAAGATGTACGCCTTGATGACTGGCTTTTATACTCAACCGACAGCCCTTGGGCCGGTAAATCTCGAGGCTTTGCCCGCGGCAGTATCTATAGCCGTGACGGACGCTTAGTTGCTTCAGTTGCTCAAGAAGGCCTGACTCGCACACGTGAGGACTGGCAACACAAAGATATTATGGATTAAGGTGATGTCTGCATATTTAAAAGAATGCCAGCACTGGGTGTTTGATATGGACGGCACACTGACCATTGCCGTGCATGATTTTCTGTATATTCGTCGCATGCTGGAAATCCCTCAGCATGCCGATATCTTAGGCCACCTAGCCAGCCTGCCCAGCGCTGAGGCACAGCAAAAACACCACTGGCTGCTTGAACATGAACGGCAACTGGCAATCAACTCACAGCCCGCAGCCGGTGCTGTTGAACTGGTACAACACCTGCATAATCAGGGTCGCGAGCTGGCCATTCTTACCCGCAATGCTAAAGAGCTGGCTGTACTGACCCTGCAAGCCATTGATTTACTCGACTACTTTAGCGACAACCTCATTCTCGGTCGCGAGCAAGCCATTCCTAAACCGCACCCAGACGGGCTATTAAAAATTGCTCAGCACTGGCAGGTTACCCCGGCACAGATGCTGATGGTCGGCGATTTCCATATGGATTTAAAAACAGCACAAGCAGCTGGCACCTATGCAGTACAGGTCAACACCGCAGAAAACCTGTGGCCTGAGCTGACAGATTTTCACGCGATAGACTGCCAGCAACTGCTAATGGCTCTGGCTTAACTCTTTTCTTGTTTTGCTCAGGTGACAAGAGGCGCTGGTGATGCTGTACAGGCCCGCTATAACAAAACCGCCTGAGCCACCTGCACATCTAATCTAGATTGGATTGCTAAAATCATGGCAGCATAACTTTCTACTCAGCTCTGCCACCTAATCAGACCAGCTACTAACCGATTGGCCTAGCAACTAAGCCAACCTATCGAGGCTTGGCATTGCTGGGCTTGGGTTTATGCCGACCCGGCACAGCCAAACGCGGCACTTGTCGAACAGGCACCACTTGCGGCTTGCTATCGACAGCAAAGTCATCGCCCAAATGAATCTGTCCTGTTCCTACTGCTTTGTTCTTTTTAGGCTTCTTAGGCTTTTTAATTCGTCCAACGCCTAAAACTGTTTCTGGCAAGCGATGCTCAGCGTAAAAATCAGGCTCATCAAAGCGCTGTAAGTTAATACCCATTAATTCTTCAATGGCTATTAACGCCTCTAACTCATCGGCACTGACCAGAGAGATCGCCTCACCACTAAGCCCTGCGCGTCCAGTTCGGCCAATACGGTGTACATAATCTTGCGCCACCGTTGGCAAGTCAAAGTTGACCACATGCGGCAATTGCTCGATATCTAAGCCACGCGCAGCGACATCGGTAGCCACCAGCACTTGAATGCGTCCCTGCTTAAACGCCTGCAATGCACGTAAACGGGCTGGTTGAGTTTTGTCGCCATGAATCGCATCTGCTGTGATCTGCGCTGCCACTAATTTTTTATGCAATGACTCCGCACCCTTACGAGTGCGTACAAAAACTAAAACCTGCCCCCACTGCCGGCTGCTAATCAAGTGCAGGAGAAGGTCTGTTTTAGCATGCTTATCAACCACCAGCAGGCACTGTTTAACTGTTTCGGCAGCCGAGTGTTTAGGCGTCACATCAATGCGCACAGGCTGATCCAATAAGTGGCCCGCTAAGGTGCGAATAGGCCCAGAAAAGGTCGCAGAAAACAGCAATGTTTGACGCTTGCGTGGCATCAAGGCAAACAGCGCATTGAGCTCTTCAGCAAAGCCTAGATCCAACATGCGATCAGCTTCATCCAGCACTAAGGTTTGCATCTGATTAAAACGCAGTGCATTTTGCTGATACAGATCGAGCAAACGCCCTGGCGTAGCCACTAACACATCAACACCACGGCGCAAGCTCATCATCTGCGGATTGATACTGACGCCGCCATAGGCAACTGCAGTGCGCAGAGGCAAGTCACCCAAGTAGCTGCGAATCGACTCATGCACTTGCTCAGCCAGCTCACGCGTTGGCACCAAGACTAAAGCACGCACACAGTTGGAAGTGACTTTTTCACCCTCAGTAAGAAGCAACTGCAACAGCGGTACGGTGAATGCGGCTGTTTTACCGGTACCGGTTTGTGCCGCGGCTAAAATATCTTTACCCGCTAAAATAGGCGCAATGGCCTGCTGCTGCACCGCCGTTGGCTGCTGATACGCTAAGCGCTGCAGATTCTCCAACAGCGCTGGCATTAATCCTAAACTCGCAAAAGACATGTGTTATTTACTCTGACCGTTCAACCCCTACAAGGGCAATAAAGTTCATTCTACAGTGTTTATTAATTCGCCTCTTAGATAAAGTGTGTAAGCCTGACTACAGGGCATACTAAGACACTGCTATGCCGACCCATAGGTATATAATTTAATCAAAGCAGGCTGCCAGAGGCAGATGTATTAGCTGCTCTATATGCGCTATCCTCAAGCAAGCGCGGTCAACACTAACAAGGGGGTTAGCATTATGAGACACTTGCGTGCTGTCCTATTAATCATTGGCTTTTTCACACACGTTGCTGCCATTGCTGACAGCCGACCTACTATCACGGTTGGTTATTATGATTTCCCACCTGTTAGTTATACAGATAAACAAGGAACCCCCCAAGGCTCTTTTGTACAGCTGTGTCGCACGCTACTTACCAGTAAAGGCTATCGCGTTATCTTTAAAGACCTGCCCTCAGCACGGCTTTATGCAAACATTATTTCTGGTGATATTGATATATGGCTTGGTGCGCCAGGTAAGCCTGCCCTCGCAGGTCATGTATTAGAAAGCAGCCTGTATCTTGGCGAAGCCTCGCTTGCTCTGTTTTATCATCCGGACGCTCCTGCACCCAAACTACCCAATGACTTAAAAGATAAAAAAATCATTCTTATCAATGGCTACAGCTACTGGCCACCCGCGACGCAATGGCTTGCTGATAACGCATTAAACCTACAAGTCACTCGCACCAGCCAGCACTCTTCCGCCATTGCCATGCTGATGCGCAAACGTGGCGACTACTTACTCGACTATTTATCCCCAATTCAGGCAGCACAACAAGAGCTCGGTATAAACGGACTTAGACTCCCCTATATTCTTATTAACAGCACCCCGTTAGCATTTGTCATTTCACGTAAATCAGCACAACCCGAGCAATTGCTAAAGGATCTAGAGCAAGCCTACACGAGCTATAAAGCACGCCCCCTGCACTAGCATAATCAGCAAACATAGAAGAGCTAATGAGTTGCTCAGAAATTTCACGTATAATTAATTTTTTACTTTTGAAGACCCCTTCATTATGTTCTCAGCACAATCCCTTATCGACTCGGCTAAACGCACTATCAGCCTTGAACAAGATGCGATTACGAGCTTATCAGCGCGCATTGACGCTAGTTTTGTCCAAGCCTGCGAGCTTATTCTCGCCTGCACGGGACGCGTTGTAGTGGTTGGCATGGGTAAGTCTGGGCACATCGGTCGTAAAATTGCTGCTACTTTAGCCAGCACCGGCACCCCTGCTTTTTTTGTCCACCCAGCAGAAGCCAGCCACGGCGATATGGGCATGATCACCAGTAACGATGTTGTATTGGCTTTATCCAACTCTGGCACAACCAATGAAATCGTCACTTTATTGCCATTTATTAAGCGCTTAGGCATCACCCTTATCAGTATGACAGGCAATCCTGAGTCCACTTTAGCCAGCGCCGCACAAGTCAACCTAGACACCAAGGTTGCACAAGAAGCCTGCCCACTGAACCTAGCACCCACCTCATCAACCACTGTTACTTTAGTGCTCGGTGATGCACTGGCCATTGCACTGCTTGAAGCGCGCGGTTTCACCCCAGAAGACTTTGCCTTTTCACACCCAGGCGGCGCACTTGGCCGCCAACTGCTGTTGAAAGTTGAACATGTTATGCACAGTGGCAATGAGCTTCCAGCAGTCGCCCGCGGCGCCTCGTTACGCTCTACGCTGCTAGAAATGACGCAAAAAGGCTTGGGAATGGCCTTGGTTTTGGCCCCCGACCAAACCTTAGCCGGCATTTTTACTGATGGTGATTTGCGCCGCGCCTTAGATAAAGGCATTGATATTCGCGACGCTTATATTGATGAACTGATGACCCACGGCGGCAAAACTGCACGCCCTGATATGCTCGCCGCAGAAGCTTTAAAAATTATGGAAGACCATAAAATCAGCTCGCTGCCTGTGGTCAATGAGCATAACCAAGCCATTGGTGCATTGAACATGCACGACTTACTACGTGCAGGAGTGATGTAATGCTCGACCTTAACAATATTCATTTGCTGCAGCGTGCACGCAATGTGCGTTTACTGGTGTTAGATGTTGACGGTGTTCTGACTGACGGCAAGCTGTATTTTCTAGCCGATGGCAGTGAAGCAAAAGCTTTCAGCACTCTAGATGGCCAAGGCATTAAAATGCTAATGAACTCTGGGGTAGATGTCGCAATCATTACTGGACGCACTTCAAGCATTGTTGAGCGTCGCGCAGCAAACTTAGGCATTGAGCATGTCGTGCAAGGCCGTGAAGATAAGCGTACCGCACTGGATGAACTGCTTAGCAGCCTGCAGCTGTCATATGATCAAGTGGCCTATTTAGGTGATGATTTACCTGATTTAGCGCCCATTCGCTGCGTTGCTTTAGGTGTCGCCGTGGCTAACGCCAACAGCTTTGTACGCCAACACGCGCAAGCGGTAACAGTTCTACGTGGCGGTGAGGGTGCGGCGCGCGAGCTATGCGAATTTATCATGGCCGCACAAGGCACCCTTAACGCAGCGCAAAGCGCTTATTTATAATTTTCGGTGTGCTTATGTCTGCAAATATGCGCTTAGCTTTGTTTTTCTTACCCTTCGCTGTGCTCGTCGCAGCTTTAGGCTATTGGAATATCAACACTTCCTCTGAAATCGAGGCGACTGCTTTAACGGTAGACGATAACAGCATCGACTTTTTTGCAGTCAATACACAGACCATACAGTTTACCGATAACGGCACTATTCACTATGAGCTGTCCAGCCCGCGCATAGAACATACGCAACACGATGATATTACGCTACTATTGCAGCCGGATTTATTATTGTTTCGCGGCACAGAGCTACCTTGGCACATTACCAGCGAGCGCAGTGAAGTCAGCCCAGAAGGTAAAGAAGTTGAGCTGATCAAAAATGTGCGTATCGAGCGTACTGATGAAAAAGGGCGACCCACCATACTGACCACTGAACAACTGACCTATGTGCCTGATACCGAATATGCACACACACAACTGGCAGTAAAAATTGAAGCAGCCAACGGCATCACTACCGGTGTTGGCATGCAAACTTATTTAAACGAAAGTAAAATGCATTTACTTTCAAACGTGAGAGGCCAACATGACGTTCGCTAAAACAACAGCTTTAATCATTGCCACCGGTTTTAGTCTTCTTAGCGGACTGGCCAACGCCCTTCCCTCTGATAGCAGCCAGCCAATTAACATTCAGGCTGATAGCGCAGAGATGGATGATAAGCGCGGTGTTGCGATTTATCGTGGTGATGTTGTCATCACGCAAGGCACACTAAAAATAACCGGCGATACCGTTACCATCACCCTAAACAAAAGCGGTGATATTGATGTGTTCACCTCCGTCGGCAAGCCTGCTTACTATGAGCAGCAACCCTCTACCGACAAAGACATCGTACAAGCCTACGGCCTGACCATTCAGTACTTTGCCAGCAATGAAAAAATCATCATCATTGATCAAGCCAAAGTCATCCAGCAAGGCAACACCTTCCGCGGCGAAAAAATTATCTACGACACACAAAAAGAAATTGTCACGGCTGGACGCGGCAAACAAGGCACCATTACCACGCCATCACCGCGCATCAATATGGTGATTCAGCCAAAAAACAAAGACAACACAACAGAGCCAAACACACCATGAGCAGCACCTTAACGGCGAAAAACCTAGCCAAGTCTTACAAGGGTCGCAGTGTCGTTCACGATGTCAGCTTGTCGATTGAAAGCGGCCAAGTGGTTGGTTTACTGGGCCCTAACGGTGCTGGCAAAACCACCTGTTTTTATATGATTGTAGGTTTGGTTAAAGCCGATAAAGGCTCTGTATTTATTGATGAAACCGATGTTAGCTTCCAGCCGATGCACGGCCGCGCCCGCGCAGGTATTGGTTACCTACCGCAGGAAGCCTCTATTTTTCGCAAGCTTAGCGTCGCTGATAATATTCTAGCCATTTTAGAGCTGCGCAAAGACCTCGACCGCGCAGCTCGCCTGCAAGCGCTAGATGAGCTGTTACAAGAGTTCAACATTACGCACCTGCGCAACAACCTCGGCATGAGCTTATCCGGCGGTGAACGCCGACGCGTCGAAATTGCTCGCGCGCTGGCTACCAATCCTAAATTTATTTTGCTTGACGAGCCTTTTGCTGGTGTTGATCCCATTTCCGTGGGCGATATCAAACAAATTATTCATCACTTAAAAGACAAAGGCATTGGCGTTTTAATCACCGATCATAATGTACGTGAAACATTGGACATCTGTGAAACAGCCTATATTGTTAACGACGGTCAAATCATCGCAACCGGTTCACCCAGTAGCATCCTTGCTAATCAACTGGTTAAAGACGTGTACTTAGGCCAACAATTTCGTCTGTAAAGGCCGCTACAACATAGCAAAACTCCACTAAACTTTACTCTGACACGTTAAAATAATATTAGTTCATTACTATTCTCAGTCTGTCAAGACTATGCAAACGCAAAAAAATCAGGCATAAATCTTGCTAAGAGCCAAATCTTGGCGCACTGATGATTAGGAGGCATGCCCTTCCATTATGAAAGCCTCACTCGTTTTAAAAATGGGTCAACAGCTGACGATGACCCCGCAATTGCAGCAAGCGATTCGCTTATTGCAAATGTCGACATTAGATCTGCAAGCAGAAATCCAAGAAGCCTTGGAAAGCAATCCAATGCTCGAGCAAGAAGACGAAAACCACAGCACGGCCAGCACAACTGAAAACACTGCACAAGAGCATTCAAATAATACTCAGGCAGCCAGCCAAGAAGAGCCAGCCAACGATGCAGAAGGCCAGCCCGAGCCTGAGATCAGCGAATGGACTGAACAAATTCCTAGCGAGCTCGAAATTGATACCTCATGGGATGATGTCTACCAATCCAGCGCCAGCAATATCCCCAGCTCAAGCAGTGAAGACTGGGACTTTACCAGCACCACCTCAGCCGCTGTTGACCTGCAAAGCCATCTGCTCTGGCAACTCAACTTAGCTAAAATGAGCGATAGTGACCGCATTATCGCCACCGTGATTATCGACAGCATCGGTGCAGACGGTTATTTGCAAGACAGCCTTGAAGACATTCAAGACGCCTTCGATCCCATGCAGCACATCGAAATGGACGAAATTGAAATGGTGCTCAAACGTGTGCAGCAGTTTGAGCCCACAGGCATTGCGGCACGTAACCTGAGCGAATGCTTGCTGCTACAACTGCATGCACTGCCCAGCAACACCGCTTGGCTGGCTGAAGCAAAAACACTTTGCCGAGAGCATCTAGAGCTACTAGGCGGTCGTGATTACAACCAGCTGATGCGCCGTATGCGCATCAAAGAAGACGCACTCAAAGAAATCGTAGAGTTGATTCAAAGCCTTAACCCACGGCCTGGTTCAGTGATCGAGAGCAAAGAAGCCGAATACATTGTGCCTGACGTGATTGTACGCAAGGCCAATAACCGCTGGATTGTTGAGCTCAATCCAGCCATAGCACCGCGCTTAGCGGTCAACGCACAGTACGCAGGCTATGTGCAGCGCGCCGACAACAGTGCTGACAACACTTTTTTACGCACACAACTGCAAGAAGCGCGCTGGTTTATTAAAAGCCTGCAAAGCCGTAATGAAACGCTGCTCAAAGTTGCCACACAAATTCTCGATTATCAGCGCGGTTTCTTCGACTACGGCCCAGAAGCCATGAAACCTTTGGTATTGGCTGAAATTGCAGACGCTGTTGGCATGCACGAGTCAACTATTTCTCGGGTTACCACACAAAAATATATGCACACGCCACGGGGCATTTTTGAGTTAAAATATTTTTTCTCTAGCCACGTCAGCACTGCTCAGGGTGGCGAATGCTCATCAACCGCAATTCGTGCCATTATTACTAAGCTGGTTGCCGCAGAAAACCCGAAAAAACCACTAAGCGACAGCAAAATCGCTGGCTTACTGGAAGAGCAAGGCATTCAAGTGGCACGCCGTACTATTGCTAAGTATAGAGAATCACTGGGTATTGCCTCGTCAACCGAACGAAAACAGTTACTATAGACATTGGTCATTAACACTTAATTTATGCAGGCGTTACAATTGCGCTAACACCGTATCAAGCCGTAAATCTAAGGAGAAAAGTATGCAAATCACCATTACAGGTCATCAGCTGGATATCACTGAAGCCTTACGTGATTACATCAACAACAAGTTTGCTAAACTTGAGCGTCATTTTGATAAAATCACCAGCATCCGCGTGACGCTTGGTGTTGAAAAAGTAAAACAGAAAATCGATGCAACCTTACTGATTGCCGGTGGCGACATTAATGGCAATGCCGAACATGAAGACATGTATGCGGCTATTGACTTACTGGTTGATAAACTGGATCGCCAGTTGATCAAACACAAAGAAAAACAACTGGATCGCCAAAAAGGCGTGCTTGAACGTTAATACTTCTATGATTCGACTAGAACATATACTGACCCCGGAGCGCTCCCAAGTGAACGTTCCGGGCGGCAGTAAGAAACGCATATTGGAATACATTGCCCACTTGATTGCGACTGACGTACCTGGCATTGATGAGGACGTTCTCTTCGAAAGCTTGGTTGCTCGTGAAAAGCTCGGTTCCACAGGCTTTGGTAACGGCATTGCGATTCCGCACTGTCGCCTGATCGGCTGCACAACGCCCATCAGTGCGGTTTTACACTTAGAAACAGCCATTGACTTCGACGCTATTGATGGCGAGCCGGTTGACTTGCTTTTTGTACTTTTAGTGCCAGAAGAAGCAACCGATCAACACTTAGAATTATTGCGACAAATTGCCGGTATTTTTGAGCAAGACGATGTTCGTGAGCGCCTACGTAACGCGCCAACGAGCGCTGACTTGTATAAAACGGTGCTTGCTGCGCAACTATAGAGGCCCTTATTCATGCGTTTGATTATTGTTAGCGGGCGCTCTGGCTCAGGTAAAAGCACAGCCTTAGATGTCTTAGAAGATAACAATTTCTACTGCATAGATAACCTGCCAGCCATGTTATTGCCTGAGTTGGCTGAACGTACACTGCTGACCTCCGAGCTACTGCATCCCAATATTGCAGTTTCGATTGATGCACGTAACGCGCCCAACCAACTCGAGCGTTTCCCTGAGCTATTAGCTGGCTTGCGCGAGCGTCACATTACCTGTGATGTACTGTATTTAGATGCCGATGATAAAACCTTACTCACGCGTTTCTCAGAAACACGCAGACGCCACCCTCTAACCAGTGATACGCGCTCGCTTGCCGAAGCCATTGAAGATGAAAAAACCCTGCTATCACCCATCATTGATCTGGCCGACTTAACCATTGATACCACGCACCTTAATCTGTACCAATTACGCGACACCATTAAATTGCGCTTGCTGGACAAACCTGAGCCTGGCACTGCATTTTTAATCGAGTCATTTGGTTTTAAGCGCGGCAGACCGGTTGATGCAGACGTGGTCTTTGATATCCGCTGCCTACCCAATCCCTACTGGAAGCCGGATCTACGTGCTTACTGTGGCCTCGACCAAGTCATCGTCGATTACTTGCAGGAGCAAGTTGACGTAATAGAAATGTACAACGATATTTATGCCTATCTAACCAAATGGCTGCCACGCTTTGCTGCCAGCAATCGCGCTTATGTCACCGTTGCAATTGGCTGCACCGGCGGCCAACACCGTTCTGTGTATATGGCACAGCGTATCGGTGAGGCGCTCAGTAAAGAGCTGAGCAATGTGCAAATTCGCCATCGCGACATGGTGCCTAGCAACGAGAAGCACGATGCATAGTTGTCAGGTCACTATCATTAACAAACTTGGCCTGCATGCTCGAGCTGCAGCAAAGTTTGTCTCTGTCGCCAATACCTTTCCCTGCGATATCAGTGTCGGCCGTGATGCCAACTCTCTATGCAGCGGCAAAAATATCATGTCGGTGATGATGCTGGCAGCCAGCAAAGGCACCGAGCTGCTGATTAGCGCTGAAGGCGAGCAAGCAGCAGAAGCACTGGCCGCCCTGCAAGAGTTGATTGAGCAACGCTTCCACGAAGACAGCTAAAACAATCGCTCAGCCAGCAAGCATGCTGTTAGCCCATAGCTAAGCAATGCGGCCCATCCACCAGTGGATCATTAATCAAGGTACTGACACGGCGCTCACGCAATGGCAGCTGGGCACCGACTAACGCCTGCTGCAAGGCTTCGTCACTGCTGTGCGGGTTTAACCATACCGCTTGTTGCTGTTGATTGAGCACAATCGGACGGCGTAAATGAGCTGCTTGTTGAGTCAGCATGGCGACACTGTAGTAATCTTGGCCTGGCACAGCATACACATCCCAGATCGCGGCAAAATACAGTAAAGAATCGTCCGCACTCAACCAAAAAGGGTGCTTGCGATGCAAGCCACGCCACTCAAAAAAACCATTGGCGGGTAATAGGCAACGCTGAGTACGCCAGGCTTTTTTAAACATCGGCTGAGTCTTGACTGTTTCAACTCGCGCATGCGCCACAGCACGGGTTAGATCGGTCATCCACGCTGAGGTAAAGCCCCACAACGCCATTGCAGCATGCAATGTATCCTGTTTCTGATAGAGCATAAGCACTTGTGACTTTGGTGCTAAGTTCCAATGCGCACGCATCTGCTGATTAAAACCTGGCAACTGCGACCACGCCTCAGGCCAGTCATATAAAGCATAGCGTCCCGACATTAAACCCCCTCTATTAACACTCTAAAATACCGTGCGTTGTCATCTGCTGCGGCTCTGGCCCCCCATCATCAATCGGCGTTGCTTGTTGATAGTCACTAATCAATTCGCGCGCCTGCTGCGCGTGCTCATCTTCCACCATCAAGCCAAGCAATCCTAGCGCAGGCAATTCGCCCATGCCGCCAACCAAATCTGCGCCCTGCAAATACACATCAATACCTTCGCTGCGCAACATGCTGATCAGCATCTGTGCTTCCATTAAATCAGCAGGCTCATGAATCCTTTGCACCTTAGATCTCCTCTGCACGTTATTCATCAATACAGGTATAATAACTCAATAGTTCAACCCTACAGCGTCTAACGCACTGAACAGTAGCCGAATAAGAGAATCACATGGATCAATTTGACAGCATTCGCCCCTACAATGACGATGAAGTGGCGACTGTATTGCAACGCTTACTGGCTGATGTTGATTTTTTATCCATAATCACCCAATACCGTTTTCCAGTTGCTTCACGCTATTGTGCCTGGCTTTTGCGGCCCATTATTGCCTGGAAGTTGCGCAAGGAGCTTAGTGAAATACGAAGCGTAGCAGCGCTGCAAGAACGTATTGAACCCTATGTTGAGCGTAGCATTACCCAAGCCACTGACGGCATCAGCTTTTCCGGCGTGGAACACTTACATGCAGGCCTACCGCATCTGTATTTGGCCAACCACCGTGATATTGTCATGGACCCTGCCTTTGTCAATTATGCTTTATTTCAGGCCAAGCACACCACGCCGCGTATCGCCATTGGCGACAATCTGCTGCAGCGGCCTTTTGTTAGTGATCTGATGCGCATTAACAAAAGCTTTATCGTGCACCGCTCACTGAGCAACCGCCGCGAAAAACTCGCAGCCTTTCAATTGCTATCGGCCTATATCAACCATTCCATCCTTAACGATCGTGAGTCGATTTGGATTGCGCAAGCCGAAGGTCGAGCTAAAAATGGTGATGACCGCACTGAAAGTGCCATCTTAAAAATGTTCCACTTATCACGTAAAGACGAAGATTTCCAAGACGTCATTACCTCGCTGCGCCTCACACCTGTTGCCATCAGCTATGAATATGATCCTTGCGATATTGCCAAGGCGCGCGAGCTGTATATCCGCGCCAGCAGCGGTCAGTACAGCAAACAAGTCGGCGAGGATGACGCCAGTATCGCGCAGGGCATCACCGGCTACAAAGGACGCGTACACGTGCACTTTTGCCCCACCATCAGCACTGGCTTTACTGACGCAAAGCAATTGGCACAGCTGGTTGACCAAGAAATTTGGCGCGACTACCGCTTATTCCCAGCTCACTATTTAGCATGGGCCATGTGGGAACAAAGAGACACTGATTTAGCCGTACCTGATATTACTAAGGTGTTCGAGGCGCAAGACATCGCCAGCGCACAGCAGGAATGGCAGCGACGTTTAGCCGCCTGCCCAGCAGAGCATCGCCCATATCTGATCATGCAATACGCCATGCCCGTACAGAACCAATACCGTAGCCTCGCTGCGACGCACGCCTAATTTTTGCAGACATCTGCACCCGTTCTTGAGGTTTTTATGCCCTGGTTACAAGTCCGTTTAGCCATACAGCCCAATCAAGCGACAGCATGGGAAGACCGTCTCCTGGAGCTGGGCGCGGTCTCAGTAACCTATATGGACGGTGAAGATCAGCCCATTTACGAACCCGACTTAGGCACCACGCCGCTGTGGAGTCATACTCACTTACTGGCGTTGTTTGAAAACGATGTTGACGCTCAATCTCTGCGCCAACATATTCAGTTACTCGGCGGTGCAGACACACCTGAACTAGACTTCGAAGAGATTGAAGATCAAGACTGGGAACGCAGCTGGATGGATAATTTTCACCCAATGCGTTTCGGTCAGCGTTTATGGATTGTGCCCAGCTGGCACGCAGCACCGGAGCCTGATGCAGTGAACCTGCTGCTCGATCCGGGTTTAGCGTTTGGTACGGGCACACATCCCACCACAGCACTGTGTCTTGAATGGCTTGACGGTCAGCCTATTGACGGCTGCGATGTTTTAGATTTTGGCTGTGGCTCAGGCATTCTCGCCATTGCCGCTAAGTTACTCGGTGCTAAACAGCTGACCTGTACTGATATCGACAGCCAAGCACTGCAAGCCACTCGCGATAATGCTAATCGTAATGGTATTGCAGCAGAGGATATGCTGGTTTACTTGCCAGAAGATATGCCGCAACAGCAGTTTGATGTGGTCTTAGCAAATATTTTAGCCGGCCCTCTAGTGGAGCTTGCGCCACAGCTCATTCAATACACTCGCAGTGGTGGTCGCATTGCTTTATCAGGTATCTTAGCCGAGCAAGCGCAAGAGGTACGTGACGCTTACAGTGCAGCCTTTGATTTAGCACCAACCGCAGAAAAAGACGGTTGGGTGTGCATTTCAGGTGTACGCCTTTAACCTATAGTGCGATACAGTCCATGCAGTTTAATCTGCTAGATGCGCTAGACTGCATAGTATTCATGTTCTCTTTGAAATTGACCTAATCATGACTGAGATGTTCATTACACAATGCCCGCATTGTCAAACCAGCTTTCGCCTCAAGCAGAGCCAGCTTAGCGCTGCTCGCGGAACAGTGCGATGCGGTGCATGCTTGCAAGTGTTTAATGCAGCCAGTCAAATCACCGCTGATACTGCTCCAGCCGCTGCAGAGCCGACCGCAGCACACGCTGCGCCGATGCCAGGCGGTGAGAACGCCGAGAGCCAAGCAGAGCACGCGGCTGTTACTCCGCGGTTAAAGAAACCCTTGATGATCCATGATGATATGGATCTCGAAGACTTGAATGATCTCGATCTTGATGAAGAGCTGGCCCGTCTAGAGCAAGAAGAACAGCGCACACACGAACTAACAAGCGAATTTTGCGCATTAGCAACAACAGAGCCGCAGCTTAGCCCTGAACTGCAAAACGATATACAGGACACTGCTGACTCGTCGACGCTGGATGATCTGACCGATGAACTGCTCGCACAAGAACCCGTCGCAAAACTGAGCAGCAGCCCGCCCGATGAGGCTCAAGCAGCGGCAGACATTGAGCAGACGCCTGAGCCTGCCAGTTCTGCCAAAGCCAGTAGTGTGCTGGAAACAACAGCATCCGAGATGACTGTCGAAGCAACCAGCGATCATCTAGCGCACTTTGCTGATGAGCCTTTGCGCCTTGATTGGCGACCGAGAAAAAGCCCGTGGAGACGTTGGCTGGGCTGGGGATTATTAAACAGCTTGGCGCTACTGCTCCTACTGGGCCAATATACGCACAAGAATTTTGCCGAACTGGCGCGCCAAGACAGCACACGCCCATGGCTGGAAACACTATGCCAACTGATCGACTGCCAACTGCCAAGCAAAGTCGATGTGCAGCAAATCAAAAGCAGTAATTTATTAGTGCGTAGCCACCCCGAATTTAGCGGTGCTTTGTTGGTGGATGCAATTATTTACAATCGCGCATCATTCAGTCAGCCCTTTCCACTGCTGGAAATGAGATTCTCCAATCTAAACGGCACGCCTTTAGCCAGTCGTTTATTTAAACCTCAAGAATATTTAGGCGGGGAATTGGCTGGGCAAACACACATGCCACCGCAAACGCCAATTCATATCGCTCTAGAAATACTTGAGCCCAGCGGTGGTGCAGTCAACTACAGTCTAGATTTTGTCTCGCCCGACTGAATACGCACCTGCAGCACCTGGTCAGTGCTGCAGCACTTAAACGGGCAAACTAGCTGCCCGCTACTTTCATCCGCTCAATCAATACCGAGCCAGTGCAAACACTGCCGCGTCGATCTAGGTCGTTACCAATAGCGACAATTTGCTTAAACATATCGCGCATATTGCCAGCAATGGTCACCTCTTGCACTGGGAACTGAATCTCACCATTCTCAACCCAGTAGCCGCCGGCGCCGCGTGAATAGTCACCTGTGACCATATTCAGACCTTGCCCCATCAACTCAGTGACCAGCAAGCCACGCCCCATTTTTTTCAATAACGCTGCTTGGTCTTCATCGCCATGGGTCACGAACAGGTTGCGCGCACCACCCGAGTTCGCGGTACTGGGCATACCCAGCTTGCGTCCTGAGTAAGTGCTGAGCATATAGCTGACCAATACACCATTTTCAATAAAAGGTTTGGCATAGGTGGCTAGGCCGTCACCATCAAAGGCGCTGCTGGCTAAACCACCAGGCTGTAACGGACGCTCATCTAAGGTGAGCCACTCAGGGAATAACGTCTGACCCAATGCACCCAGCAAAAACGATGCATTGCGGTATTGATTGCCACCGGCAATGGCACCGAGCAGGCTATTAAACAAACCACCAGCCAATTCAGCAGCAAACAACACTGGCACATCACAGGTTGACACTGAGCGCGCACCTAAACGATTCACCGTACGCTCTGCCGCGATACGGCCAATGGTGGCAGCATCGGTGAGTAAATCGGCACGACGGCCATAGTCATACCAGTAGTCACGCTGCATATTGCCGTCAGCTTCTGCAATCATCACGCAACTGATGCTGTGCCGTGTTCCAGCATGTCCGGCAATCAACCCATGACTGTTACCGTAGATGGTGCAGCCAACATCTGTATTAACACTGCTGCCATCGGCATTGCTGATGCGCGAATCCGTAGCAAAGGCTGCCGCTTCACATTCTAGCGCCAACTCAATGGCGCGCTCAGGGCTCAAGTCCCATGGATGCCATAAATCCAGATCAGGAAACTCACGTGCCATTAAGTGCTCATCCGCCAAGCCAGCAAACTCGTCAGGGGAGGCATATTTAGCAATTGCCAAAGCCGCAGCAACCGTTTCTTGAATCGCTGCATCACCGGTTGCAGTGGTGCTGGCCGAGCCTTTCTGCTGGCCGTGATACAGGGTAATAGAAAACCCCTGGTCGCGGTTAAACTCAACAGTTTCTACCTCTCTTTGACGCACACTGGTGGCTAAACCTTGCTGCACAGAGACCTCTACTTCACAGGCGCTGGCACCCTGTTGTTTGGCTGCCGCAAGAATCTTTTCCACCTGAACCTTCAGTTCTGGTAATGCTTGCGGGCCGACACTTTCACTTACACTCATAGTTACTCCAAAGCATTTTCACAAGACCCTATCAAAGTATCAGCCTTGCTCTGTTATCATAGCGTCCTAATTGATTGGAACGCCGTTATGTCTGACTACCTCGACGACTCGCTGGACGAAGAAGAAAAAAGCAAATCACAAATCAAACGTGAAATGCTGGCTCTACAAGAGCTGGGCTTGCGTCTTTCTGACCTTAAACCCGAACTGCTGAATAAAATGCCGCTCAGTGATGAGCTGCGTAAAGCGCTGGCGGAAACAAGTAAACATACCGCTCATATTGCCCGTAAACGCCATTCGCAGTTCCTCGGTAAATTGCTGCGCGGTCACGATATTGATGCCATTATGCAGCCGGTAAACTTGGTTGACAGTCAAACCCGCGAATACAATGACCGCTTCCACGCCTTGGAACGCTGGCGTAGCCGTCTGATTGCCGAAGGTGATGCCGCGTTACAAAGCTTTATTGAAGACTACCCCACCACAGATATTCAGCACCTACGCAGTTTAATCCGTCACGCACAACATGAATTGGCACGTAATAAAGCGCCCACCGCTTCACGTAAAATTTTTAGGTACCTACGTGACTTAGATGAACAGCGCCTCGGTTTAAAATAAATCCCTCATTTCTAGCACATCGGTTACCTCAGCAACCGCTGTGCTAAGCGCTCAATACACTAAAATCAACTACCAGTACCGCCAACAGTAATGCCGTCAATTTTTAAGGTTGGCTGGCCTACGCCGACCGGCACGGACTGCCCTGCCTTACCGCACACACCAATACCGCCGTCTAACTCTAAATCATTGCCGACCATCGACACTTGGCGCATCGCCTCCGGGCCGTTACCAATCAAGGTCGCACCTTTGACCGGGGCAGTGATTTTGCCATCTTCAATTAAGTAGGCTTCACTGGTGGAAAACACAAACTTACCGCTGGTGATATCCACTTGCCCGCCACCTAGGTTAGCGCAATAAATACCGCGTTTGACTGAGGCAATAATCTCTTCCGGCTCACTGTCACCGGCCAGCATATAGGTGTTGGTCATACGGGGCATCGGCACATGCGAATAGGATTCGCGACGACCATTACCGGTTGGCGCAACACCCATCAAGCGTGCATTCATGCTGTCTTGCATATAGCCGCGCAGCACACCGTTTTCTATCAGCATATTGTATTGGCTCGGCGTACCTTCATCATCAACACTGAGCGAGCCTCGGCGACCCACCAAGGTACCATCATCGACAATGGTGCACAGCGATGACGCCACTTGCTGGCCCACTTTACCGCTGTAAGCGGAGCTGCCTTTGCGGTTAAAGTCACCTTCCAAACCGTGGCCAACCGCCTCATGCAGCAAGACACCACTCCAGCCTGGGCCGAGCACCACTGGCAAGGTACCTGCAGGAGCAGCAATCGCTTCAAGATTGACTTGGGCTTGGCGTATCGCTTCGCGGGCATAACCCATGGCGCGGTCATTTTCTAAGAAGTAACGGTAATCAGTGCGACCACCACCACCGGCGGTGCCGCGCTCACGGCGGCCATTGTGCTCAATAATGACACTGACGTTAAAGCGTACCAAAGGCCGCACATCAGCCGCGAGGCGACCGTCCAAAGTAGCCACTAAAATCTGCTCCCACGAACCGGTCAAGCTCACCGTAACTTGACAAACACGGGGCTCCAACGCTCGCGTGGCAGCATCTATTTCTTTAAGTAACGCAACTTTTTCTTCGCGGCTGATCACCTCCAGTGGGTTATCCGCTGGATATAATGACGTATGCGCAACCGTCTGGATCGCTACCGGTTGTACCTGCTGGCCTGATCGGGCAATGCTGCGCGAAGCCTGTGCTGCTTGTAAAAGCGCAGGCAGGGTCAAGGCATTACTGTAAGAAAATCCGGTTTTCTCACCGGCGAGTGCGCGCACACCGACACCTCGATCAAGGCTGAAGTTGCCTTCTTTAACGATGCCTTCTTCCAGCACCCAGGCTTCAGAAATACGATTTTGAAAATACAAATCGGCTGCATCGATACCCGGCCCTGCCAACTCGCTAAATACTGCGGATAATTGCCCTATCTCTAAGCCAGTCGGTGCCAACAAAACAGAACTGGCGCTGGCTAACAAATCACTCATTGTGTGTCCTCTGTGTCTGTACGCACTAATTGCGCAACAGAAAATCGTTTATGTTGCCATACAGGCATACGTTGGCGGATAGCCGCTTGCTCAGCACGCGGATAACAATGCGTTATACAGCCGGCACCACTCGGTAACTCGGCTAAGACACTGCCCCAGGCATCAATAATGGCTGAGTGGCCATAGGTTTCACGTCCTAAGCCATGCACCCCACCTTGGTTTGCTGCCAGCAGCATGCACTGGGTTTCAATCGCTCGAGCGCGCAATAACACCTGCCAATGCGCTACGCCGGTCAGTGCGGTAAACGCCGATGGTACGCTAATCAACTCAGCACCGGCATCACGCAACGCAGCATACAACTCAGGAAAGCGTAAATCGTAACAGATCGTCATGCCTAAGCGGCCAACCGGTGTGTCCACCACTGTACAACTCTGTCCTTGAGCATAACGCTCAGATTCCTTATAACTGCCTTGTTGATCATCAACTGCAGCATCAAACAAATGCAATTTATCGTAACGCGCAACACACTCACCGTCGCTATTAAACAGTAAAGAGCTGGCACAGGGTTTACCCTCAAGCTGCCCCTTTGCCAACAAGGGAACTGTCCCAGCAACAAGCCACAAGCCGAGCTCGCGCGCAGTCTGGGCTAACCAAGGTAAGATCGGGCCTTGCTGCTGTGCTTCAAGACGGGCGATCTGTGCGACATTACTATGACCCATGGCGGCAAAGTTTTCTGGCAGCACTGCTAAGCGCGCGCCCACTGCAACAGCCTGCTCTAACAGCTGGCGAGCACTGGCCAGATTGGCAGCAATATTCTCACTCGAGACCATCTGAATCACTGCGACCGTCATAAACGCTGCATACCTCGCGACTTGATAAATAACCTTGCTGTGTGGATAAACAAGTAAAATGCGATTTTACAGTGCCAGCAAGGGGACACAATAGCTAAGCCGCTTATGCCATACTATTAAGCTTATTTACTTTTTATGTGCCTATGTCTAAGACGCTCAACATCGATAACCTGCAATGCGCGCAATGGCGGCAAGCCATTCAGCTCGGCGATTTTCAGCGCGGCAAAGCCTATGCTGCACAAAATCGCAGCACTGTATTGAACCTGCAAGACAGCACGCTAACAGCGCAGTGCAAGGGCTCGGCTGGGCAAACTTACCTACAAACCATCACCTTACTGGCACGCGATGGCCACTACGATGTCAATGGCCGCTGTTCTTGCTATGTTAGCTACAACTGTAAACATGTGGTTGCTGCCCTGCTGACCCTTGAGCAGATGCAACAGCAAGGTCAAACACCGCCGCGCCTGCCAAGCGCAGCCAGCAAAAAGCAAGCCGCGCAAAGCTTACAAATTACCGATGCGCCGGTATCAGCACCGCAGCCGCAACTGACCTTTGGGAGCGTCATCCTCAAACGTTACGACGCCCGCAGCGCGCGCATGCAAACCACAGTGCAACACCGTGCCGCGCTGGCTTTTAATTACCAAGGTCATTTATGCAGCGGCAAGCCGACAGCTGATTTTCTAGCCAGCACCGGCCCCTACCAACGCTTGCGCATCACCCGCGATTTGGGCTTTGAGAGCAGCTGCCGTGAACAGTTAAAAAAACTCGGCTGGCAGCTGTCGATGCGCCGCAGCGATGCTGTACCGGAGAGTGCCGGCGATGCTTACGAGCTGCCTAGCGAGCGGGCATGGTTGGCCTTTATGCAGCAGCCTTTACAGGATTTGCAAGCGCAAGGCTGGCACGTGGTGATGCTCAAAGACTTTCAGTTTAACCTACTGCCTATCGATCACTGGTACGCCGCAGTTGACGAATCACCCAGCCTAGACTGGTTTTCTGTCGAGCTGGGCATTGAAGTGGACGGTCAAGCCATTAGCTTGTTGCCGATTTTATTGCAGCTGATTCGTCAATCACCAAAACTGCTCGATCCCGACTATATCGCCCAGCGTGACGACAGTGATGTGGTGTTAGTGCACGTGGGTAAAAATGGACAACGTGTGGCGCTACCTTACGCGCGTATTCGCGCTGTACTGAGCACCTTGAGTGAGCTGTATATCCGTGAAGCACTGACAGATGAAAACAAACTGCAGCTACCCCGCCAAGAAGCCGCGCGCCTAAGCCAACTGCAAACACAAGGCATTGAGTGGCATGGCGGCGCCGGCATTCAAGCGCTGGCTGAGCGATTGGCAGAGCCCTTACACAGTTTAGTTTCAGCCCCTGCAGGCCTTAACGCCACCTTGCGTGATTATCAGCAAGAGGGCTTAACTTGGCTGCAAAACCTGATGCAAATCGGCATGGGCGGCATCTTGGCAGATGACATGGGATTGGGCAAAACCCTACAAACCTTGGCGCACATTCTTAGCGAGAAAAACGCGCAACGCTTACAACAGCCTGCATTGATTATTATGCCCACCAGCTTGATCGCCAACTGGCAAGATGAAGCGGCACGTTTTACCCCACAATTAAAGGTGCTCACGCTGCACGGGCCACAGCGCCAACGCTTGTTTGCTGAGATTGCCCAAGCCGATATTGTGATCAGCACCTACGCCCTGCTCTCGCGTGACAGCCAGCAGTTGATTGCGCAGGATTGGCATTTACTGATTCTGGATGAAGCACAAACCATCAAAAACCCACGCAGTAAAGCCGCTCTTTGCGTCAACCAGCTACGTGCGCAACAACGCCTGTGCCTAACTGGCACACCACTGGAAAACAACTTAGGCGAGCTTTGGTCGCTGTTTAACTTTTTAATGCCAGGCTGGCTCGGTGATGCTAAAAGCTTCGCTCGCCATTACCGCACACCCATTGAAAAACATGGCAACGAGCAACGCTTAAGCCACCTCAAAGGCCGCCTCAAGCCCTTTATTTTAAGGCGTACTAAGCTGCAAGTAGCCAGCGAGTTACCGGCCAAAACAGAAATCACTCAGCACATCGATCTTAGCAGCGCACAGCGCGACCGTTACGAAACCCTGCGCCTGGCCATGGATAAAAAAGTGCGAGATGAGATCCAGCGAGTTGGCGTCGCACGCAGCCATATTGTTGTGCTGGAGGCGCTACTGCGGCTACGCCAAGTGTGCTGCGACTTGCGCCTGCTCAGCGAGGACGATGCACAGCACTACAGCAGCAAAGATTCAGCCAAAATTATGCATTTACTGCAGATGCTGCGCACCTTAACCGCGGAAGGCCACCGTATTTTAGTATTTTCACAATTTACCAGCATGTTGGCTTTGATCGCCGATGAGCTCAACAAAGCCAAGATTGAATTCGTGCAATTAACCGGACAAACCATTGACCGGCGCACACCGGTACAGCGCTTTCAAAATGAGGACGTGCCGGTGTTCTTAATCAGTCTCAAAGCCGGAGGCGTGGGCTTAAATCTAACCGCAGCCGACACTGTGATCCATGTTGATCCTTGGTGGAATCCTGCCACTGAAGCACAAGCCAGTGACCGCGCTTACCGTATCGGGCAAAACAAGCCGGTGTTTATTTACAAGCTGATTGCGCGCGGTAGTGTAGAAGAAAAAATCCAACACCTGCAGCAATATAAAGCAGCGTTAGCCAACAGTATTCTGGACGGCGGCTCCAGCGTCAGCGCCAGTTTTGATGATGCCACTATTGATGCCTTACTCGCACCGCTCGAGCGTTAAAAACCAAGCAGTTATATTCAGCGCGAACAGCCTTTGCTCTGCCCAACCTACGATTTTAGGAGCAGCGAAAGTGAATAATAGGACAGAAAAACTGCGCGCATGCATACACAACTTTTACACGTTTAATCGCTATGTCACTTACTTGGTACTGGCATCGGAAACGACATGATATTGCCTGCCGCCGCTTCGCTGATCCGCGCCACACCTAAACGCTCCACCTCATCAATACGGACAATGGCATGCATCGGCACGTAGCTGCGGATCACACCCTCAAACTGTGCTTTAAGTTTTTCTTCGCTGGGGTCCACTACGACCTGGGTGCGCTCACCAAAGACAAACTCTTCTATTTCTAAAAAGCCCCAGAGGTCGCTTTGATAAATGGCTTTTGCATACATTTCAAAGACTTGACCTTGATTGACAAAGATCACCTTAAAAATCGGGTTTTCAACTTTACTCATAACGGATAAAACTCATGTGTTAACAGCCGCGCAGCTTAACATATTCACCGCCCTGCAGCTTCAGTCACTGCGACTTACTAGCAACACTAGGCACGATAGCATCACTCAAAACCATCCGTTAAGCCGGACATGCTAAAAATATTCACATTAAAGTATTGACATACAAATGAGAATCGTTATTATTAGCACAACTGATCGCAAGATCAGCCGATGACTAAAAGCCAACAGGTCGGTTTTTTAATGTTATCTCCTCATCAGGCTAAACACGGTTTTGACCCGCACTTGTGCGGGTCTTTTTTTGCCTGATAAATAGGCAATATAAATGTTTAAGCTATGCACACAACAAGCAAATCTTAGACATTACTAAAGCCGCAAGCTGCAAGCCAAACGATAAATACAAAAAAGCCAAGCACCAGGCTTGGCTTTTTTGTTGCAGCGCTTAAATTAAGCGCTACCTTGTCACCTGCTAATTAACGTACACCTGAGCGACGCAATGCAGCAGGCGTGAACTCACCTGTAGTGGCTTCAAAGCCAAATTGATAGGATTGTTTCTCTTCGTTTTTCATACCCAGTGCTAAATAACGACCTGATTGCAGGTCATACAAGGCCTCCAGCGAATACCAAGGCACTTGCTTGTTAAAGTAGTGCATCGAATGCGCTTCTGCGACACGCCACAGGTTGCCACGGCCATCGTAATGGTCAATGGCTGCAGCTTGCCAGGTATCTTCATCAATGTAGAAGTCACGTTTGGCGTAAATATGACGCTCGCCATCTTTCAGGGTTGCAGTCACATGCCAGACACGGTGCAGCTCATAACGGGTTAAATCTTGGTTGATATGACCAGCTTTAATGATGTCATCATATTTAAGCTTGGGCGAGTCCAGCTCGTAGTTGTTGTACGAAATGTACATTTCTTTTTTGCCATTAAGCTTCCACTCATAACGATCAGGCGCACCGTTGTACATATCGAGGTTATCGGAAGTACGCAAGCCATCCGCTGCGGTACCTGGACCATCATAGGACACCTGTGGCGCACGACGCACGCGACGCTGACCAGCATTATACAACCACGCCATGCGTGGTTCTTTAATCTGATCCAAGGTCTCATGAACCAGCAATACGTTACCGGCTAAACGTGAAGGAGCAGTGACTTTCTGCTTAAAGTAAAACAGCACGTTTGTTGCTTGGCTCGGGTCGTAATCTTTGAGCTTGTTCGGGAATACGAACTCATCCTCAAAGTAAACCAGTGAGTAAGAGCCATTAGTTTGTGGGGTTGCTTGTGTTACAAAGCGCTTAACACTGCCGCCACGGTAACGGGTGATGTGGTTCCAGATCACTTCCAAGCCATTTTGTGGAATGGGGAAGGCATTAGCCACACCAAAGTTCTCTAAACCATTACCACCCTGCACCATCTTAGTATTGAGGGCATTATTTTTAGCCGCCTCAACCACTTCAGCAGGCATTCTTACCGAACGATGCGTGGTGTAGACAGGCATACGGTAGCTGTCAGGGTAGCGTTGAAACATCGCTATCTGACCCGGTGTTAAGTTGTCTTTATACTGCTCAACATTTTGTGCGGTAATGGTAAACAGCGGTTTTTCATCGGCAAACGGGTTGGATAAGAAACCACTGCCGTCCACTGCAGCAGCGTCAGTGGCCAAACCACCTGTCCACTCAGGAATTGTACCTGCAGCGTTACCTGCTTTTTCAGCACCAATCGGAGTTAAAGTTGTACCTAGTTTTGCTGCTTCGTCTGCAGAAACAGCAGCCATCACACTGGCAGCAAACAGCGACAACACAAATGCTGCGCCAGTTTGCATCAAAGTTTTATTTGTTCTCATTGATTCAGTCTTCCTAAGCGTCAAAAAATTGGGAGACACACAGCGCTCAGTGCTGACCCACGCCAGCACTGAGCCAAGTGATTAGAAGTTAAGGCCGAAGCTCATAGAAACAAAGTCACGGTCTTTTAGCGTATTGTAACGACCATCAAAGAAGTTGGTGTACGACAAGCTAGCGGTATAGGTGTGCTGGTAGTCAGCGTCTACACCAAAGCTAACAGCTTTAGCACCTTCGTTAAACTGACCGTTCGGACCATAACCATCTACGTCATGTGAGAATGCCATGTTCGGGTGCAAGTTAATACCGGCAAAGGCATCGCTGTAATCTAGGATACCGCGGACACGGTAGCCCCATGAGTTTTTGGTGACAAAACCGTGCCAGCCATGTGCTTGTGCTGATGTTGGGCTGTCAGGAATAATACTTTCTGGCGAACCAAAGATAGCGTCACGTCCGTAACGCGTATCACCTAGCCCACCGACATGGGTCCAGCCTACCTCACCAACCACAGTAGCACGACTTGCGCCAAGTACTTGATCAAAGAAGTGGGTAAAAGTGGTTTGGATCTGCGTCACTTCTTTACGGTCATAACCTCGGTTGTTCTGGCCAGCTCGTCCCTGATAATCCTGCATGCTAGTAGCACCTGTAGAAAGTCCTGAAACTCCAGCAGTCAGCTTCAAAGTCATATCTTGGGTATTAATTTGCACAGGCATATTTGGGCGATAGCTGATTTCACCTTGCCATGCCGTACCTGTAGGTAAGGTAGTAGAGAAGCTTAAACCATAAAGGCGAATATCTTCTGGATAATCCATGAAATAATTGCCACGCCCAACTAGGACCGCTGCCGGTGCAAGTGGGTGAATATAGTTTGGGTTTGGCGTATTGGGTGGATATGGAGGTGAAGGTAAAATTGGAACACCCGTAGCAAGCGCTCCAGCCAAGGTGGCTGCATCAGCATTCTGTGTACTCAAGAAAGGCGTTCGGCTATGATAATTCATAAAGTAGGCACCATACTCGGTATTATCACCGAGCCAACGAAATGCTGTACCCCACTGCCCATCATCTTTGGCTTTATTATCTCTGCCACGCGGAATCATCAATCCCTCTTTTGAAGCCTGAACACCAAGCCCTAAACTCTCCAGCTTACCCAAGCTAGGTAAAACGATGCCTTGGGTAAGCTGCTTATTAAGAATATGATAGTTATCATTACAACCATCTGCCGCTACGTCAGCACCTGAGAAGAACGTACCGCAGTTATCGACAACTGTTTGCTTCCAGCTCAACTGATAAAAGGCTTCCATCGACAGCTGATCAGTCAAGTTCTGTGAAACAAAGAACATATTGACCGGAATCAGACCTTCTTTCAGCTCTGCGCCTGGGCGGCGGAATGCAGACACATCAATCGGGTTAATCGAGTTGATGGAGTTCATGATAAAGGTACTTTCACCCCAGCTCACCACTTGCTTACCTAAACGCACAGTACCTGGCTGATCGGCAATGGCGTAGTTGTGGTAAACAAAGGCATCCAGCAATTCTACACCGCGGGTCTTGGCGCCCTCTTTACGGCCTTTATTGCTGATGTCTTTATGTGGACGGCTGCCGTCTTGCAATTCTGCGTCATACCAATACTTACCGCGCAAAAACACCCCAGTGTCTTTGTAGCGTAATTCTAGGTCATGCAGGCCTTTAAAAATCTGTGAAAACGTTTTACCGCGCTGAAAATTTAAACGTCCATCATCCCCGGTTTGTGTAAAGCCAGTACCGCCATTGGCGTTACCGATAAAGCGTTTGTCTGGTTTAGCAGTGGACCAACTGGCACCAACTGATAAAGAACTGTCAAATGATCCCTCAACTTCACCGATATTAAAAGTGATTGCGGAGGCTGGCCCAGCCAATAATGAGGCGAGGCCGACGGCCATTGGCAGTTTTGCCAGTCGCCAGATGTGTTGGTTTTTTGTAGTCATGAATGCAACTCCGAATGTTATTTTGGCTGTTGGCAGTATAACCAACCACTTTTTTGGGCTAATCAACCAAAAGGCTGATTAGTCAAACTAACCGTTCTAATCTGACGGCTTTTAAGCTGATGCACACTCTATCTATACCCTTAATGCAGCAAGCATGCCAATAAAATCTATGACCTATAAGTCATATGTCTACCCCTACAAAGACGTGCCTTACAAGGTCGACAAAAATACTTCAGCACCCGCTTGCTGCTGCGCAATATCTTGACGGATACGTTTTTTATCCAATTTACCAACACTGGTTTTGGGTAGTTCGGTAACAACTGCTACCTGTCCCGGTATCGCCCACTTACTGAGTAACCCTTGTTCAACAAAAGGCTTAAGATGCTCTTTCAGGGTGCGCGCGTCCATATCCTCACCCGCCTGCACAACCAGCATGGCAAACGGGCGCTCGCCCCACTGCGGATCAGGCACACCGACTACCGCCGCTTCGCGCACTGCTGGATGGCGAGTGATCAAGTCTTCCAGCACCAGCGATGACACCCACTCACCACCGGTTTTAATCACATCTTTAATACGGTCACGAATATCTATAAAGCCCATTTCGCAAATAGTGGCAACATCACCGGTATGCATCCAGCCATGCGTCCATAGTGCTTCGCCCTGTTCGGGTTCGCGCAAGTAATTTTGCGTCAACCAAGGTGCACGCAAGACTAGTTCACCCTGCTGCTCGCCGTCTTGCGCAATAAACTCGCCGTCGGCATTCATTAGCGCGGCCTCAACCAAGGGCACTGGAATACCGGCTTTTATTCGATAAGTCACACGCTCATCTTCACTGGCCGTTTGCAGCTGCTGATTGAGTACCCCTGCAGAAATTAGCGGACAAGTCTCTGACATACCGTAGGCCGCGGTCAGCTGCATCCCTTGCGCCAGCGCTGCATCATATAAAGCGCGCGGCAAGGCACTGCCACCAATGATCAACTTCCAGCCCTTAAAATCTTTACCTTGCGCCGCTTTGGCGCTCAGGAGCATTTGCACAATGGTTGGCACACAATGCGAGAAGGTTACTTTTTCACGTTCCCAAAGCTCAATTAAAAACTCGGGGTCATAACGGCCTGGATACACCTGCTTCAAGCCCAGCATAGTTGCGACATAGGGCATACCCCAAGCATGCACGTGAAACATTGGGGTAATCGGCATATAGACATCATCAGTGCCACACAGGCGCACGCTGTCGATGCTGCCCACCACTGACGCCATCGCCAGCGTGTGTAAGACCAACTGGCGATGGGTAAAATACACGCCCTTGGGGTTACCGGTTGTACCGGTGGTATAAAAAGTGGTGGCGACCGAGTTCTCATCAAATTCAGCAAAATTGTAGGTCGGCGGCGCAGCTGCTAGTAAAGCCTCGTACTCGCCAACACAATTCGGCAATTCAACCGCCTGCTCGGCGGCATCGGTGAGTAATAAGGTCGCTTTAACCGTGGTCAAATCATCTGCTATCGCAGCATACAACTCAGCAAATTCACTATTGAGCAAAACAAAGTGATCTTCGGCATGATTCATGGTGTAGAGAATCTGCTGCGGCGATAAACGCACATTGATGGTGTGCAGCACAGCCCCGAGCATCGGCACAGCAAACATGCACTCAAGGTAACGGTGACTGTCCCAATCCATCACCGCCACGGTATCGCCAGCCTTAACCCCCATTTCAGTGAGCACATTGGCTAGGCGCGCAATGCGCTCAACAAAGGTGGCATAGCTGTAGCGCAGCTGATCACGGTAAACAATCTCGCGACTGCTTTCGTAACGTGCACCGGATAGCAAAAGGCTTTTGATCAGCAAGGGAGAGGCATGTGCATTCTCAGCAGCGGGCAGAATACGCGTGTGTAACATGGCAATACCTGTTGTTATTTTTAAATGTGTAAAACAAAGGTATGCCAACCTATGTAGCACTGCATCAACCTAAAGGATGAATCGCGAAAGGATAACTGCTTAATACGAGCATGCGCACACAGAATAGCAACGGCCTGCGTCAGCCTGCAAAAAACAGCCTATTTAGGTGAGCACAGAGGATAGTGTTTGGCCAAGGATGGAATAACTGCTACTCAGCCAACCACACCAGGCTGGCAAAGCGTCCGGTTACCGGCTGGCGGCGATAGGAATAAAAACGCGGATCAGTCAGCGTACACAAACCACCACCATACACGGCCTGTACGCCACAAGCGGCTAAACGGATACGCGCCAACTGGTAGATATCAGCCAGCCACCGCTCTGGATTGTTACTCGGCACAAACGCCTGCTCAGCAACAGCATGCTGTTGCACAAAGGCATCGCGTACTTCACCACCCACCTCAAACACAGCAGGACCGATTGCCGGCCCCAGCCACGCGATAATCTGCTGCGGCTCCACCTGCATACTGGCGACAGTGTTTTCTAACACGCCTGCGGCCAAGCTGCGCCAACCGGCATGCGCTGCGGCGACACAGGTGCCGGCTTGATCCGCGAATAAAACCGGCAAGCAATCGGCACTCATAATGCAGCAGGCTAAACCGATTTCTCGACTGACACTGGCATCTGCTGTGCGGGTTTGTGTTGCATCGGCAGCCAGCACAGACACCCCATGCACTTGGTTGAGCCAAGTCGGCTGACACTGCAAGGTTTCGGCGAGGTACTGGCGGTTGCGTTGCACCTGCTCAGATGCGTCACCAACATGCTCACCAAGGTTAAAAAACGCAAAAGGCTCGACACTGTCACCACTGCTACGTGTGGTAACACAAGCACGCACATTCTGTGGTGCTGGCCAATCAGGTATCAGCCAATCGGCTGGCCAAGCCACAGCTGCACGACTCAACCGACATACGCCTCACGGTCTTGACGCAGCAAGGTCAGCAACCAAGTAAAGTCTTCTGGTAGGGGTGCTTCCCACTTCATGCGCTGACCTGTAGCGGGATGATCAAGCTCCAAAAAGCGCGCATGCAAGGCTTGCCGTGGAAACTCTTTAAGGGTTTGCAGCATAGTTGGGTTTGCCCCCGGCGGAATACGAAAGCGTCCGCCATAGGCCGGATCACCGACTAAAGGAAAACCAACATGAGCCATGTGCACGCGAATCTGGTGGGTACGTCCCGTTTCAAGGATCACTCGTGTGTGCGTGTGCGAGCGGAAACGCTCTAAAACACGGTAATGACTGATCGCAGGCTTACCGCTTTCAATCACCGCCATGCGCTGACGCTGCTGACCATGACGACCAATCGGCGCATCAATGGTGGCGCCAGAGGTAATCACCCCCACCACAATGGCTTCATAAGTGCGACCCACGCTACGCGCTTGCAGCTGATCAACCAAATTGGTGTGCGCCTCAAGGGTTTTCGCCACCACCATTAAACCTGTGGTGTCTTTATCCAGACGATGGACGATGCCAGCACGAGGCATTTCAATCAGTTCTGGCACATGAAACAGCAGCGCATTTAATAAAGTACCATCGGGATTCCCCGCAGCAGGGTGCACCACTAACCCCGCAGGCTTATTTAAAACTAGGATATGCTCATCTTCATAAACGATAGCCAATGGTATATCTTGTGCGAGCCACTCACCCTGAGCTTCACGCTCAGCAGTGAGCTCTAACTCAGAACCACTGTAAACGGTGTCGCGCGGACGCAAGATTTTACCGTCAACCGTTAGGCGGTTTTCTTTAATCCAGGCAGTTAAACGTGAACGGGAATGTTCTGGGAACACCTGCGCTGCAACCTGATCTAAGCGTTGACCACCCAGTTCCACTGGAACCTTTGCGTATAATTGAATTGTTTCGGTCGTATTTGTTGGCATACTCATCAACAGAGAGTGCGTAGGCTTTGGTTTCAAGCGCACGCTTGTGGTTAAATACAGCATTATTTGCCCTGAATCACGATTCAGGGTGTTTACTATAACAGGACGGCTCACTGCAAGTCAGCCGACCGTTTACCGGCGTACCCAATCATGCATCTACGGCACCTGCTATTTATCGCTCTTTTTACCTTATTAGGCGCTTGCGCGTCCAAAGATATTGATGAAAACCTAAGCGAAACAGCGCTCTACCAACAAGCGCAAACAGATCTTGAGAAGAACAGCTACTCTTCTGCTATCGCAAAATTAAAAGCGCTGGAATCACGCTACCCTTTTGGCCGTTACGCTGAACAAGCGCAATTAGAGCTGATTTATGCGTACTATAAAAACTCAGAGCCAGAGGCCGTTCGCGCCTCAGCGGATCGTTTTATTCGTCTACATCCACAGCATGCCAATGTTGACTATGCGTATTACATGAAAGGCCTAGCGTCTTTTGACCAAGATCGCGGCTTACTCACGCGCTTCTTGCCTTTGGATATGACGCAACGTGATCCAGGTGCTGCGCGTGACTCCTATAATGAGTTTGCCCAGCTGACCAATCGCTATCCTAATAGCCGCTACGCCGCCGACGCCAAGCAACGTATGATTTACTTGCGCAACCTGTTGGCCGCCTATGAAGTGCATGTGGCGCACTACTACCTTAAGCGCCAGTCCTATGTTGCCGCATTAAATCGTGGCCGCTATATCGTGGAAAACTTTCAGGAAACACCCGCAGTCGGCGACGGACTGGCGATTATGACTGAGTCATACCAGCATTTGGCACTGCCTGACTTAGCACAAACCAGCTTAAGCACCTTGCAGCTGAACTACCCTGAGCACCCAAGCTTAGCCAGTGGCACTTTTAAAGCACGGGAAAAAGACACCGATAACCGCTCATGGTTAAGCAAAGCAACTTTGGGCTTTATCGGCGGCAAGGAAGACTTACGCCCGCAGCAGACACAAGCCAGCAAAGATGTGATTCGTCAGTATGAAGATGCAGCTGAGCAAATACCTGACAGTGTACGCACTGCGATTGATAACGATCAGCCTAAACGCAGCTGGCTGAACCGTTTGACTTTTGGTGTCTTCGGAAAGTAACTCAACATTGCGCCGTGCAAACTAAAAAGGAGGCTTATAAGCCTCCTTTTTTAATTCTAGCACCACAAAACTAGCGCGCTTGTCCTGCCAATGCCTCTTCAATAGCTTGCAACAGCACTGGATCATCCGGCTCTGTACGCGAGGAAAATCGAGCGAGAACACGCCCTTCACCATCTAACAAAAACTTCTCAAAATTCCACGCAATCTCACCCGGAAACTCAGCACCCTCACCTGCAAGCAAGCGATACAGCGGGTGATTGCCAGCGCCATTGACTTGCAGTTTTTCTGCCAGAGGAAAAGTTACGCCAAAACGTTCAACACAAAAATCACGAATCTGCGCTGCAGTTCCGGGCTCTTGCTTACCAAACTGATTGCAGGGCACGCCTAACACACTGAAACCTTGCGCTTGATACCGCTCATGCAACGCCTGTAAACCAGCATATTGCGGTGTTAAACCACATTCTGATGCGACATTGACAATCAGTAGCAGACCACCTGCAAACTGCGCCAACGGCAACTCAGCGCCATCCAATGCTACGAGTGTTAAACCATGCAAAGCACTCATTTTACATCCCCTATGCTGCTTAACTAAAATCCATAAGAATGGATTATCGCAGAGTCACAACGCTTATTCATCCTACGATGGCTGCGCCAAATAAAGCATGCAGCAGCATGGTTCAGCAGATACAAAAAAGGAGCAACCTTGGCTGGTGCTCCTTCAATGCGCCCTTATCAACAGTTGTGCTGTCGGTTCAATCGAGCATCGGCTGAGATGATCGAACTTGCTGGACAAACCCCCGGTAAGGCGTTTTAACCTGCGCCATCTCGGTAAAGGCGGCGCTCATGGGCATAGATGCTGTACAAGCTGTGAACTTGCGTTTAGTTTACATAGAAGCTTGCAGTTAATGTTTGCGCACTTGCCTTAAAATTTAAATTTTAAGCAACAAATTCTCGCACAAACAAAAATACTAGCAATAAAAAACCAATAAGAGATAATAGCCAGCAATCAAACTAGGATCTGAGGTGTGTATGGACAAGCTTGATCGTTACGATTTACGTATTTTGCAAGCACTGCAGGACAATGCCCATCTATCCAATCAGGAGCTGGCAGAGCGTATCGGCTTATCAGCCTCGCCCTGCTCAAGACGCGTAAAAACCTTAGAAGAAGAAGGCTATATTCATAAGTACGTGGCATTGCTCGACCGCAAAAAACTAGGGCTAACCTTAACCGCCTACGTGTTAATCGGTATGGACCGGCATACACCTGAGCGCTTCGAGAACTTCCAAAAACATATTAGCCAATGGCCAGAAGTGCTGGAATGCAGCCTTATCACCGGCATGGATGCGGATTATCAGCTTAAAGTCATCGTCCCAGACATGGATCATTATCAAAAGTTTTTACTAGAAAAACTCACGCGCGTTGAAGGCGTCACCAGCGTACGCTCAAGCTTTGTACTCAACCATGTACAGCTTTCAACAGCGTTGCCGCTGAGTCACTTACACACCTGATAGCAACACCTAGAGCCAGCCACGACAGTTCAGTTTCGATAGTATTTTTATATGGCAAAACATGCTCACTCTTACATCGCCAGGCTTATGGCGTACAATAAGGGCTCAAATGACCGCTCAAGCACGTGGTGGTGTTTAAGTGAGCTAGATTGATTCTCTGTAAACACTCTGATAAACCTCAAAGGTCTATCACAACAAGTCTTATGTGCTTGTATAACATTTGGAATTACCATGGAAACTGAAACATTTGAAAGCCTAATGGTGACCGTCTTAGTTGGCGGGTTGATCTTATTTATGGCTTTTATAGTCTGGGATCTCGCCAAAAAATCTAAAGCAGGCCGCTATGGCACCGCTGTATTATTTTTTGCCTTAGGCCTTGGTGTATTGGGCTTTTTGATTAAAACCATAGTGATTGCAGTAAAAGGTCTATAAACCTTCTCTATTAGCGGCGCTAGCAGCCCTCTTGCGACAGACACTACCCGCTCACTGATCGATATTAGGCACAGCAAGCGCACGCCATTGTCCGCTGGCTAAATCAGCCAAATGCCAATCACCAATTTGCACCCGCACTAGGCGCAAGGTTGGCAAGCCCACTGCTGCAGTCATGCGCCGAACCTGACGGTTGCGGCCTTCATAAATCGTCAGTTGCAGCCATGCCGTCGGAATATATTTGCGCTCACGCACTGGCGGTGTACGCGGCCATAAATCGGGCTCAGCAATAGGCTCGACTTGCGCAGGAGCGGTTAAGCCATCTTTCAGCTCTACACCAGCACGTAAACGCTGCAATTGCTCATCTTGCGGCTCACCCTCAACTTGCACCCAGTACACTTTAGCCAATTTGTACCGCGGATCAGCAATGCGTGCTTGCAAACGGCCACTGTTAGTCAACAATACTAGGCCTTCGCTATCGCGGTCCAAGCGACCGGCGGGATAAACTCCAGTAATGGGCACATAATCTTTTAACGTCGCACGCCCTTGCTCATCAGTGAACTGAGTTAAGACATCAAAGGGTTTATTGAGCATTAATAAGCACGGCTGCTCGGGCTCGACCGTCTTGCGCTGTGCTGCCGGACCTGACCTGCGCTTATAAGACGATTGATTACGCGTTTTGACAGGCTTTTTCATTATTTTGCCTACAGACTTAAGCTGACAGCAAACTCAGCTAACCACGGCTCAGCATCTGACTCAGGACTGACGGTTTCGCTAGCATCCAAGCGCAGCATGTCTTGCAATTCAACAACACCAAGCGCGCTGTATAACTCGCGCACAGCCTCACCGCCAGCACAAAAATCCTCACCGTAACAGGCATCACCCAGTGCAATGACACCACCCAAGACGCCGCTCCAGCTTGGCGGCTGTTCAAGCAGCGTATCCATTAAAGGTTGCAAGTTCTCTGGTAGCTCCCCCATGCCTGTGGTTGACGTGACAAATAACAACGCATCGGGCTCAAGCTCTAATAGCTCAGGATAGGTAAAGCGAGGCTTATAAATGACATTCAGACCTGCTTCAGTCAATATCTGAGCAGCGTGATGTGCGACATCTTCCGCGGCACCGAATACTGTTCCTGAAACCATCACCACATTAGTTGCCATACTTTGCAATCACCTCAGCAATAAAATAAATAGGGTATTTTAAAAATGCCTTGAATACCTTTCATCATAACAAGAAACAACAAAACTATAACAAAGGCTATACACCTAGCGTTTGTAGGTTGTACATATCTAAACTCTAGTATAGCTTTAGCCTCCTTCAGCACAACGAATTGATATAAAGCATGGTCGCATACAACTGGCTAGGATAAGACCCATCAATGAGTGATAACACACCTATTTTACTGACCGGCGCCAGTCAACGACTGGGACTGCATTGTGTTCAGCGCTTCTTGGCCGCTGGGCAGCCATTGATTATCAGCTATCGTCAAGAGCGTGCTGAAGTTGATGAGCTACGTCAGCTCGGCGTCAAGTGCATTCAGGCTGACTTCGCTAGCGAGCAGGGTATCTTAGAGTTTATTGCGCAAATAAAACAAACGACACCGGCTCTGCGTGCCATTATTCATAATGCTTCTCTGTGGATCGCCGAAGACGTTGCAGATGCCAGCGCATTTATGCAAATGAATAATGTGCATGTCCTGGCCCCCTATTTAATTAACCAACACTGCGCCCCCTTACTGATGCAATCAACTAAGGCTGATATCATTCACATTACTGATGATGTCATTCGCAAAGGCAGTGCTAAGCGCATTGCCTACAGTGCCAGTAAAGCTGCAATGGACAACCTCACCCTATCTTTTGCTGCACGTTTAGCGCCGCATATTAAGGTGAACTCGCTGGCTCCAGCATTAATTATGCTGCACCCAGATGACGATGAAGACTACCAGCGTCGCGCCACAGCAAAGTCTGTTATGGGCACAGTGCCCGGCCCAGATGTTATTTACCAAAGCCTGCGTTACTTACTTGATACGCCTTATGTGACAGGCACAACCCTTACCGTTAATGGTGGCCGGCATCTGAAATGATGCTTGCTTTGGAGAACTAATAATGTGTGATGAATTAAGCAAACACTACCATCAGATTTTAGTCGGCCTGGGTGAAGACCCTGAACGCGAAGGCTTGCTGGATACACCTAAGCGCGCTGCTAAAGCAATGCAATACTTGTGCAATGGCTATGAAAAAAACCTAGATGAAATCGTTAACGGTGCGCTGTTTGAATCATCTAGCGATGAAATGGTGATTGTCCGTGACATCGAACTCTACTCATTATGCGAACACCATCTGCTGCCTTTTATTGGTAAAGCACACGTAGCCTATATTCCAACCGGCAAGGTGATTGGCCTATCGAAGGTGGCGCGCATTGTCGATATGTACGCTCGCCGTCTACAAATCCAAGAAAACCTCACCCGCCAAATCGCCGACGCCATGCAAAAAGTAACAGGTGCTGCTGGTGTTGCCGTGGTGATTGAAGCTAAACATATGTGCATGATGATGCGCGGTGTAGAAAAGCAAAATTCAGTCATGACGTCTTCTACCATGCTGGGTGCATTTCGCAACTCTGGCACCACTCGTCAAGAGTTTTTACAACTGATTCGGAGCTGATAACTTATGGCACGACTAGAGCCGGGCATGGCGCGGATTCGTATTAAAAATCTGCGTTTGCGCACCTACATTGGCATCAATGAAGATGAGATTCGTAACAAACAAGATATCTTAATTAACGTTACCCTCTTCTATCCAGCAGACGATGCCGTGCACGTTAACGAGATCAGCCACGCGTTAAACTACCGCACCATCTGCAAGGAAATCATTCAGTACGTGGAAGAAAATCGTTTCGCACTGCTTGAGCGCCTCACCCAAGACGTACTGGATTGCGTGATGCGTCACGAACAAGTGCGTTATGCCGAAGTTGAGGTGGACAAACCGCATGCTCTGCGCTTTTCCGAATCAGTGTCAATTACCCTCACTGCACATCGTACTGACTAGCCTATGCACCTTACCGAGTTTTTAAAGGCCATCAGGCAGCCAGAGCATCGCTTTGCTGACAGCTTGGCTTTCATTGATGCGCACTACCATTACACACCTTGCGCCTTTGATAATGCTGGCCTGCATAACCCTGCAGGCAGCAATCAAGGCTCATGTAAGATTCTAGGTTTAGCTGTACTGGAAAAACTCAGCACTGAGGATGCTTTATTGGCATTTGCCGAGCACTATGCTTATGTACTGGCCACGCCCAATGAAACCGAACATGCCAATATTCGCCAACTGCTAAAGCACGGATTGGAGTCCGTGCACTTTAGCCAGTTACCACTACGCCGGCTTGTTATCTAAAGCCCACTGATACAGTGCTTTTTTATGCACACCGGTAATCTCAGCGGCAATGGCAGCGGCACGCTTGGGTGGCAACTCTGCCATCAATAGCGTTAAAACACGTTGTGCCTCCAGCGAGACCTCTGCGGCTTGAGCAGGCTCTTGATAACCAGCGATCAGCAGTACACATTCGCCGCGCTGCTGATTGCTATCGGCAGCAATCCAGTCATGTAACTCATGTAACGGTAGGCCTTGAATGGTTTCAAAGGCTTTGGTCAATTCACGAGCCAACACTGCAGGACGCTCAGCACCAAACACATCACGCATATCAGCAACGCTGTCCAGCAATCGGTGCGGCGCCTCATAAAAAATCAAGGTCCGCGGATCATGCTTAACTGCAGTCAATCGCGCGCAGCGCGCCACTTGCTTGGCCGGTAAAAAGCCTTCGAAAACAAAACGGTCTGACGGCAAACCTGCTGCAGATAAACCAGCAATTAACGCGCACGCACCCGGCACAGGAACGACTCGCACCTGCGCAGCACGTGCTTGACGCACCAGGTGATAACCCGGATCTGAAATCAGCGGTGTACCCGCATCAGAAATCAGCGCGACGTCCTCACCCGCAAGTAAACGGGTAATAAAACGCCCACCTTCTTCGCGCTCATTATGCTCATGGCAAGCAGCCAATGGGGTGCGAATACCGAAGTGCTGTAATAGCCGTGTGGAGTGTCGGGTATCTTCGGCAGCAATTAAACTGACATCAGCCAAAACACGCAATGCCCGCGCACTGATATCATCTAGATTGCCAATAGGCGTCGCCACCACATACAAAGTGCCAAGCGCGCTCGACTGAGGTGTGGATACACTCACAAAACACTCCAAAAATGCAAAATAAAATACTATTGTAGCCTGATTTAGACTGACAAGATCGCACCAATGCGCGCGCTTGGGTACAATCAAGGCATTCCACTCAATGTGCTCGGATTGCTTGTCTATGAAAACCTCGTTACGCATACTCTCGACGCTGTGCCTGTCTGCCATTTTAGTGGCTTGCTCCAGCTCTCCAAGCTCTGGCTTGGGGCAGTTGCCCCCGACACAGTACAATGACTTAGATAAGTTGTTACTGCAGGCCGACAAAAAAAGCGACACTCAGGCACTGGGTTTGTATTTGGCTGCAGCTGATCTGGCTTGGCAGCAGCAGCAAGCATTGCGAGCCCGTGAGATTTTAGAGAAAATTGACTTAAGCATCGCCACACCGGCCCAACAGATCTTCGCTAAAACCCTTGAAGCTGAATTAGCCTTAGATCGCAAGCAAGCCAAAAGTGCTTTAAAAGCTTTGCAACACCCAAGTTTTACACATATAGGCGAAATGCCACTTAACCAGCAAATTCGTAGTCAGCTTGCACGCGCACAAGCGCTACAAGATACTGGCAAACCACTTGCCGCTGCGCGCGAACGGATTTTTATCGCACCACTCTTAGATAGCGAAAAAGCTTTGGAAAATCACCAGCGTATTTGGCAGCTATTGAGCGACCTGCCACGCACCCAGCTCGGTGACAGTGGCCAAGCAGACCTTGATGGTTGGCTGGCTTTAGTGCGCATCACCAAAGCCACTGACTCGCTAGAGCAGCAGCAAGCCAATATTAAGCAATGGGTGCTCAGCAACCCGCAGCATCCTGCCGCGCAACAACTACCCGACGTGTTGCAAAAACTGCAGAACTTACACGCGCAAAGCATCAAAACATTAGCGTTGCTACTGCCCTCACAAGATCCCAATCAAAATGTCGTTACGGCACTGCGCAATGGTTTTTTTGCCGCGCACTACATTGCTCAAGCCAACGGGCAAGCCACACCGGCGATTCGTTTATATGACAGCAGCACGATCACCTCCATCGATGCCTTTTATCAGCAGGCAGCGGCAGACGGTGTAGAACTTGTGGTCGGCCCTTGGGAAAAACCACTGGTACGCCAGCTGGCTAATCGTGCGCAATTACCGATTACTACCTTAGCGCTGAACTACGCGGACAACGAGCAACAAGCACCTGAGCAGCTGTTTCAATATGGTTTAGCCGCTGAAGACGAAGCACGCTTGGCCGCGGATCGAGCGTGGGCCGACGGCATGCGTCGCGCTGCTGCTTTAGTGCCACAAAATGCTTGGGGTGATCGCATACTGGCTGCGTTTACAGCCCACTGGACATCGCTGGGCGGGGTGTTCGTCGCAGCCAAACATATTGATCAACCTACTGAATTGGCTGGACAAATTGCTGATCTATTTGAATTGCGCGCCAGTGAACAGCGCGCAAAACAATTGGAAGCAACCTTGGATACTAAGCTAGCAGCACAACCTGCGCGACGCCAAGACATTGATTTTATTTTCTTAGCGGCTACCCCAGAGCAAGCGCGCCAAATCAAACCCACACTAACCTTTCAGTATGCTGGCGATGTGCCGATTTATGCGACTTCAGCAGTCAACTCTGGCGCCGCCACTACCTACCCTGAACTGGACGGCTTACAGTTTAGTGAAATGCCTTGGTTTATTGAGTCTAACGACGCTACCCGCCAGCACATCACTTATAATTGGCCACAAGCCTCCGGCAGTATGGGTCGTTTTTATGCAATGGGCGCAGACGCCTACCAACTGGTCAATCAGTTACAGCAACTGCGTACGCTACCAAATAGCAGCGCGGCAGGCTTAACAGGTGTACTCAAACTCAATCAGCAACAGCGTATTGAGCGCACGCTATACTGGGTTCAGTTTACTGGCAACAGCATTCAGCAGCTGAGTGAAACGCAGAGTGACTGAGCCAGCAGATCTTGGCAAGAGCGTTGAACGCTATGCTTTGCAGCACTTGCGTGAAGCAGGTTTGAGCACCCTTGCGCAAAACTGGTCGTGCCGTTTTGGTGAAATAGACCTGATCATGTTAGAACAGGATACTGTTGTCTTTGTTGAAGTGCGCTACCGCAAAAATAATTATTTTGGGGGCGCACTCGACAGTATCGATCAACTCAAGCGTGACAAACTGATTAAAACAACAGAATATTTTTTTAATGAAAACCCACAGTGGTTAGAACACCCGTGCCGCTTTGATGTCATTACTGCACATCCAAGTCATGCACAGACATTTACCTTGGACTGGATTCAAGACGCATTTGAGTCCTAACACCATTTTAGTAAAGGCTGATCCTATGCAATCGCGTATTCAACACATGTTTCAAGCCAGCATTGAAACCAAACAACAAGCACTTAGTGTGCTGCCGCAAGCCATTGAAAATGCTAGCCTGATGATGGTGAGCTCGTTACTCAATGAAGGCAAAGTTTTAGCCTGTGGTAATGGCGGCTCTGCCGGTGACGCACAGCACTTTTCTTCAGAAATGCTCAACCGCTTTGAACGTGAGCGTCCAAGTCTGCCAGCCATAGCATTGACTACAGACACATCCACTATCACATCCATTGCCAATGACTACAGTTACGAAGAAATATTTTCAAAACAAATCCGTGCTCTAGGCCAAGACGGTGACGTGCTCTTGGCTATTTCCACCAGCGGAAACTCTGCCAACGTCGTGCAAGCCATTCATGCCGCACACGATCGCAATATGCATGTGGTTGCTTTAACCGGCCGTGATGGCGGTCAAATAGCACCAATACTGCTACCTGACGATGTTGAAATCCGCGTACCGTCAAATGTCACGGCACGGGTACAAGAAGTGCACTTACTGGTGATTCACAGCTTGTGCGATTTAATTGACCACCAATTATTTGGGAGCGAAGAATGATTCGTAAAATTCTTGCAATAACCGTGCTTGCCGTATTGGTCAGCGCCTGTGGCGCCCGCAGTTTTGGCAATAAAATTGATGACCAATTTATTGGGCCAGAAGTGACTCGCGCTATTAAAAATGCACACATTGATCTTTCGACTACGACCTCACGCATTATTGTTACCAGCTATAATGGTGTTGTTTTGGTGACAGGGCAAACGCCTCGCGCAGAACTTAAAGAGCTCGCAGGCAAAGCAGCGCAATCAGTGCAAAGTGCCAAGAAAATTCATAATGAGCTGCAAGTAACCACGCCAACCTCGGGCATGGTCCGCAGCAACGATGGCTTACTGACCGCCAATATTAAAACCCGCATGCTGTCATACAATGACGTACCGGCTTCTAAGGTCAAGGTCATCACAGAGAATGGTGTGGTCTATTTATTGGGCATTATCAGTCGTGCTGAAGCAAACCGTGCAACTGCCGTTGTCCAGGAAGTCAGCGGAGTACAGAAAATCGTGCGCTTGTTTGAATATCTGGACTAGATCTGCATTGCACAGAAATACAGCTGCCACTGCTTAACCCTGTAGAAGCACTGCTTGCAGCGCATCAAAGCCCTGCAAGCAGTACTACAACAATACTATTATTTAATAATCCGCAAACTAGGTCGCCCCGAAGCTGGCGGCGTTGGCGGCTCATCATCTGGATCAGTAGGCGCATTCTCTGTGTCTACTGCATGTAGGGCAGGAGGCTGTTCATCAGCTTCTCCATTACTCCCGTCAAGCTCTTCCTCATCAGCTAACGCATCAGAATGCGCATCGAAGAACATGCCTTGCCCGTTTTCATTTGCATATATTGCTAAAACAGCACCGATAGGTACATAAAGTGAAAATGGTGCACCGGAAAAGCGTGCCTCAAAACTTATAGCCTGATTATCAACAGTAAAGTAGCGCACGGCAGCGGGCGCTGTATTCAGGACAATTTGACCATCGGCAGCATAACCTGGTGGTACTTTTACCTGCGGATAATTCACATCCACAAGAATGTGCGGCGTACACTCATTATCAACAATCCACTCGTGCAATGCGCGCAATATATAAGGGCGACTGGAGTTCATGATGCCTTCACTCCCCTTGTTAAGGACGCATTAAGCGCTCGGCCTCGGACAAACTGGCTTGGAATGCTTCACGCTCAAAGTTTCTATCCATATAGTCCAGTAATGGCTGGGCTGCTTTAGGTAACTCAATGCCTAAAATAGGTAAACGCCACAACAGCGGCAACAAATAGCAATCCACCAAACTCAACTCATCACTCATAAAATATTTCATGCTAGCAAACACAGGTGCAACACCTGTTAGGCTTTCACGCAATTCTTTACGTGCTTTGGTGCGAGCTGTTTCTTTGGTTTTTTTATCAAGAATTAAATCTGCCTGGGCACTCCAATCACGCTGCACGCGGTACGACAACATGCGCGTATTAGCGCGTGCTACAGGGTATACCGGTAACAGCGGAGGGTGCGGATAACGCTCATCTAGATACTCAAGAATGACCGTTGAATCGTACAATGCTAAATCGCGATCAACCAGTGTCGGTACTGTGGCATAAGGATTAACCTCAGCTAAGTACTCAGGACATTCGCCATCTATCACATCCATGATTTCAGCAGTTACTGCTTTCTCCGCTAGCACCAAACGCACACGATGTGAGTACTGGCAGCTCGGATCAGAATAACAGCCCAACTTATTGGGTGCAGACATTGCTTCCTCCTTCACTATTAAATATGCATAACGCACAAAAACGCACGCGCCCATCAGGGCGCGCGCGTCACTCGTTAACGATGCGATTGTGTATCAATGCACATCTTTCCAGTATTCACGCTTCAATAAGTAAGCAAATACAAAGAAGAAGGCAAGGAACAACAACACATATGTTCCGATACGCTGGCTCTTAAGCTTAACAGGATTAGCAGAGTATTCGAGGAATGTCACAAGATTTTTAATTTTCTCGTCAAATTCAGCTTCACTCAAAGTACCTGTATTGGGCTCAATGGTCAGCTCGTCACAAGACTCTTCGGTCACTGCTACACCGGTTAACGGATCAAATACTTTCTTTCCGTCTTCAACAACCTGTACTTGCGTGCAACCAATTGTTTGCTTTCCTTGCAAGCCCACTAAAACGTTAGGCATACCAACTGAGTCAAAAACCTTGTTGTTAACACCATAAGGACGCGATGGATCTTCATAGAATGTACGCATATAGGTGTACAACCAATCTTTCCCGCGCACGCGCGAAACCAAGGTTAGGTCAGGCGCTGCCGCACCAAACCATTTTTTACCATCAGCTTCACTCATACTCGATATCATGTGATCGCCATACTTAGCGTCTGTTAACACTAAGTTTTCCATCATCAGCTCTTCACTGATCCCGAGATCATCAGCAACACGCGAATAGCGCTGGAACTTTGCGCCATGGCAACCCATGCAATAGTTCACAAAGGTTTTTGCGCCATCTTGCATAGCCGCTTTATCAGTCAGATCAATTGACACCTTGTCCAATGGATAGGCACCACCCGCAGCAAAACCAAACATAGGAATTGCAGCCAAAATTAATGCAGCAATTTGCTTTTTCATTAGCCAGTCACCCTTTCCGGAACCGGTTTAGTCTTCTCCATTCTGGTATAGAAAGGCATCAGAATGAAGTAAGCGAAGTAAAGAATAGTACAGATTCGCGCAACAATTGTACGCCCTTCTGTTGTCGGTAATACACCCAGCACGCCCAGTATCACAAAGCTAATGCAGAATATTAGCAACCAGATTTTACTCATCCAGCCTTTGTAACGCATTGATTTAACCGGGCTGCGGTCTAACCAAGGCAATACAAATAAAGCTGCAATTGAACCACCCATTGCCACAACACCTAACAGCTTATCAGGCACTGCACGCAAAATGGCGTAGAACGGTGTGAAATACCAAACCGGAGCAATATGATCAGGTGTTTTTAGCGCATTGGCTTGTTCAAAGTTAGGCTTTTCAAGGAAGTATCCACCCATTTCTGGGAAGAAGAATACGATAAAGCAGAACACGAACAGGAAGACGATAACACCGACAATATCTTTAACAGTGTAATAAGGATGGAAAGGAATACCGTCTAAAGGAATACCATTTTCATCTTTATGCTTTTTGATATCGACGCCATCTGGGTTGTTTGAACCCACTTCATGCAATGCCAAGATGTGTAAAACAACCAGCGCTAGCAAGACAATAGGCACAGCAACAACGTGCAAGGCGAAGAAGCGGTTGAGCGTGATACCAGAAATAAGGTAATCACCGCGGATCCACTGAGTCAGGTCAGCACCAATCACTGGAATCGCACCAAACAGTGAAATAATCACCTGTGCACCCCAATATGACATCTGTCCCCATGGCAGCAAGTAGCCCATGAACGCTTCAGCCATCAGCGCCAAGTAGATCAGCATACCAAAGACCCAGACCAACTCACGCGGCTTCTGGTACGAGCCATAGAGCAAGCCACGGAACATGTGCAGGTACACAACAACAAAGAATGCTGAAGCACCGGTAGAGTGCAGGTAACGCAAAATCCAACCGTATTCAACATCTCGCATGATGTATTCAACAGAAGCAAAAGCACCTTCTGCCGATGGCTCATAGCTCATTGTCAGCCAGACACCAGTCAGCAACTGGTTAACCAGCACTAACAGTGCCAGTGAGCCGAAAAAGTAATAGAAGTTAAAGTTTTTAGGTGCGTAATACTTAGATAAATGATCTTCCCACATTTTTGTAGCTGGGAAACGCGCATCCACCCATTCCATGAACTTACTCATGAAGCTTCTCCCTCATCAATACCAATAATGACAACACTATCGGTTTCATATGAATGTGGAGGTACTGGCAAGTTCAGCGGCGCAGGCTGCGCTTTATAAACCCGTCCAGCGAGGTCATAACGCGAGCTATGACATGCACAGAAGTAACCCCCTACCCAGTTTGGCCCCAAGTCTGCTGGTGCTACTTCTGGCCGAAAGTTTGGAGCACAACCTAAATGCGTGCACACGCCAAGAACAATCAGTATCTCAGGCTTGATTGAACGCTCTGAAGGATCAACATATTCAGGCTGATCTGACGATTGCGACGTCGGGTCTGCTAGATCGCCAGTAATTTTTTTCATTCCTTCCATAATTTCTGGAGTGCGGTGCAAAACAAAGACTGGCTGACCGCGCCACTCGGCAATGACCTGCTGCCCTGGCTCAATCTTGCTTATATTGACTCGCACCGGTGCTCCCGCGGCTTTCGCCCTAGCACTGGGGTTCCATGACCCCAAGAACGGGATCGCAGCCCCTGCCGCTCCAGCTGCACCCACCACAGAGGTGGCTGCCACTAGAAAGCGACGTCGGCCCACATTCACGCCGTCATTGCTCATTAAGTTGTCTCCCATCAGCTATGTAGCCTGTTTTCAGGCTTTGTAATAAGAAAAAAGCCACTCACATTCTTGAATGTAACAAATGGTAAAGAAAAGGTGTCATTTTGACAAGTTTACCACATACTGCGATTCATCTGAGAGCTTGCCACACATAAGAGTTTGCTACAGCAAAAGAAGCAAGCGAGCGGCAAATTGTCACAGTCGAACTGGACACAAAAAACGCCCAGATTCCTTGCGGAAACGGGCGTTTTTCTGCAGCAAGTATCGATCAGCGCTTAGAGTACTGAGGACGCTTACGTGCCTTACGAAGACCCACTTTCTTACGCTCAACCTCACGCGCATCACGCGTAACGAAGCCAGCTTTGCGCAGCTCTGGTCGTAATGTTTCATCATAATCCATCAAAGCACGAGTAATACCGTGACGAATTGCACCTGCCTGACCGCTCGCACCACCACCTGCAACAGTGACCATGATGTCGAACTTTTCAAGCGTATCTGTTAACTCTAGTGGCTGACGAACCATCATTCGTGCAGTTTCACGAGGGAAAAAGTTATCTAAAGTGCGGTTATTAATAGAAATACTGCCTGTACCCGGACGTAAAAAAACGCGTGCGGTTGCAGTCTTGCGACGGCCTGTGCCGTAATTTTGAGTCGCCGACATAATCAACTATCCCGTTAAATCTTAAGTTCTTGGGGCTGCTGTGCAGCATGCGGGTGGTTAGTACCTGCATACACTTTCAGCTTGCGATACATGTCGCGGCCCAGCGGATTTCTTGGAAGCATACCTTTAACAGCGGCTTCTAGAACGCGTTCAGGTGCTTTAGCAAGCAACTTCTCAAAGCTGATTTCCTTGATACCGCCAGGAAAGCCAGTGTGTGAGTAGTAAATCTTGTCTGATGTCTTGTTGCCGGTGACACGAACCTGCTCGGCATTAATAACAACGATATAATCGCCAGTATCAACGTGCGGAGTGTACTCAGGCTTGTGCTTACCGCGCAAACGGCTGGCAATTTCAGTGGCCAAACGACCCAGGGTCTGGCCCGCAGCGTCGACGACATACCAGTCGCGCTTAACGGTTTCATTTTTTGCTGTAAAAGTTTTCATTCGCTATGGCCTCAGGGCCGTCTTCAAAATAGACGGCAAATCCTAATGAATAGTAGTGTCTTTGACAAGTCAAAGTAAGCTCATATGACAGACGCTAATTCGGGGGCTCGGGTCTATCACGTCTGCTATGGCTTCAAATTCGGCAAATTTGCATCGTTTCACCTTCTGTCTTGCATTGGGCTAGGCATTGCCCACAAAACAGCCGCGTAATTATGACTGTTGGTGAGAAAATTGCAACCGCTTAATGGCTTACAGACGCATTAGGGCTGATTTTAATTGTAAAACGGAGCTATCACCACATTTTTGCTTTATTTGTGTGCACGATATAAGTATCTATACCTAAGGAAGTGCTACACCTTACTAATACAAACTAAAAACATAGCAACAGCGCAGGCACTAGCTTTACCTGTGCTGCATAGGTCTATAATAAAGCGGCACGCACTTGTGGAGCCATCATGTACATTCCGCCATTATTTTCAGCTTTACGCCAATCATTTGCCCAAGGCTATACATTAAAGGCTTTGCGCGGTGATATTAGCGCTGGCCTAACCGTCGGTATTATTGCAATCCCCCTAGCGATGGCACTGGCTATCGCGGTTGGTGTGCCGCCGCAGCATGGGTTGTATACCGTTCTGATTGGCGGCTCAATTATCGCCTTAACCGGTGGTTCGCGCTTTAACGTTTCCGGACCAACCGCAGCCTTTGTCGTGATTCTGCTGCCCATTACCCAACAATTCGGAGTGGGCGGCTTATTGCTGTGCACAGCAATGGCTGGAGTTATTTTAATTAGCATGGGGGTGCTGCGCGCGGGTGCATTGCTACAATTTATCCCCTACCCAGTCACCCTCGGCTTTACCGCCGGAATCGGTATAGTGATTGCGACCCTGCAAATTAAAGATGCATTTGGTTTAAGCGATATTGAACCAACAGCAAACTATATAGAGCAAATTGGCGCACTAGCGCATGCCATGCCGAGCATCCAAATGGGTGACACCTTGGTTGCGGCGATAACACTTGCAGTGCTGATTATCTGGCCGCGTTTTGTCCCAAAAATCCCGGGGCACTTGGTGGCTTTAGCGGTGGGTAGCTTTATTGGTCTTGCTTTAAACAGTGCAGATATTTCTGTAGCAACAATAGGTGACCGCTTCAGTTATGTCGTTGACGGCACCAGTCATCCAGGCATCCCACCCTTCTTACCTTCTTTTATGTGGCCGTGGCAGTTTTCCGGTCCCGACGGCAAGCCGCTGGTGCTTTCTTTTGAACTGATTAGGCAGTTGCTCGCCCCTGCGTTTGCAATTGCCATGCTTGGCGCAATCGAGTCACTACTCTGCGCGGTTGTCTCTGATGGCATGGCGGGCACTAAGCACGACCCAAACGGTGAACTACTCGGTCAAGGCATTGGTAATATTCTTGCGCCGTTGTTTGGTGGAATTACCGCCACAGCAGCTATCGCCCGCAGCGCAGCCAACGTTCGCGCCGGCGCTTTCTCACCAATTGCCGCAATTATTCATGCCGGTGTCGTTTTACTGGCCGTTGTATTTTTAGCGCCGATGTTTAGCCATTTGCCGATGGCCGCACTTGCAGCACTGCTGCTGATGGTTGCTTGGAACATGAGCGAACCCAAGCATGTGGTCCACACCCTGCGTATTTCGCCGCGCAATGACGTCCTTATTTTACTGACTTGTCTATCTCTGACGGTGCTGTTCGATATGGTCTTGGCAGTGGGTGTCGGCTTACTGTTAGCCGCTGGTTTATTTATTAAAAGCATGAGCGATTTAACTGACACAACGAGTGTTTCACGCGAAGATCACGATCTTGCTGACCTGCCAGACTCCGTCACTGTCTACGCGATTCGTGGGCCCTTGTTTTTTGGTGCAGCGGAAAAAGCGCTGAGCGTACTTCGCAAATTCAATCCTGAGATACGTATTGCCATTATTGATCTACGCGCAGTACCGATGCTGGACATGACCGCACTCGCCGCGTTGAGCAATGTGATGAACGACTATCAAAAAAACAATATTGGCATTATATTTCTTGGCGCATCCGCTCGAGTTCGCCACAAGATGCACCGTGCGGGTATCGGCCTAGAACACAATAAACTCGCTTATGTTAGCAACTTCACTATGGCGCAAATACGTGCACAAAGTTGGCTGGATGCCGAGTCTCAGCCACAAGATGAATCACCTAGCGTAGAGCCTTAATTCACAGAGCAGAGCGCTCGCCGCACAACTGCAGCGCCCTGAATATTCATGGTAAACTTGATTTTATGAATACATATACGTCTCGCCCTTCTGTACTGTGCCTGTCGGGTCACGATCCTGTTGGTGGTGCTGGCTTGCAAGCGGATATTGAAGCGCTGATCGCCCAAGGCTGTCACGCCACGCCTGTAATTACTGCGCTAACCATTCAAGACACTGTCAATGTCAGTGATTTTAAAATTCTTGAACATGATTGGGTGATGGCGCAAGCGCAGGCAATTTTGCAAGACTTACCAATTTCGGCAATTAAGCTGGGTATGCTTGGCTCACTGGCGATGGTTGACACAGTTGCTGAAATCATCCAACAACTGCCTCAGACACCTTTTGTCTGCGACCCTGTGCTGCGTGCCGGCGGCGGTGGTGCTTTAGGTAAAGACGAAGTGGGCTATGCCCTGCGTGCTAAGTTAATGCCCTTAGCAGCAATCGTTACGCCAAATCTACCCGAAGCTCGAATCCTTGCTGAGTTACCCAATGGTAGCGCGGATGAATGCGCCCAAGTGCTGCTCAAGCATTGTGACAACCTATTGATTACCGGTGGCCATGGTGATGAAAACCAGGTGCACAATCGCCTGTATTGTGCAGACGGCAGCACGCACACTTTCACCTGTGCGCGCTTGCCCGGCGAATACCACGGCTCGGGCTGCACTTTAGCCAGCACATTAGCGGGCCGCTTAGCCTTAGGTGAAGCACTGGTTAGCGCCGTTGAGTCAGCACTGAACTATACTTGGCGCACCTTGCGTGATGCCGAAGCCCCTGGTCGCGGACAATATATTCCACGCCGTCTACCTTTGGACTTCTGCCGCCCATGACGCAAAAAACAAACGCATTACGCGGCTTATATGCCATCACCGACTCAGCACTGCTCGCTGATGGGCGCTTGCTGCCCTACTGTGAAGCAGCGCTGCGTGGCGGTGCAAAGATTTTGCAATACCGTGACAAATCCAGCGATACAGTACGCCGCTTAAGCGAGGCGCACGCTTTGCAAGCACTTTGCCAACGTTATAGTGCACGACTGATTATTAATGATGACCTGGCCTTGGCCGCTAAAATTGGTGCTGATTTACACCTCGGCCAAACAGATGGCAATCTACTCAGCGCACGCCAGCAACTCGGTGCAGACGCCATAATCGGTTCGACCTGCCATGCGCAGCTTGAGCTTGCCGAGCAGGCTGTAGAACAGCAGGCTGATTATATTGCTTTTGGCCGTTTTTATGCTTCGCAAACCAAGCCTGGTGATGTTTTAGCCACCACGCAGCTGCTTCAGCAGGCACAGCAGCTTAATCGCCCAATCGTCGCCATTGGTGGTATCACGTTAAATAATGGTGGCGAATTGATTCAGCATGGCGCAGCAATGCTCGCCGTGATTCATGGCTTATTTGCAGCAGACTCAGCTGCTGCCGTTGAACAACGAGCGCGAGCTTTTAGCGCGCTTTTTACTGATTAATTCTAGCAGCGACAGGCTCACTGCTTTTCTTAGATGAGGTTTTTAATGTCACGCTCAGCATCTCTTTTCGATCAAGCCCAACAGCACATTCCGGGCGGTGTAAACTCACCGGTACGCGCCTTTGCTGGTGTGGGTGGCACACCGTTATTTTTTAAGCATGCCGCCGGCGCTTATGTAACGGATGAAGACGATAACCGTTATGTGGATTATATCGGCTCATGGGGCCCAATGATTCTTGGCCACAGCCACCCTGATGTCATTGCTGCGGTGCGTGAGCAACTAGATCACGGCTTATCCTACGGTGCACCGACTGCACTGGAAGTCGAGATGGCTGATCTGATTTGCAGCATTGTGCCTTCAATGGACATGGTACGCATGACCAGCTCTGGTACCGAAGCCACTATGAGCGCCATTCGCTTGGCGCGTGGCTACACCGGACGCGACAGCATTATCAAATTTGAAGGCTGCTACCACGGTCACTCTGACAGTCTGCTGGTAAAAGCTGGCTCCGGCGCACTGACCTTAGGCGTGCCCAGCTCACCTGGCGTGCCTGCCGCATTTGCTCAGCACACCATCACCCTACCGTTTAACGATGTTGATGCGGTTGCGGCCTGCTTAGAAGAGCATGGCAAAGACGTCGCCTGCATTATTGTTGAGCCGGTGGCCGGCAACATGAACTGCATTCCACCTGCACCTGGCTTTTTGCAAGGCTTGCGCGAGCAGTGTGACAAGCACGGCGTTGTACTGATTTTTGACGAAGTGATGACCGGCTTCCGTGTTGCCCTTGGTGGCGCGCAAGCGCTGTACGGCGTCACCCCTGACTTGACCACATTCGGTAAGATCATTGGCGGCGGTATGCCAGTGGGCTCTTTTGGTGGCAACAAAAAAATCATGTCGCACATTGCACCGCTGGGCCCTGTTTACCAAGCAGGCACGTTGTCCGGTAACCCACTGGCAATGGCAGCGGGCTTGACCACTCTGAAACTGATCAGCCGTCCTGGCTTCCATGATGAATTAACGGACTACACTGCACGTTTACTGCAAGGCTTGCAGGAGCGCGCTGATGCGGCGGGCATTCCATTTACCACTACGCAAGCGGGCGGTATGTTTGGTTTGTTCTTCACTGATCGTAAAAAAATCAGCAGCTTTGAGGACGCCACCAACTGTAACCTTGAGCACTTTAAGCAGTTCTTCCATTTGATGCTTGAAGGTGGCGTGTATCTGGCGCCAAGTGCTTTTGAAGCAGGCTTTAGCTCCATTGCGCTGGGTGATACCGAGTTGAAAATTACTTTGGACGCGGCTGAAAAAGCCTTTGCCAAAATGAAAAGCTAATTTTTTGCTCTGAATATCAAAAGCGCCCGTTTATTCGGGCGTTTTTGATTGTTTAATATAGGTTTTATCACTTTTTATTTTGGTCGCGCTCGCGGCTTTCCTGCAACAGTTAATTGCATAACGCTTGTTACAGATATATGTATCGGGCGTACTGCATTATAGCTGTTGTTCCGTCGATGAACCCATCCGGGGTTCAACGCCGGCGCTGCGCCATCCCTGGCTTCGCTCGTCACAGCTACAATGCAGCACTTGTTAATCATCTGTGTCGCCAGCACGATCGCGCAAGGTTCGACAAGCAACATTCGCGTGAATCTCAACCCCAACTAAGCACAGCCAAGTACTCTGTTTAATCACAAACAACCACACAAAACAGAGACCCATGCACAACATGCAAAGCACACCAATGCTCAGAAGTGCCTCGCTAGTGACGCGGCAAGCGCAGCCATGGATGGCGTAGCGCCCGAATTGAGGCAGGAAGCCTCATTGAGGGAAAAGCGACACTAGCGAGGCACGCCCACGCACGTATTTCGCTATCGCTCAAACAACTCACCAACTTACACAATCAAATCAAGCAATCATACAAAACTGAGCCTTACGCAAAATATACAAAGCACACCAATGCTCAGAAGTGCCTCGCTGGTGACGCGGCAAGCGTAGCCATGGATGGCGTAGCGCCCGAATAAGGTCAGGATGACCTTTTGAGGGAAAAGCGGCACTAGCGAGGCACGCCCACACACTGATTTTGCTATCGCTCAAACAGCTCACCAACTTACACAATCAAATCAAGCAATCATACAAAACAAAGCCTTACGCAAAATATGCAAAGCACACCAATGCTCAGAAGTGCCTCGCTGGTGACGCGGCAAGCGTAGCCATGGATGGCGTAGCGCCCGAATTGAGGCAGGAAGCCTCATTGAGGGAAAAGCGACACTAGCGAGGCACGCCCACGCACGCATTTTCACGCGCTCTTTTACAAAACAAAAAACAAACTCACTCGCTAAACCGCTTAATCACATCAGGCAGCTGCGAAATCCGACTCACCTGTGCATCTGGCTCACGCTCACCGGTCCAGATTTTTTGCTCTGGATTAAACCAAATCGTACGCATACCCACCTGCTGCGCACCAAAAATATCATCCTGTGGGTGATCACCAATATGGATGCTATGTGTCGGACTCACCTGCGCCCGTGCCAGCGCAGCCAAAAACACCTGAGGTTCAGGTTTAGCCACACCCAACATGTCAGCATTTAGAGCAAAGGAAAAATATGCACCAAGACCCACTCGGCGCACATCAGCATTACCATTACTCAGCGCCGCTAACATGTAGCGATGACGCAAATGCTCTAAAGTAGGCAACACATCAGCAAACAACTCAACATTTTGCCGCGCCGCTAGGAACACCTGAAATGCCTGCTCAGCAAGCTCTTGTGCCTCACGCTGAGCATAGCCTGATTGCAATAATGCCCGTAACAGCACCTGATACCGCAACTCACTGACACGCCGATCCAATTCAGGCTGCCGCTGCACCACCTCGCCCCGTAACTGCTGCAAACGCTCTGGCGTCAGCGCCTCTAAACGTGGTGCATACTGCGCCAACCAAGTACGCAAAGCATTATCTGCAGCGATAATCACCGGCTGCACTGACCATAATGTGTCATCTAAATCAAAAGTAATTAAACGAATACTCATTCTTTTAGTTTGCGCCTCGCTCGCGGGTGCGCTTGATCATACACCTGCGCCAAATGTTGAAAATCAAGATGGGTATAGATCTGCGTGGTACTGATATCAGCATGTCCAAGCAGCTCTTGTACTGCTCGTAAATCATGGGATGATTCCAGCACATGGCTGGCGAAAGAGTGCCTGAGCATATGCGGGTGTAGATGCTGACCCAGCTCGCGTGCACCCGCTTGGCGTACGCGTTCGCGCACCAATTGTGGACTCATACGCCGCCCACGCACACCAATAAATAAGGCCTGATCCTGAGTCTGCACTTGCCCACGAACAGCCAGCCACTGCTGCAGCGCAGCAATAGCCTTGCTACCCACCGGCAGCATGCGCTGTTTATTACCCTTACCGAGGACCAAAACCAAGCCTTGCTGAAGATCGATATCGGCTAGATTTAAACCCACCAATTCAGATAAGCGTAAGCCCGATGAATAAAACAGCTCTAAAATAGCGTGATCACGACAGGCTGCAAAATCATCGGCAATCGGGCTGTCGAGCAACTGTTGGGCGCGATCGACATCCAGCACCTTAGGTAGCTTTCGCGCGCCTTTGGGTGGGCGAATACCTGCTGCTGGATCGTGCTGACACACACCCTCTCGCACTAAATATGCATAGAGCCCTCGCAGCGCTGACAATAAGCGGGCAATGCTGCGTCCGACGAGGCCACCTGCATGCAACTCGGCAACCAATTGGCGCACATGCGCCACCTGCAGATCCTTCCAGCTGTCTAGTTGTTGGCGCTTAGCAAACTCTAAAACTTTAGCCAAGTCACTGCGATAGGCACTTAAAGTGTGCACGGATACTTGCCGCTCAGTCTCTAGGTACTCGATAAAAGCAGCGAACTGAACATGCATAGAGCGCCTCGCATAACAGGTACTTATTTAACCGATTGCAATGACGCTAGCATCGGCGCTAAGACTCGCGCGAGCACGTCAGCAAGGTAGGTTAAAAATAACGTGTCTATAGAGCTGCTGTAGTACTGCTGGTCATTGCTGCCCACCGCTAGCACGCCTTGTATGCCTTGATAATCCAAAGCAACCACAGCAGCTGACTTGATCTGCACAGCGTTCTCATCACCAAATAAGAACTCGAGCTGCTTAGGGCGCAACACACCGCAAAAGGCCTTACCGCCAACTAGCACACCACTGATTTGCTGCTGAGCAGCTTTTAGGCTGGTACTGCGCCCTACATTGATTGGTTTATCACTGAATACGATCAGAGCCGAAAAAGGTACTTTAAAGGAATGGCGCAAACTATCATCGACCACGCCCACCAATTCATCTAACGACTGCGCATCGAGTATTTCTAGCACTAAGCGTCTGACTTTTTCAAAGAGGCGATCATTGTCACGCGCAACATCCATTAAGTGCGCTAAGCGATTATGCATATCCGTATTACGATCACGTAATACCATCATCTGACGCTCAACAAGAGAGACTGAGCTGCCACGTGCATGCGGAATCCGCATCTGCACAAGCAAATCTTCCTGGCCAATAAAAAACTCAGGGTGACTCTTTAAATAAGCCACCACCTGCTCTTCTGTTATTGATGCGGGTTGCTGCGGATTACTCATAAGCGAATCTGCCCTTCATAAATGCGGGTTGCTGAGCCAGTAAGATGCACCTGAGTAGCATTTTCCTGCCACTCTAAGTGTGCTCTAGCCTTGCCACTGGCTAACTCAATGTGCGCCTGTCGTTCGACCCATTTTTGCTGCATTGCAAGCATCGTCACTGTGCAGAGACTAGGGCTGAAGCTATCAATAAGATCAGCCCCCAGCTGCCACATCAGCACGCTTAAAGTATTTCTATCTTGCACGTGCACAACGCTAACTATAGTGCCCAGTGGCAAACTCGCATGCTCATCTAAGTGCGCAAGCAACTCAGCCATTGGCACCTGTGTCACATCTGCTACGCGCAATACAGCATGCAAACAACTGGCTGTCATTAGCAAAAAACTACTATCAAGTAACCATGACGCATGCTCGTATTGCTTAATAAAGCTCAGCGGCAAAGCAATACGTTCATGCAAGATATCAGGCCGCTCAAGCGCAACAGTCACCGAACCATCCGCATGCACTTGCACGTCTAACACAGCATGACGCACTTCGACACGCATCTGCGCTTTGGAAATTAACCGCTTATCAGCAACCAAGCGGGCCACGCAGCACAAGTCGCTGGCTAACCAGTCTACTTCTACACCATCGCTATCAAACACGCGGCAACTGAAATCAACATCTGGGTGTTGTGGCACCTCAATTAAAGCCAAGCGCTGAAAACCAACACCAGAGCGGCGATCACCCCAAGTACGCATATGCTGCGGCTGGATATAGGCGTACTGACTGATTAAGTCGATAACCATCAAGTCAATACCTAAGCCGTGCATTTTGCTAAAACGCAGCAGCATACTATGACTCCGGCAGTAGGCTTTCGTGGGCGTATAGCTCTGCTATTGTTTCACGTCGACGTACCAAATAAGCCTGCTCGCCATCAACCACCACCTCAGCTGCGCGGCCACGGCTATTGTAATTTGAACTCATAACAAACCCATAGGCACCGGCTGAGCATACGGTTAACAAATCGCCTTCGGCTAAGGTCAGGTCGCGCTCTTTGGCAAGAAAATCACCGGTTTCACATACAGGACCGACAACGTCATAGCTGCGTGGCATGCCTGTGCGTGGTTTAACAGCCAACACATCCATCCATGCTTGATACAACGCTGGTCGTAGCAAATCATTCATTGCTGCATCAACAATAGCGAAATCTTTATGCTCAGTATGCTTGAGGTATTCAACTCGGGTCAGTAACACGCCAGCGTTGGCGACAATGTAGCGACCGGGCTCAAACACTAAGGCCAAATCACGCCCAGCTACGCGCTCGCGCACTGCAGCCATATATTCGCCCGCACGAGGTGGCTCTTCATCTTGATAGCGCACACCTAAACCACCGCCCAAATCTAAGTGACGGATAGTAATGCCATGCCTAGCTAAACGATCAACCAACAACAAGACACGATCGAGTGCGTCTAAAAATGGCTCAAGGGTGGTCAACTGCGAACCAATGTGACAATCCACCCCTTTGATAGAAATATTGCTGAGAACCGCTGCACGCAGGTAAACCGACTCAGCAATATTGATATCAATACCAAACTTATTATCTTTTAAACCTGTCGAAATATACGGGTGGGTACCGGCATCCACATCTGGATTGACGCGCAAAGAGACTGGCGCAATAACACCCAAATGCGCGGCAACCTCTTGCAGTCGCTCCAGTTCATCGACTGACTCGACATTAAAACAGTGCACACCCACTTCTAAGGCGCGCTGCATTTCGTCGCGGGTTTTGCCCACACCAGAAAACACCACGCGCTCAGGTAAGCCACCGGCTGCCAGCACTCGCTCGAGCTCGCCAATCGAAACAATGTCAAAGCCTGCGCCTAAACGCGCCAGAATATTAAGTACCGCAATATTTGAGTTGGCTTTTACCGCAAAACAGACTAAATGCTCAACGCCTTGCAAAGCATCAGTATAGCTGCGGTATTGCGCCTCAATGTGCGCTCGTGAATAAACATACGTTGGTGTGCCAAACTGTTCAGCAATGCTGGATAACGCAACATTTTCTGCGTGCAGCTCACCCTTTTGATAAGTAAACGCTTGCATGCTAGCTCCTATTAAAGTTCGTAACGGTCTTTACGGTGCTCGTGCGCAGCTTTCTCATCATCCGGATCATACAGAGGGCCCTTTTGGCCGCAGGCGGTTAAACCCATTAACATCACTGCCAATACAACAAATGGAAGCACAATACGCTTCATAATAAATCCTTCGTAAAAACCATTAATGCATTGAGTATACCGACCCCTCATAATCTTGCCTATGCGCAGATCGGCTGACAACGCTAGGATAGTCATGAAAAAGACGTATTATTGCCTATCTATGCTATTTGTTTGCTAAACACGCCTTGTTTTGCCATTTAAATATAAAGGAGCTCGTAATGAGCCTGACCGAAAGCCAGTTTCATGACCTTGTTGATACCACCCAGAGAAATCTCGAAGACATTATTGACGCGAACGATATCGACATTGATATTGAAAGCAGTGCAGGCATTTTGACCTTGACCTTTGAAAATCAGCATCAAGTGATTCTCAGCCGTCAAGAGCCACTGAAACAATTATGGTTAGCCGATCGCAGCGGCGGCTTTCATTTCGATTATGATAGTGAGCAAGCGCAATGGTTCTGTGCCAGCACGCAACAAACCTTAACGCAAATGCTAAGCGAGATATTCCTGACGCACACTCAGCACAGCTTCGATTTAAGCAGCTTGTAACTGACTGTTCAGCTTGCTTGTTTCTTTAGTATTGCAGCGCTTGCATATTTAGATGGCTGTGATACGTTGCATGAACGTGCAGTAAAGAATAAACAGCACCTAAAACCTCGTCATTCGGCGGGGTTTTGTGTTTTTTAATTGAAACTTTAAGCCCTAGGAGCATCACAGATACCATGAGCAGCAAACCCGCGATCACTGTCACTCGTCTAGATATGCAGCGCCTAGAGCATATGCTTGAGCATCTAGACAACTATGACGCAGCCGCCGAAGCCTTAGAAGCAGAGCTGGCTCGGGCGAATTTTGTTGGCCATACGGAAATTGCCGATGACATCGTCACCATGAATTCTAAGGCGCATTTTTATGAAGAAAACAGCAATACTGAGTACCAACTGACTTTAGTCTACCCGCAGCAAGCGGGCATCGAAGGTAACGTATCCATTTTAGCGCCCATTGGCACAGCACTCTTGGGCTTGAGCGTTGGCCAAAGCATTGATTGGCAAACACCTAAAGGCAAAATTTTAAAGTTGACGCTCAAACGTGTTGAGTTCCAGCCTGAGGCAGCACAGCAATACACCCTATAATAAGCGTTCTTGTAGCGCAGCATGCTTACCATGCTGCGCTGAAGGTCAAATCACAGTGCCTGCAAAGCCTCATTAAGACGTTTTTCTAAAACTGTTTTACGCTGCAAAAAATGCATGGTTTGCACATGACTGCCTGACTGCACTTTTGACAAATCTATATCCGTTATATAGCAGGGGTAGCGCTGTTCAGTGCGCCGCATCCCAAGAATATAACGTGCCACATACTGGTAAAGTTGTGCGCCATACTCCAACTCAGAAAACTCTTGATGATTGCAATACAGGGTCAAACTGCCATCTTCTTCGTAAATCACCTGCACTGCGTAAAAGGTATGCTCGCGCTCATACTCAACTAGCGTGCAGCGCTCAATACGCTGCGGGTTATCCTGACCATCAGGATAAATACGGTGATAATTTACTTGCAGCGCAGTGGAATAAGCCTGCTGCTCGTCAAAAGATTCAGTTGTTGTTTGTCGATACAGCAATGAGCTTAAAAACCGCTGTAGCGGCATAAGCAATGTTTGCTGATCGATAAAATCTTGTGTGTGCTGCCAAAAGCCATTGCGCTCATCGAGCACATAAATATGCGCTTGCGCACCATGCACTCGGTAGAAAACCTGCACAGCATCCATACGACCGACCGGCAAAATAAACTTCAGAACATGCCCCTGCAAAGCAAACTCATCCACGCGCCAGCGTACATACTGCGCCTGTTCGTGTGACAAGTATTCCTGCAATTCAGCCACATCAGCAAATGACATAAAACCGGCACGTCCAGCACGCCACTCGAGCACGTGCAACTGTTGCTCGATTTGTAATACATAGCGACTCTCATGGTTTTGCTGAATATTAGCAAACGCCTGAGTCACCACCTGCTCAACGCGTTTTACAATCGACACTGCTCGATTTTGACAGAAGCAGCCGACATGAACCTGCACGTCATCGCTGTGCGCTGAACAATCATTGAGCACGCTGCTTAAACATTGCAGCAGTGCGTTATCACCACTGAAGCGACTGACAATCAGCTCGTTCCAACTGTTTAAAACAACTTGGTCAATACTTAAGACAAGATTCTCTCGCAGGCCCGAAAACCCCAAAGCATCAATCTGTTCACTGGCCATGTGCACATTGGCCTGACTGTGCTGCGGCAGCGGATCAATACCGACATTCACCAGCAATACAACAGTGGTCGGATAGCTACTGGCTAAAAGCGCTGCCTCGGTAACCGCTGCGAAGGGTAATGGCAAAGCACGCCGCAGCGTTCTTAAAATACCCTGCAACTCAAGCTCAGTTAATGCACTGTCTTGAATCACTAAGCTAAGCCTAGTCGCCTCATCAATGACACCATTTAAATGTGCCCAGGCCAGCACGGCAAGTAATTCTTTAGCGCGTTTAAGCGGCGCATGATCCTGCCATTCCTGCCCCGCTAGGCTACCGTTAAACAGCCCCCAATAGGCGTGTTCAGATTCGCTATTACTGCATTGCACTAGGGTTAAAGTATCTTCGGACAAGTCAGGCGCAATACCAGGGTTAAGGTATTCAACTTTGCCGGCTTTGCGCTCAAATGCGGCATACAAGCGACGCCCTAGCACTGCAAGATCACGGGGATTGACCACCTGTTCAGCTTGCATGTTCTGGGTAAACTGGCTTAAAAAACGGTAGCTGTACATCAGCTCATTAACCAGCAAACGACGCTCTTGTTGGGCTTGGGCGATCTTCCACTGATTACGGCGATCTAAGTGGCCGAGTAGGGTTTCGTTCCAGCGCCACTCTGCTGTCAGACGTTCTAAGATCAGACGCTGCCAGCTTTTTGCACGTAGCAAGCGGCTTTGCGTTAGGCGCTTACCGACTTTCAAATAAAAACAGCGCCGTACTAGCTCTAAACGCTCTAGTTCGTTACGCTCAAGCAAGTATGCTTCCAAGCGCCGGTAGAGCAATACATACGCATCAAGCTCATCGACATCAAGTTGATTGGCATAAACCGCTTGCTTATAACTCAAACTTAAACAGTGCACCTGCGGGTGCTCTGAGGCATACACTTCAATCAGCAGCAGTTTCAGCAAAGACTTGTACGGTGAATCAATGCCTTTGTGTAACTGCCACATACCGGCACCAACAAATTCGCTAGCCGGAATGTGCGCCAAACAGCCTAAATCCAACACTTCATCACTGCGCACAAAACGCTTGGCTAACAAAATAGCGCAGTACTCATCATAGCGATGCTCTTCATACACCGGCACCAACCACCATATCGGTATCCGCCCAGCAAGCCACAGCGCAGTGCGGTAAAACTCATCTAATAATAAGTAGTGTTGGGTTGTGCCGCAGTCATCTAAAGTCAGCTGCCGCTCATTGTCTTGCCCACTCGCAAACTGCTTTGGCTCAATTAAAAACAGATAGATTTTTGCCCCTAAGGTTGCAGCCCAGGCTTGCAGCAAGTCGCATTTCCTACGCAACTCTTGCAGCTGAGCTACGCTTAAGTCGGCGCTATGACACAGCCAAAAGTCCATATCACTGTCTTCTGCATAAGCAACAGAACCTATACTGCCCATCAAAAAAAGCGCATGTAAGGGTTGCTCAGTGCGGTAACCGCGTGCGGCTTTATAGGTAAAAGAGCGGGCAAAGGCTTGCGCCTCTTGGACCAAGTCAGCACTGGGCTCATAACCACTTAAACCCGCAGGAGTAACCCCAGAAACATAACCAGGCAATAACGGATGATTGACATGCAACAGTAAGGGCAGCAAGCGCAGCACCAACTGTTGGCGAGAAGAGAGTATTAAATTTGCACGCTGTAAGCGGTCATGATTGATGGATAGAAAACGCTTACGCAAACGGGTCAGATCTTTTCGATCAATCCCGTCATCAATCACTAAGCGTATATCAACCATGACCTCAGCAACCGCTCTAGTCGACGGTTAAAACAGTTAATACCGCATGTGCGTGCGCTGCTGTTTCAAGACCAAGACTGGTGAGGTAACCACCGTCATTTTGACTGATCAAGCCTTTTTCAAACAAGCGCTGTGCCGCCGCCACTCGTTCCGCACCCGCACTGCTGCGCACCTTAATACCCTCTTGGGTGCTGTCTAAATTGTATAAACATAAGACTTCCAGTTCCGCGACAATCTCAGGGGTCCAAGACATAATCTACTCCGGTGATTCATTAGGTAAGAACAAACTTATGTGCTGCTGCCGCACGCTTTAAAACGTTTCCGGCAACTGCGGTAGCGCACGCAATGCACGCTCATAAGCAACCATATCGAAAGGCTGCTCAGCCGCTAACATTTCGCTTATCTGCCACGCCAATACTTGCGCCATCATCTGCACAATTTCGTCACGTGTATGCCCGACTAAAGTCAGCTTATTGAACACTGCTTGCGCTGCTGCAGGCTGCTGGGCTGACAGTTGGTTTTCAATCGCTTGGATCAATTCTTCTTCAACAAACTGGCCCTCTGCATCCTCATCTTCACTTGGTGAGGGTGCTGCGTCTTGCTCTTGCACAGCATCTATGGGCTCTGGCTCAGCGCTCGCACTCACCGGCACAGCACCCTCTTCAAGCTGGCATAATGCGCAATCATCAACGTCGCCTTTATTGGTTTCGACATAACGCACCCTGCGACTGGCTGAAGTGCGGTCTGCCGATACCTGAAAACGCAAATCTCTCGGTTTCTCCGTCACGCTAACCTCCTAAACCCTTTATCAGCCAAGTCACAGACAGTCTGTACTTAGCGATGACTTAATAATTCACGACCACGCTGCACAGCAGCGCGGACTTGTGCCGGCGCAGTACCACCAATATGGTTACGCGCATTGACTGACCCTTCTAGGGTCAGCACTTCAAACACATCATCAGTGATTTCTGTACTGAACTGCTGTAATTCGTTCAGGCTCATTTGTGCTAAATCTTTACCGTTTTCTACGCCATAGCGTACCGCAAGACCAACAATCTCGTGGCAATCACGGAAAGGTAAGCCTTTACCCACTAAGTAGTCAGCAAGATCTGTTGCGGTTGAAAAGCCACGTAAAGCTGCTTCACGCATCATTTCAGCTTTAGGCTTGATTGCTGGCACCATATCGGCAAACGCACGCAAACTGTCACGCAAGGTATCGGCCGCATCAAACAAGGGTTCTTTATCTTCTTGGTTATCTTTGTTGTAGGCCAATGGCTGGCCTTTCATCAAGGTTAACAAGCCCATTAATGCACCAAACACACGACCACTTTTGCCGCGCACCAACTCTGGCACATCTGGATTTTTCTTTTGCGGCATAATTGAGCTGCCGGTGCAGAAACGATCTGGCAGATCAATAAATTGGAACTGCGCCGAGGTCCACAACACCAATTCTTCAGAAAAGCGCGATAAGTGCATCATCGCAATACTGGCTGCCGCACAAAATTCAATGGCAAAATCACGATCCGAGACGCCATCCAATGAGTTGCCGGAAATGGCTTCAAAACCCAGCAGTTCACAGGTCATTTGGCGGTCAATCGGGTAGGTAGTACCGGCTAATGCGGCACTGCCCAGTGGCATACGGTTGGTACGTTTGCGGCAATCAACAAGGCGCTCATAGTCACGCGAGAGCATTTCAAACCACGCCAACATATGATGACCGAAAGTCACTGGCTGCGCGGTTTGCAAGTGGGTAAAACCCGGCATAATGGTTTCAGCATGCTCTTGTGCTAAACCTAACAAACCCTCTTGCAAGCGTGTCAGCTCAGACAAAATCAAGTCAATTTCGTCACGCAACCACAAGCGAATATCAGTCGCCACTTGGTCATTACGACTGCGGCCTGTATGCAGTTTTTTACCGACAATACCCACCTGCTCAGTCAGGCGCGCTTCGATGTTCATGTGCACATCTTCCAGCGCTGTGCTCCAGACGAACTGACCACTTTCGATTTCCTGTTCAATCGCCTGCAAGCCTGCGACCACAGTATCGCGCTCTTGCGCAGTTAATACGCCGACTTTAGCCAACATCGTGGCGTGGGCAATCGAGCCCATGATGTCATGCCGGTACAGACGCTGATCAAAATCCACCGAAGCGGTAAAACGCGCGACAAAAGCATCAACCGGCTCACTAAAACGGCCGCCCCACGACTGATTGGTTTTCTCGTTGCTCATTGAACCTGCCCAACTAAACAATAAAAGATGCGCACATAATAGCAGGATGATGCACGCTTATGCCGCTCCATCCTTAATTATGTATGCCATATTGTTTGAGCCAACTTAAGAGTTGTGACAATGGCAAGGCCCCGCTTTGCCGAGCGACTTCCTTACCGTTACGAAACAGTAATAAACTTGGTATCGAACGAATACCCAGCTCGCCTGAAAGGGCTGGGTGTGCCTCACTGTCCAATTTGCCAAAACGACAGGCTGTAGTTAACTGCTCTGCGGCCTGACTAAAGGTCGGTGCAAACTGACGGCAGGGTCCACACCAGCTGGCCCAAACATCCACCAACAAAGGCACATCACCTTTACTTTGCTTGGCGAACGTGGCTTGGCTCAAATCAAATGCTTCAGCGATAAAGATTTTTTGCTTGCACGCGCCACATTGCGGCTGCGCTTGACGCTTATCGCTCGGTATACGGTTTAAGGTCGCGCAATGCGCGCAAGGTACAACAATCAATTCAGTCATTTTCATAGCCTCTTAATTCAACACAGCAATACTTTACCTAAATATTAATTATTTAGCTGTAGCGTCTAACAGCGCAATTTGCCAGCACATGTTTCTTAGGCTACAACGTGAAGTATTCAAGGATTGAATACCACACAGCACGGAGGCTGTCCGCTTATGAACGATCAACGCGCCTTTACCTTAGTAGAAATGTGTATTGTACTGGCCTTGCTAGCGATTTTAGCGCAGGTTGCGCTACCCGCTTTTCAAGATTTTTTAGAGCGCAATCAACAGCAAGCGCTATACAATCAGATTGCCCGCGCCGTCAATCATGCGCGTACTCATGCCGTAACTCACCGTGTACGCGTTGAACTGTGCGGTACACATGATGGGCGCTCCTGTAATAAGGATTGGTCACAAGGCTGGTTGTTACGTGAAGTCAATCAGCTGCAGCCAATTGCGGTGACTCAACTAAAAACAGACCGTCGCCGCTTACAATGGAGCGGTTTTCAGGCAAAGATTCAGTTTCACAGCAATGGCATCAGCCCCACCGGCAACGGGCGCTTTTATAGCTGCCATAAACAAGAAATCAGCTGGCAATTGATTCTTAACCGCCAAGGCCGCTTACGCAGCGCCAGCAGCACAGAAAATGCAGAACAAATCGCGCGCTGCAGCTGATGTGCAACTGGCTCACAAATTACTGATTTATGCGCAACAACACTTGCCGCATACGACAGCAACAGGTAACACTGCAGGTATGACTAGAGCCAATAACACCAGCAAAACTACAGATGATTTTTTCATCCCAGAGCTCTGCCAAGCAGAGGCCTTGCTGGGCTTAATTTTATTGGCTGAATTATTGGTTTTAGTCTTGGTTTTAGCAGAGCCTATGCTGTCCGGTTTTGACTGGATGCGCTTAGCGCTCACTTCATTATTTGTGCAATGGATTGTTTTATTATCGGCCGCCGCGTTGTGTCGCGCCCGCCCCTATTTAGCCCGTTTATCAGCAAGCGTTGCGGTACTGATTGTCTGCGCGCTGGTGTTGTCTTTGACCTTGCTGTGTACCGCTATTGCCGAACATTTTTACCTTGCGCAAGACCTATCCGCAGAGGCGCGTAGCAATCTCTATATTCGCCACGCATTAATCAGCTTGATCATGTGCGCGCTACTGTTGCGCTATTTTTATCTGCAAGGCCAATGGCGCCTGCAGCAACAGGCCGAATTACAAGCGCGCTTGCAAGCCCTACAGGCACGTATCCACCCACATTTTTTATTTAACAGCCTCAACAGCATTGCCAGCTTAATCAGCTCCAACCCAGATAAAGCTGAAAATGCAGTACTCGATTTATCTGATTTATTTCGCGCCAGCCTGACCAAGCCAGATGCGCTATCGACTTGGCAAGATGAACTGGCATTGGCAAAACAATACCTCTCAATTGAACAATACCGCCTCGGCAAGCGTCTACATGTGAAGTGGAATGTTGACTCAGTGCCCGATGATTTACCCATACCGCATTTAACCTTGCAGCCTTTGTTAGAAAATGCTGTGATTTACGGGATTCAGCCCAGTATTCAAGGCGGTACGATTGAGATAATGGCACAGCACTCTCAGGGTGTATTGAAACTGCAAGTAAGCAACCCCTTTATGCCCGGTGAAAGCATGAGCAACCCGCGCGGCACACGCTTAGCGCTTAATAATATTGAAGCACGCTTAAAGGCATTATTTGGCCCCACAGCACGTTTATCTATCCAACAACAACTTGATCGCTACACTACATGTCTGAGCTATCCCTGCTCTAGACCCTCAGCAGAGGCGCACAAACAAGATGAAGATCTTAATCGCTGATGATGAGCCTTTAGCTCGCGAACGCTTAACTCGACTGGTCAAACAGATTCCGGGCTGCACAGTACTGCAACCTTGCGCAGAAAATGGCCACGAAACGCTGCAATTGGTAGACCGCTTCAAACCCGACATTGTTCTCCTTGATATTGGCATGCCAGGCTTAGACGGTTTGCAAGTTGCCGCACAGCTCTGTGAATACAGCGATGCTCCGGCTGTTATTTTTTGCACAGCACACGATGATTGCGCCCTGCAAGCCTTTGCCGTCAGCGCTGTTGGTTATTTAGTCAAGCCGATACGCAGCGAACAATTACAAGCGGCTTTAGAAAAAGCGCAGCGCCTTAACCGCGTGCAACTGGCAGCCTTATCGCGTGCGCCGAGCGCAATTAATCAAGCGCGCACGCACCTTAGCGCACGCAGCCATAAAGGGATTGAGCTGATTCCGCTAGAGCAAGTGATTCATTGTGTCGCAGATAATAAATATGTCACTTTGCGCCATCTGCATGGCGAAACCTTGCTTGATGAGTCGCTTAAATCCCTCGAAGATGAGTTTAGCGATCGCTTTGTACGTATTCACCGCAACGCCTTAGTCAGCCGCACCCACATTGAACGACTGCAGCGAAACACCAATGGTTATTACCAATTGTATCTGCGCGATGCACCAGAACCACTCACTGTTAGCCGTCGCCATGTTACCGCGGTACGCAAACTGATGGATAAACTCTAACTTTCAGGACAAAACTTGACCCTGCACATGAGGCAAGCCTGCGCTGCGCCTGTTATCATCCATACCATCTACACCTATCAATTTGGATCATAAATATGTCTGTAAGCGAACAACCGATAACAGAATTGCGCATTGCCACCCGTAAAAGCGCACTGGCACTTTGGCAAGCAGAGTTCGTTAAAGCCGAACTTGAAGCGGCGCACCCAGGTTTAAAAGTCACTTTAGTTCCTATGGTCAGTCGTGGCGATCAATTGCTGGACTCGCCACTGGCTAAAATCGGCGGTAAAGGTTTGTTCGTTAAAGAGCTCGAAGCAGCACTGCTTTCGAAAGAAGCCGATATCGCTGTGCACTCAATGAAAGACGTACCCATGGCATTTCCTGAAGGCTTAGATCTGTACTGTGTGTGTGAGCGCGAAGACCCGCGTGACGCCTTTGTTTCAAACACCTATGCCTGTCTTGCCGATCTGCCACACGGCAGCGTCGTTGGTACATCAAGCCTTCGACGCCAAGCGCAAATCTTGGCGCAACGTCCTGATTTAAAAATTAACTTTTTACGTGGCAACGTCAACACCCGCTTAGCCAAACTTGATGCCGGTGATTACGATGCCATTATTCTTGCTGCCGCTGGCTTATTACGCCTTGGTTTTGCTGACCGTATTCGTAGCAGCCTAGATGTCAGTGCCAACTTACCATCCGGCGGCCAAGGCGCAGTCGGCATTGAATGCCGCAGCGATGACACAGCCATTCATGCATTATTAAAACCACTGCACCACGCTGATACGAGCTACCGTGTGACTGCCGAGCGCGCACTCAACAAGCATCTTAACGGCGGCTGCCAAGTGCCAATCGCCTGTTACGCCGTCTTAGAGGGTGACGAATTATGGCTGCGCGGTTTTGTTGGCCAGCCTGACGCATCTGTACTCTTGTATGCAGAGCAACGCGCACATAAGAATGACGCCGAAGCCTTAGGTATCGCAGTGGCTGAAGACCTTCTAGCGCAAGGTGCTGGGGAGATTCTTGCTGTCCTATTTGAACAAGAGACACCCCTCACGTGAAACAGTGGCGCGTGCTTATCACTCGGCCTACAGCAGACAGCGCCGTGCTCGCTGCGCTGTTGGCTGAGCACAACATACACAGCAGCAGCTTGCCACTATTAGAGATTGAGGCGCTGCCCGAAACACCTGCACAACGCTCGCTAATACTTAACCTTGATCGTTACTGCGCCGTAATAGTGGTCAGCAAACCTGCCGCCACCTTAGGCATAGAGCGGGTCGATCGTTATTGGCCGCAACCGCCAGCTGAGCAGCACTGGTTTAGTGTGGGCGCGGGCACGGGTCAACTTTTAGCAGACTATGGCTTATCGGTGAGCTGGCCAGAACAGGGCGATGACAGTGAAGCCCTGCTCGCCCTACCCAAGTTTCTAGAAACGCTAAATGTCGATGCTCCCCGGGTTTTGATTATGCGCGCAGATGTCGGTCGCGACTTTCTCTCTGAGCAGTTAATACAGCGCGGTGTGCAGGTAGACTTTTTACCGCTGTATCGTAGACGCTTACCCGTTTATCCTAGTGATACATTGATCAAACAGATCCAACAAGAACAACTGAACAGCCTCGCAGTCAGCAGTGAGCAAGGCCTACGTCATTTAATTGAATTAGCTGGAGACGCCTGGTCTAATTTGACGTCTTTAGCCTTATTTGTGCCCAGCCCTCGTGTTGCTAAGATAGCCCAAGAGCTCGGTGCGCAGCATGTTATTGATTGCCGTGGCGCGAGTAATCAGGCTTTATTAAACGCCTTGACTGCGCATGGCGCACCATCAGCATAAGGATTTAGTCATGACTCAACCTCCAGAAAAGCCAGACAACAAGGGTAAAGCAAGCCCAGAGGCATCGAGCAAGGACACAACTGCCAAACCCGAGGTCAATGCTAGCAAAGCGGGTCCAAAAACAGAAAGCAAGGGCACACCAGCCAAACACGAGGCCAATGCGGATAAAGCGAGCCCAAAAACAGACAGCAAGGACACGACAAGCAAGCCGCCTGAGGCCAGCGCGGATAAAGCCAGCTCGCAAACAGCAAGCAAAGATGCTTCGGCCGCAAAGCAACCTGAAAAAAATAAAACACAACCGAGCAAGCCCGTAACAACATCCTCAGGCAAAGGCATAGCCATACTGGCTTTATTGTTTGGCCTAGGTGGCCTTGGCGCAGGTGCTTGGAGTGTATGGCATATTCAAAATACTGAAAGCCTGACACTGCAACAGCAACAGCAGCAACAACAAAAGTTGGCAAGCCTACAAACACAAATCTCAGATTTAAGTAAAGGCGAGCAACAGTTGCGCAGCACAATCGGGCAAATGCCTAGCGACACACAATTACAGCAGAGCCGCGACTTGCTTGCTCGTGTACAAGCAGAGCAACAACTGCTCTCGCAGCGCTTAGAAACCGTTTTAGGGGCCAGCCGTCAAGATTGGCGCTTAGCTGAAGCTGAACATCTATTGCGTATGGCAAGCTTACGTTTAAATGCATTACACGATACCAACAGCGCACGCTTCCTCCTAGAGGCCGCTGATCATATTTTATTAGAGCAAGATGACCCGGCAGCCTTTGCCGCGCGTGAGCAATTAGCACACACTATCGCGGCCTTGAAGAGCAGCGGCAATTTAGATCGTACCGGTTTATTTGTGCAACTCGGTGCCCTCTACCAGCAAGCCAATCAACTAACCGACTTAGCACCTGAATTTGTCCAGCACGCTGACGCAGCGTCTGCTGATGGTGCGGGACGCTGGGCACAATGGTGGCAACAGATTTCGCGCTACTTACGTGTTGATTTCAATGCCAGTGAACACGTACAACCCCTTTTAGCAGGGCAAAGTCTCACTCAAGTACGTTTAGCGCTGAGCCTATCTTTAGAGCAAGCGCAATGGGGCGCTTTAAATGGTGCAACCGAGGTGTACCAGCAAGCATTGCAGCAGGCGATCAGTGTCTTGGATGCGCACTTTAGTACTAAAGACCCGAGTGTTAGCGGCCTAAGAGATCAAATCAACGCTCTACGCGAACAAAAAGTAACTCAGCAGATGCCCAATTTAAATGCAGCGTTGAGCACGCTACAAGCTTACATAGCTACACGCTCTGCACCACAAGCGCCGAATGCAGATGAGGCCAACTGATTATGAAACGGACCTATCTTATTTTGCTCATTGTTGTGGCTTGCGCTGCCGCTTTGGGCATGTTTATCGCTGAACACACTGGCTACGTACTGATTTCCTGGAAATCATTCCGCTACGAGTCGAGCTTGTGGGTATTTCTTGCGGTAATAGCAGCAGTGTTTGCAGTGCTCTACGCTTTACGCACGCTGCTTAAAATGGCTCTAGCCTCAACAGGGCTAATCAATCCATGGTCACAGCGCAATCAGAGTCGGCGTAATCGCCTTGCTGCAGAACAAGGCACCCTAGACCTTGCCCAAGGTCATTGGAAAAGCGCATTACGTCACCTGCGTCGCGCAGCCGAAGGTGAAGCAAAACCCTTAGTGTATTTACTCGGTGCTGCGCGCGCTGCAGAACAACTCGGCCAAAGCGAAGAAGCTGATGACTTGCTTGAACAAGCATTAATCAAGCAACCCGATGCCGAGGTTGCAATTGCCTTAGCACATGCAGAGTTACAGCTGCAGCGTGCAGACGATGCTGGAGCACAAGAAACACTGCAGGCAATGCATGAGCTGCACCCTCAGCACCCAGAAGTGCTGTTACGCTTACAGGCTTTACTGCGTCAGCGCCAAGACTGGTCGGCACTGATTGGTTTATTACCAGAGTTACGTAAATCCAAACGCTTGAACAGTGAACAGTTACACAATATTGAATACCAAGCCTGGTCTGGACGACTCACAGCAGTTTATAAGCTCAAACAAGACCCGCAACAAGCGCTGCAATCCTTAGAAACGGCATGGCAAGGGCTGTCTAACAGACTCAAAAATGACGCACAACTTGTTGCAGCCTATGCTGCAGAACTGCTGCGTCTCAACGCGCACCAACAAGCAGAGTCATTGCTGCGTCATGCGTTAAAAGACAACCTGGACAATGAACTGCTTGAACTCTACGGGCAAAGCCATGCTGAGGACGCATCACGACAACTGCAACTGGCTGAAAGCTGGCTCAAACAAGCACCTAACAACCCTATTTTATTACGCACACTGGGCCGCTTAAGTTTGCGTAACCAGCTCTGGGGTAAAGCCCGCGATTACTTTGAGAGCAGCTTGCGCGAGCATCGGCAAGCACACACCTGCGCAGAACTTGCGCGACTACTCAGTCACTTAGGCGACACTCAGCGCAGCAACCAGTTGTTTGCCGAAAGCTTTCAATTATTGGAGCAATCATCACCACAATTACCGCAACCAGCACTACAACAAGACATAACGTAGCCGCTATACTGCAGAGCAAACAGCGTGCTGGCATTACAGCTGACACGCTGTTTTCATTTGCACACATCTAAGCAGCTGCAACCATGCAAATGCCGCACTTGCGGCGTTATGCCATAACAAGGATTCCCCATGCAACTCCCTTCATCGCGCCTATTATTTTCATTAGCATTTTTAGGCTGCGCGGGTATTATTGCCGTAGCATTGTATTTAGAGCATGTCGTCGGTTTAGTGCCATGTCCTTTATGCTATGTACAGCGCGTGGCTGTCATACTTTTTGCTGTGGTCTGCTTACTGGCAGCCTTGCACAACCCTGCTCGCTTAGGTCAGCGGATTTACGCAGCGCTAAGCACGCTTGCCGTTGGTCTTGGAATAGCCGCTGCAGGCCGACAAATCTGGTTACAAGGCTTACCAGAAGATGAACTTCCCGCCTGCTTGCCATCACTCGATTACATGCTTGAAGCATTTCCCTTGCAGGATGTTATCAGCAAAATGCTGCATGGCACCGCTGACTGTGCCGAGGTAACTTGGACACTACTCGGCCTAAATTTGGCAGAGATTAGCTTGCTCGGCTTTATTGCGATGCTGATATTTAGTCTTTTTATCATGCTGCGCAAAACAGTGCGCTAACCCCATCAGCTGCAGCCTTTCACTGCAGCACTTAAGCAGACACTGAAACTCACCCAGTGTCTGCGTGCGCTAGCCTGCTTACTCTTTTAAGGGCACCAAACGCGGTGCAATCATATTCTCTGGTCGAAGAATATCAGCCAACAGATCATCGTCTAGCAAGTTTTCTTCACGCACCAACTCCAAGACTCCACGCCCACTGTCGAGCGCTTGTTTGGCAATGCGGGTGGCGTTGTCATAACCGATATAAGGGTTAAGCGCCGTAATCAAGCCTATTGAATGTTCCATCAGCGAACGGCAGCGCTCTTCGTTAGCGGTTATACCAACGACGCAATGCTCACGCAGCATATCCATAGCGCGGCGCAACAAACGAATGGAATCAAACATTTTCCAAGCAATCAGAGGTTCCATTACGTTCAACTGCAACTGCCCTGCTTCAGCGGCTAGTGTCAGCGATAAGTCATTGCCAATCACCTCATACGCTACTTGACTAACGGCTTCCGGAATCACTGGATTGACCTTACCGGGCATAATCGAACTGCCAGGTTGCCGTGCCGGCAGATTAATCTCGTTAATCCCAGTACGCGGCCCACTGGACAGCAAGCGCAAATCATTACAAATTTTAGACAGTTTCACCGCAGTACGTTTTAGCATCGCCGAAAATAAAACAAATGAACCCATATCTGAGGTCGCTTCAATCAAGTTCGGTGCTGCTTTCATTGGAAAGCCGCAGATCGCGCGCAGACGCTCAACCGCAATGCCTTGATAACGGGGGTCGGCATTAATACCGGTACCGATGGCTGTACCACCTAAATTGACCGAGGTGAACAAGTCATTGGCTAGACTTTTTAAGCGAACTAAATCACCGGCTAAATTAGCCGAAAAGGCTTTAAACTCTTGGCCTAGTGTCATCGGCACAGCATCTTGTAACTGCGTGCGACCCATTTTCAGCACATGGGAAAACTCATCACCCTTATCAGAAAACGCATCAATCAAACGCTCTAAGCTGAGCAACAAGTCATTGTGTCCAAGCAGCAAACCGACACGGATCGCAGTCGGATACGCATCATTGGTTGATTGCGCCATATTGACGTCATTATTGGGATGTAAAAAGCTGTATTCGCCTTTTTCTTTACCCATCCACTCCAAACCTAAATTAGCAATCACCTCGTTGGCATTCATATTGGTTGAAGTGCCGGCGCCGCCTTGAATCATATCAACGATAAATTGATCATGATGCTTACCTTCAATCAACTGCGTGCACGCATTAGCAATCGCAGCATGCTTTTTATCGCTCAAATAACCCAGCTGGTGATTGGCATCAGCAGCTGCTTGCTTAACCATCCCTAGTGCGCTGACAAAATTAGGGTAATGCGATAATGGCACACCACTGAGATGAAAATTGTGCACGGCACGCAATGTCTGAATACCGTAATAGGCATCTTCAGGGACAGGCAAAGAGCCGAGTAAATCATGTTCAGAACGAAACGCTGTTGCTGTCATAGCTAAGACACCCTTTTAAGCTAAACAATCAAAAGTTAAAAATACAAATGTTAGGCTTTATACACTCGCAAAGCTAATATTGCGCGATCCCAGCTTCGACCTCAGGCCCCAGAACATCTGTGGGTAACTCTGTGGACAGCCTGTGCAGAGCTGATCCAGCTTTATGCTAGCTCCTAGGAGAATATGCAAGCTGTTGATTTATAATAATTATCAAAAACGTTAAGCAGATTTACTTCACAGAGCATAATCGATGCCCTGTGGATAAAATTCTTTATTATATTTTTATATCCCCTGCTTTTTCAGCTGAGTGCTTACAGCGGTTTTGCTAAAAATCATGTTCGAGGGGGTTTCTGTTCATCAGCTAGCACATCAAGCTCTGCAATAGTGCGTAAGCGTGTTACAACCATGGCATTAAGCGATCCTTCAGGAAAGTTACCATTCTCATCAGCACAGCCTGCAGCAACGCCACTAAGCAAACACAATGCCTCATCTACGTGACTGACAGTATAGATATTAAACTGCTTTGCTTCGACGGCGCTCACTACAGCCTCATCAAGTAACAGGTTAACAATATTAGAGCGCGGAATAATCACGCCCTGCTCACCGGTTAAACCGCGCGCCTGACACAAGCGAAAGAAACCTTCAATTTTCTCGTTAACGCCACCCACAGCCTGCACTTCGCCAAACTGATTAATTGAGCCGGTGATAGCAAATGACTGCTTCAACGGTGTGCGTGATAAAGCTGAGATTAAGGCACAGACCTCACCCAATGAAGCACTATCGCCATCGACGTAGCCATATGATTGTTCTAGAGCAATACTTGCCGATATGGCCAAAGGAAACTCTTGTGCATAACGGCTACCCAGATACCCTGTCAGAATCATCACCCCTTTTGAGTGAATCGACTGCCCTAAACTCACTTCACGCTCAATATCTACAATGCCACTGCCGCCCGGATACACCGAAGCAGAGATGCGCGCAGGCACGCCAAAAGCTGAATCACCAACAGCCAATACAGTCAGGCCATTACATTTACCCACTGCTGCGCCTTGCGTATCAATCAAAATCACGCCCGATAACATATCATCCATAATCCGCTCGGAGACACGCCCAGTGCGAGTGCGTCGTGCGGCAATAGCGCTATCAACATGCTCGGCGTCAGTCAGTTTAGCGGCAGCAGTATGGCGTAAAAAATCTGCCTCACTGAGCACTTGAAATAAATCAGCAAGACTGGCTGAGATACGCTGCTGATGCTCAGCTAAACGCGCACTATAGCGCGCCAAATGTTGCACCGCTGCAGCCGTTAATGGCGCCATGCCTTCCTCCTGAGTGCGCGCACAGAGCAGTTGCGCAAACTGGGTTAGCGTCTCGTCATTCAGGGGAATATCTTCATCGAAGTCCACTAGCATGCGAAACATTTCTTGGAAGTCGGGATCAAGCTCTTGCAAGGCATAATACAAATCACGTGAACCGATAACCACCACCTTCACCTGCAAAGGAATCATTTGCGGAATCAAGGTGGCGGCTGCCACGCGACTCAACTCAACCAACGGTGACTCCATTTTTAACTCGCGTGAGTGCAGCGCCCGTTTCAACGCCTCCCAGACAAAGGGTTCAGACAGCAGCTTTTCTGCCTCTAAAATTAAATAGCCACCATTGGCTCTGTGTAACGCCCCTGAGCGCAATTGACGATAGCTGGTATAGAGCACACCTTGATCGGTACTGTACTCAATGCGCCCAAATAGATTGTCATAGGTTGGATGCGATTCAAAAACCACCGGTGCACCTTCATTCGGTGCATGACCAACCACTAAATTGGGGCTGTATTGCTCTTCTAATAGCTTACGAGCCAACGCATCGCTGTGCTCTTCATCAACTAATTGTTCAACCACTGTTTTTAACAAATTACTTTGCATGGCCTGTAAATAAGCAACAACACAGGGGTGTTCTGCATATTTATGCGCCAACGGCGACAATAAGGGCTCTAGTGCTAAAGCGATGGTTTCCTCGTTCAGTTGGCGTAACTCATTGCTCGTCTCACGCTTCCATTGCGGCAAGCTAGACAGCTCTTTATTGAGATGCTCTTCAAGAACAGCAATATCAGCATGAAACTTTTCACGCTCACTCTCAGGGCGTTGCGCAAACTCAGCTTCGTCCAATGCTTTACCGTCATGCATGGGAGTAAAGGCTATATTGATGCTGTCACGATAAAGGGCAATGTTTTTTTCCAGCGCCAGCTTTTCAACCACATCAATGGCTTTGTCATAACGGCGATTAAAGCGGCGATCAATGGCGCTTTTTTTTTGCTGCCAGGCTGGCGTTTCAAAGACAGCTGGAAAGGTAGCCAATAAATTATCTAATAAGGTGCTGATATCAGTACAAAAGCGGCTGCCTTCACCAGCAGGAAGCTGCAAGGCATGGGGCTCACGCACTTCTGTAAAATGATTGACATACAGCCAGTCAGCTGGGGTTGGGCGCTGCTTAGCCTGCTCAACGAGATAGCGCTGTGCATAAGAAAACCTACCAGAACCAGACTCACCCATAACAAACACATTGTAACCATGGCGCTGCATGGATATACCAAACTGTAATGCCTGCACAGCACGTGCCTGTCCGAGAACGCCAGCTAATGGCTCAAGATCAGCGGTGGTAACGAAATTAAAGTGCTCACTAAAAGTGCGAGTTAATTGCTCAGGTAAGAGACGCTGTGCATTAAGAGTTGATTCCGGCATTAGTTTTCCTTGCAGCAAGCGGCCAAACCGCGAAGTGAACGGCGTATTTTGGCCTTGCTTGCCAGCTCTCTGCAAGGAAGACATCAAAAGAAAAGGAGATTGTATGGCTTTGATCGACGAAAAACCTTCGTCGATCGGAACTCAAGCAAGGAATATTTTCTATTAATCTATAGCCAAGCTTTGTTACAGAGAATGTCATTCAGTGTTTATGCCTGCGACAGTATTGATTGCAAGCCTATCGTTAACTATCGCCTGTTAGTTCAAACTGGATCGACTTAACTTTTTTACTGACAGCATTGGCTCTCTAAATAACACAACAACATGCGCGCAAATTCATTTAATCTGCGCAGTTAATGCAGTGCTGAGCCGTAGGCAAAGCTTCAAGCCGTGCTTCATTGATTGGCTCACCGCACTTTTCACACTCGCCGTAGGTACCTGCATCGAGGCGCTCAAGCGCTTGTTTTACTTCTTGCACGCCCATGCGTGCATCAGCCAACAAGCCTTGCAAAACCATATCATTTTGACGCTCTGTGGCTTGCTCAGAAAAACTTTGTGCATGCTCACGTGACAAGTCACGCTCAATGGCCTCTGCCCGCGTGCTGTACTCCGTGAGCAATGCTTGTAAACGCACACGTGGATCAAGTTCTGCCATAACGACCTCTTCTAAAGATACTATCCATAACAAACGAATGCTTAGGGTTTAGCCACTTACACTGCACCAAACACTGATACTTATCAAGCGACACGCAGGCAAAACACAGATGGCATAAAAAAGCCCCGCGATCACTCAGCGAGGCATTTTTATTAGGTTAACGAAGGGTTGTCTAGTTTAATTTAAACAATACCCTGCGCTAACATGGCGTCTGCAACTTTGACAAAGCCGGCAATATTTGCCCCTTTGACGTAGTTTACGCGACCATTTTCCGTGCCGTAATGGACACAGGCAGCATGAATTTGCTGCATAACACTGTGCAGCTTGGCATCCACCTCACCATCAGTCCACAGTAGACGCATTGCGTTTTGGCTCATTTCCAAGCCGCTCACCGCTACACCACCGGCGTTAGACGCTTTACCAGGCGCATACAGCATGCCCTGCTCAATAAACAGATCAACTGCATCCAATGTGGATGGCATGTTGGCCCCTTCAGCAACACAGATGCAGCCGTTTTTAATTAAGGTACGCGCATCATCAATATCGAGCTCGTTTTGTGTTGCACACGGCAGCGCAATATCACATTGCAGGCCCCAAGGACGCTGGCCTGGTAGGTACTGCAAGCCAAAGTGCTCGGCCATTTCTTCAATACGACCGCGACGGATATTTTTGAGGTCCATCAGGTACTTCCAATGTTCACTGTCCATACCGTTTTCGATATACAGCGTCCCACCCGAATCAGATAAAGAAATCACCTTGCCGCCCAGCTCAATAACTTTTTGCGCAGCATACTGAGCCACGTTACCCGAGCCAGAAATAGCTACACGCTGGCCTTCAAAACGACGCTTAGCACTTTTCAGCATTTCTTCAGCAAAATACACACAGCCATAGCCAGTCGCTTCAGGGCGAATTAAGCTGCCACCATAGGTCATGCCTTTACCGGTTAATACAGAGGTAAACTCATTGGCAAGACGCTTGTACTGGCCAAACATAAAGCCAATCTCACGGGCACCCACACCAATATCACCTGCTGGGACATCAAGGTGGTGGCCGATATGGCGAAATAACTCAGTCATAAATGACTGACAGAAGCGCATCACTTCATTGTCACTTTTACCCTTAGGGTTAAAGTCTGAACCACCCTTACCACCGCCCATCGGCAATGAAGTCAATGAATTCTTAAAGACTTGCTCAAAAGCTAAGAACTTTAAAACACCCAAGTTGACTGACGGATGGAAGCGCAAACCGCCTTTATAAGGGCCGATAGCGCTGTTCATTTGAATCCGATAGCCACGATTAACATGCACTTTACCGGCATCGTCTACCCAAGGTACGCGGAATAAAATCACACGCTCGGGCTCAACCATTCGCTCAATGATGCCAGCCTGCATATAACGCGGGTTATCTTCAAGGAAAGGCCACAGAGTGCGCAGCACTTCTTCAACAGCCTGATGAAATTCTGGCTGATCTGGGTCACGCTGTTTTATATGGGATAAAAACGCATCAAGAGTTTGCGACATAATAATAAAGCCTCAGCAAACCGCACATGTACGGTTATTGTTCAAAACCATCTGACTTTATCAGTGCTTGGGTGCTTTGCGATAGAAAAAAATGTAATTTTTTTAAAAACCCCAAACTGCTTGCCCTTTTATTCCCTGCTCAATGACTGCTTTTTCACTATAAATATCATCCGCGTCTTGCTTATATCAAACCCCCCAATGTAAAGTTATACTATAACTAGATAAGCTTATTTAAATGGAGCCTCCGCATGCGTTTTATGAATATATTAGCGCCTACAGCGCTGATCCTAGCGTCACTCAGCCCAATCGCATATGCACATGAGCATCAGCATGCGCATAGCTTAGCTGCACACCAGCATGGCGTTGCGACTGTTAATATTGCTCTTGATGAACAGCAGCTCATCCTTGAACTGCAAAGTCCTTCGATGAACATCGTGGGTTTTGAATACCACCCTCGCTCAGCTGTTGATAAACAAGCCGTAGTCGATGCAGAGCACGCCCTAAAAAATGAGCAACAACTGTTTACTATGAGCAATGCTGCGCAATGCATCTTAACTGCAGTGCACGTTGACAATGACCTGGCCGAGCACAGCGATACGCACCAACAGTCAGCTCAGGATGAAGACGAGCACCAGCACAGTGATATCCAAGTCAGCTATCAATTTAATTGTGCACACCCTGAAAAACTTAAGCGCATTGACCTAGAAGGCTTCTTTAAAACCTTTCCCTTAACTGAAAAAATCCATGTGCAATTGATCAGCGCTGACTCACAACAGGGCGTCGATCTGTCTCAGAGCCATACAGCAGTCAGCTGGTAAACTAAGGCTGTGCTTATACGAGCCCTGCACAGCAGGGCTCAACATTAATCTGCTATTGAGATGGCCATGACCCGCCCAACCCCGATTATCGAGCTGCACGCTCTGCGCTTCGCATGGCCGAAGCAAGCTACGCTATTGGATATTGACGCATTTCGTCTTGAGCCTGAGCAAAGCGTATTTCTAAAGGGGCCCTCAGGTAGCGGTAAAACCACCCTACTCGGTTTACTTGGTGGTGTGCAGTTACCACAAAGCGGCACCATTCGCCTGCTCGGGCAGGACTTAAGTACACTCAGTGCCAGCGCCCGTGATCGCTTTCGAGTGGACCACAGCGGTTTTATTTTCCAGCAGTTTAATCTGCTGCCGTTTTTATCGGTGCTCGACAATGTACTGCTGCCTTGTCAGTTTTCTAAACACCGCACGCAGCGCGCAATCGCCCGTCACAACTCAATCCATGCCGCAGCACAAGCCTTGCTCAGCGGTTTGGGCCTCGCGCCAGAACTGCAGCAACAACGCGCCGATACTCTCTCCATCGGCCAACAGCAGCGTGTTGCCGCAGCGCGCGCATTAATCGGCCAACCGAAACTGGTGATCGCCGACGAACCCACCTCGGCGTTAGATGCCGACAGCCGTGAGGTGTTCTTAAAGCTGCTATTTGCTGAGTGCAAAGCTGCAGGTGCGAGCTTGCTGTTTGTCAGTCATGACCAGTCTCTGGCGCGCCTGTTTGACCGCAGTATCGATCTGAGTCAGCTCAATCGCGCCGCGCGCACGCAGGAGACTTAAGATGCATCTTTTTCGCATTGCTTTACGCAGTTTAGCCAATCGCCGCTTTACCGCATTGCTGACTATTTTTGCCATCGCCCTATCCATCGCACTGCTGCTGGCTGTCGAGCGCGTGCGTACAGAAACCCGTGCAAGTTTTGCCAGCACCATCAGCTCAACCGACCTGATTGTTGGTGCGCGCTCTGGCTCGGTTAACTTGTTGCTCTACTCGGTGTTTCGCATCGGCAATGCCACCAATAACATTCGCTGGAGCAGCTTTGAGCACTTTGCTCAGCATCCGCAAGTGAAGTGGGCCGTACCCATGTCATTGGGTGACTCACACCAAGGTTATCGTGTGCTGGGCACATCTGCTGATTACTTCACGCATTACCAGTTCGGGCGCAAACAACACCTACAAATGCGTGATGGCCGTTTCTTTAGTGATCAAGCACCTTTTGAAGTGGTGCTGGGTGCTGAGGTGGCGGATGCGCTGAACTACGCTTTAGGCCAAAAAATCGTCCTTGCCCACGGCATGGCCACCATCAGTTTAGTCAATCACGATGACAAGCCTTTCACTACGGTCGGCATTCTAGAGCGTACCGGCACGCCAGTGGACCGTACTCTGCATATTGCCCTAGCCGGCATGGAGGCTCTGCACATTGACTGGCAGCATGGTGCGCCAGCCTATGGCAACCGCAAGATCAGTGCTGAGCAAGCCTTGCAAATGGATTTACAACCCAAAGAAATCACCGCAATGTTACTGGGTTTAAAAAGTAAGATTGCCACCTTTGCCGTGCAACGAGAAATCAATCAATGGCGCGGCGAACCTTTACTCGCCATTTTGCCAGGTGTTGCCCTGCAAGAACTTTGGGGTTTAATGGGGACCGCGGAGAAAGCGTTGTTTGTGGTCTCGCTGTTTGTCGTACTGACCGGCCTGATTGGCATGCTTACGGCAATTTTGACCAGCCTCAACGAACGCCGCCGAGAAATGGCTATTTTACGCTCAGTGGGCGCACGTCCTTGGCACATTGCTAGTTTACTGATTCTCGAAGCCTTCAGTTTGGCCTTTGCCGGAATCCTGTTAGGTCTGGTGCTGTTGTATCTCGGCATTGCCATCGCGCAAGGCCCGCTGCAAAGTCACTATGGTTTGTACCTGCCTTTTTCCGCGCCCAGCCTGTATGAATGGATGCTGCTGGCTGCGGTATTGCTTGCAGGCGTGTTGATGGGTGCGGTGCCCGCCTGGCGCGCATATCGTCAATCCTTAGCGGATGGGCTTAATATTCGTTTATAACCTTAAATTTAACTGCTTTTAATAGCCTTGGGTCTGATTGATATGCGAAAACTGTTCTGTGTCATCGTGCTACTGTGCAGCGTTACTGCAGCCTATGCTGGCGAATTACGCACACTCAAATGGCAAGATATGGTTCCCGCTGACGCACCGCCCTTGCCACCACCGACAGCACTGCATGATCTCAATCAGCTGGCAGATATGGCTGACATTTTGGCCGCAGAAAGCGGCCCAGCGGCCCAGCAGCAATACCCCAATGCACCCGTCGTAGCAGAGCTGCACGGTTTGCGAGTTAAGCTGCCCGGTTATATCGTGCCGCTGACCATTGATGAAAACAGCCGCATTACGGAGTTTTTGCTGGTGCCTTACTTTGGTGCCTGCATCCATGTACCGCCACCACCGTCCAACCAAATTGTTTATGTACACAGCGAAGGCGGCGTGGCGATGGGCGATATGTGGCAGCCGTATTGGCTTGAAGGCAGGCTCAAGGTTGAATCCTTTGACAGCGACATGGGCACAACAGGCTACAGCGCCGAAGCCGAACAAGTTTATCGCTATGTATTTGATAGCCCAGCGATTAAATAATTTCAGCAATACTCACTGACTACAGCTTAAAGCAACACCCTAGTCAGTACTCAAACAAAAGCACTAAAAATAAGCACCTTTATCTGATCAGACACCGTATAATGCGCGCTCGCAGGAGAGAGAGCAGACACAGATCTGCTCCGCCGAAGGCGCAAACTCCCATAAACGCTCAGGCTCATGTACTGCGAAACAACTTAGATTCGCCAACTGGAGAGCGGTTGCTTAAAGCAATCCACCGAAGGGGCAAGCGGCACACTGCTGCATAAACTCTCAGGTACACAGGACAGAGGGAGAGGCGTTACTGTCAGCAGGAGTCCTGCGTGCTTACTAATATTTTTATTATTGCTATTACCGCTGAAGCCATGTCCGGTGCGCTTGCCGCTGGACGCCGTAATATGGACTTATTTGGTGTCGCACTTATCTCTTTTATCACTGCACTGGGCGGTGGCACTGTGCGTGACATGCTGCTAGGTAACTACCCTGTCACTTGGACCCAACACCCTCTCTATATTTATCTGACCATTGGCGCAGGTCTAGCCACGATACTGTTAGCGCGCTTTATCCATAGACTCAACCAGATCTTTCTAGTTTTGGACTCCATGGGTTTAATTGCCTTTACTATCATCGGTTGTAACGTCGCCTTAAAGCTGGGTTACGACACCCCAGTAGTCATTATGTCAGGTATGACTACTGGTATTTTTGGCGGTATTTTGCGCGATATTATGTGCAACCGCACCCCGCAAGTATTGCGCCACGAACTCTACGCCAGCGTCTCTTTGGTGGTTGCAGTGGTGTATTTAACTCTAATGTCACTCGGCGTATCCCACGGTGTTAATACTTGGGGTACATTTTTCTTCGGGCTCCTGCTACGCCTTTCAGCGATTCGCTGGAAATTGTCTTTACCTGTATTTTCATACTCACCGGGCCGCTGGGGTGATTAGAGAAGCGCTATATCTGTCTAACCGTATGATTCCAGCATAGATACGAATCAATAGCACCACCCTTGTTTTTACTGAGATCCCGACCGAATCAAAAACTTCTTAAAGTTGCAGCAATTTACGCTTTATTTGCACTGCGCTTTAATTTAACCAGCATAAAAAAACCCGCAAGCGCTGCCGCTGCGGGTTTTTGTGTAACTAACGTAAATTAGACTTTGCTACGGCCGTGACGCTTACGCTCATTTTCAGTTAAATACTTTTTGCGTAGGCGAATCGACTTAGGCGTTACTTCAACCAGCTCATCATCTTCGATGAACTCAAGTGCTTGCTCAAGAGTAAACTGGACTGGCGGAACCAGAGCCGTGGTCTCTTCTTTACCTGACACGCGCATGTTATCGAGCTTTTTCGCTTTAGTTGGATTAATCGCCAAGTCATTATCACGACTATGGATACCGGCCAACTGACCTTCGTAAATTTCTTCACCTGGTGTTAAGAACAACTTACCGCGCTCTTGCAGCGTTTCAAGCGAGTAGGTCAATGCCTTACCTGTAGCCATCGACACCAACACACCGTTTTGGCGGCTGGTCATTTCACCACTTTTGATTGGACCGTAGTGGCTGAACATGCCGGTCAAAATACCCGTACCTGAAGTCATGGTCATAAACTGGTTACGGAAACCAATCAAACCACGCGCCGGCACTGTGTACTCGAGACGAATGCGGCCTTTACCGTCTGGAACCATATCGGTGAGCTCACCTTTACGTAGGCCAAACTGTTCCATAATCGCACCTTGGTGCTGCTCTTCGATATCAATAATGATATTTTCGTACGGCTCTTGCTTCTCGCCATCCACTTCTTTGATGACAACTTCTGGACGAGAAATACCCAGCTCGTAGCCTTCACGGCGCATGGTTTCGATCAGGACTGACAAGTGTAATTCACCACGGCCAGACACTTTAAACTTATCCACATCGTCGCCTTGCTCAACACGCAATGCAACGTTGTGCAGCAACTCTTTTTCTAAGCGCTCTTTAAGGTTGCGACTGGTAACGAACTTACCTTCTTTACCAGCAAAAGGAGAATCGTTAACTTGGAACGTCATGCTTACGGTTGGCTCATCAACGCTCAATGGTGGCAGAGCTTCAACGTGTGCTTGATCACATAAGGTGTCAGAAATAAACAATGGATCAAAACCACTGATACAAACGATATCACCGGCTTGCGCTTCTTCTACGTCGACACGGTGCAAGCCATGGTGACCCATCAGCTTGAGAATACGACCATTACGACGCTTACCTTCAGCATCAATCGAAGTGACTGGGCTATTGGCTTTAATGCGACCACGAGCAATACGGCCAATACCGATAACGCCAAGGAAGTTATTGTAGTCCAGTGCAGAAATTTGCATCTGGAATGGGCCGTCTAAATCAACTTTTGGCGGCTCAACAAAATCAACAATCGATTGGAATAAAACATCCATATCATCAGTCATTTCCGCTGGATCTAAACCTGACACGCCATTCAGTGCACTGGTGTAGACAATTGGGAAATCCAGCTGTTCTTCAGTGGCACCCAGGTTATCAAACAGGTCAAAGACCTGATCAACCACCCAGTCCGGACGCGCACCAGGACGGTCAACTTTATTGATCACAACAATAGGGTTCAAACCAGCTTGGAACGCTTTTTGTGTTACAAAGCGAGTTTGCGGCATAGGACCATCAATGGAATCAACCACCAACAGCACGCAGTCAACCATGCTCATCACACGCTCAACTTCACCACCGAAATCGGCGTGGCCTGGAGTATCAACGATGTTGATATTGTAGTCGTGCCACTTAATGGCAGTATTTTTTGCCAGAATAGTAATTCCGCGCTCTTTTTCCTGGTCGTTAGAGTCCATAACACGGTCAGAGTCGAGCTCTTTGCGGTCTAGGGTACCTGACGCACGTAAAAGGGCATCAACCAAGGTGGTTTTACCATGGTCAACGTGGGCGATAATGGCAATATTACGTAAATTGTCAATCACAAGCTTATCTCAAATAATAATATGTAGGCTGCACGCAAAGCGTGTCAGTTCGTAGCAAAGCGACAAAGGTTTATGGCTTATGGGTCTGGTGGGCGTAACTGTTGCGGCATAGCCACACAACTCCACAAGCACACATATCTAATCATGCGTGACTGCTTGAGCGCGGCTGCTGCATTGGATCAGGACGATACACGCGCACATTTGCATAACCTTCATGCAGTAAGTGATCGGCATGTAATTTGCTCATTATACCTTGATCGCAATACAGTAGATATTGGCGATTAGGATCAAACTCTTTAAAGCGGCTATTAATCGCATAAAAAGGCACAGCCAGTTGTTCAATATTCAGCAGTTCTAACGGCTGCTCATCCACCTCATTCGGGTGGCGGATATCGATAACAATCTGCCCTGGTAACGCTTCACTGACTTCTTCAACACGGACATCTTTGCCAAGCTCATCCAAGACTTTGTCCATGGTTACTCGTGTCGCACGTTCAACTGCACGCTGCAAAATACTGGCATCTAACCTGTTCTCTTCGTGTACAACACGGCCTAACTTAGTGCGGGTTTTCGGGTTCACCGAAATAACACCGCAATATTCAGGCATATTTTCCGCAAACTCGGCAGTACCGATCTCAACAGCTGTCGTTATAATATCCTGCTTATGCTCAGTAATCAGAGGACGCACGACCAGTTTATGCGTGGCCTTATCAATCACCGCAAGATTGGTCAGGGTTTGACTGGCCACTTGCGAAATCGCTTCACCGGTCACCAAAGTATCCAGCTCTAGGTCATCAGCGATCTGTTCTGCGGCTTTAAACATCATCCTTTTGAGCACAACTCCCATATGACCGTTATCGACATTTTCTAAAATATCACCGAGCACCTCTTCAAACGGTACGCTGATAAACAGAACACGATGCGAGCTGCCGTACTTTTTCCACAAATAATGCGCAACTTCTTTGACACCCAACTCGTGCGCACGCCCACCTAAATTAAAAAAACAAAAATGCGTGAGCAAGCCGCGACGCATCATTTGGTAAGCAGCAACAGTTGAATCAAAACCACCCGACATCAACACCAGCGCTTGCTCAACCGTACCGAGCGGATAGCCGCCCATACCCTGGTGGCGCTCATACTCAATCAGCAAGCGTTGGTGACGCACCTCAAAGCGGACCTCTACATCTGGGTTGCGCAAATCAATACCTGACGCGCCGCACTGTTGACGCAGCTGACTGCCTACATAGCGTTCTACATCCACCGAGGAAAAAGAATGTTTACCAACGCGCTTACAACGCACCGAAAACGTACGGCCTTTCAGCAGGTCAGCGTAGTGTTCCTTACAGCGCAACGTAATATCATCAAGATCACCGAGCGGATATTCCAGCACCTGAAAAAAATGAGAAATACCTGGCGTGCAACGCAAGCGCGCGTAAAGCTCTTGCAGCTGAGCAGGATCTTTAAGCGTGGTAAATAATTCTAAATTATCCCACTCACCATCCACTCTGACTTCAGGATCAAGATCACGCAATACAGTGCGGATATTTTTACCCAGCTGCCGTAAAAACTGCTTACGTACTGGGCGGCTTTTAATGGTGATTTCAGCAAATGATTTAAGAATTAATTTCATGGCACAAACAGGTCGCTAAGATGGGTCACCAAAGCAACCGAAAAAATGGGCAAGAATAATAGCATATTTTTTGGAAAAATGCTCAAAAAATAGACGAAATGCTGTGCAGCCACAGCTACACAGCACCGTCTACTGAATGATTCAAACCTTAACAGCTGTAGTACAGCTCATACTCTAGCGGATGAACAAAGGTACGCACGCGCAGTTCTTCTTCTGCTTTCAGAGCAATAAAGGCATCTAAGAAATCATGGCTGAACACGCCACCGCGTAATAAGAACTCACGGTCCGCATCCAAAGCCTCCAGCGCTTCTTTTAAGCTGCCAGACACCTGAGGAATCTGCTGGGATTCTTCTGGTGGCAAATCATAGAGGTTTTTATCCGCTGCATCACCTGGGTGAATACGGTTTTGAATGCCATCTAAGCCTGCCATCAATAGCGCAGCAAACGCTAAGTACGGGTTAGCCGATGGATCAGGGAAGCGCGCTTCAATGCGGCGAGCTTTGGGACTGGTCACATAAGGGATACGAATTGATGCAGAGCGGTTACGCGCTGAGTAGGCCAGCATAACAGGCGCTTCAAAACCTGGCACTAAACGCTTATAGGAGTTGGTCGATGGATTGGTCAGCGCATTCAAGGCTTTACCATGTTTAATGATACCACCGATAAAATACAGGGCATTATCAGACAAGCCAGCATAGCCCTCACCGGAAAAAGTGTTCTTGCCACCGGCATAAATCGACATATGCACATGCATACCAGAGCCGTTATCACCGAACAGTGGTTTGGGCATAAAGGTTGCGCTGCGGCCATAGGCATCTGCCACATTGTGCACAACATATTTGAGCGCCTGCACTTCGTCGGCTTTGGCTACCAAGGTGTTAAATTTAGTGCCTATTTCGTTTTGGCCTGCGGTTGCAACTTCGTGGTGATGCACTTCAACCAGCTGCCCCATTTCCTCCAGCGCATTACACATTGCAGTACGAATTTCATGATCATAGTCATTAGGTGGGGTTGGCATATAGCCACCTTGAACAGCCACACGATGACCTTTATTACCACCTTCAATGTCTGCATCACTGTTCCAAGCTGCTTGCTCAGAATAAACTTTAAACATGGAGCCAGAAATATCAGACTTAAACTTCACCTGATCAAAGATAAAGAACTCAGGCTCAGGTCCAACAAAAACCGTATCGCCAATCCCGGTTGACTTTAAATACTCTTCTGCACGCGAGGCGATCGCACGTGGATCGCGGTCGTAGCCCTGCATGGTGGAGGGTTCAATCACATCGCAGACTAAAATTAGAGTCGGCTCTTGGGTAAAAGGATCCATAACCGCAGTGCTGTCATCGGGCAGCAGAATCATGTCTGACGCTTCAATACCTTTCCAGCCATTCATAGAAGAGCCGTCAAACATCTTACCTTGCTCGAAAAAATCATCATCAGCATCACGTGCAGGCATAGTAATGTGATGCTGTTGCCCACCAATATCGGTAAAGCGCAAATCAATCCATTTTGCATTATGGGTTTGTATCAGTTCGAGCGACTTTGACATCATGGACTCCAAGATTTCATCAACGGGATGCCGACCCAGCAACAGACTTGCGGGCAGTGCGCTCACCACATTCCTGTCTCGGCAAGACAAGGCGTGTGTCAAAACCGAGGGCGAGACGCATACTATAAAATTAACGTACTATTTTGACTGTTAGCTGTCTCTAGCGCTAGCCCCTAATGCATACTTTTACAAGAAATTCAGCTAACAATCGACTCAATAGGCCGCCATTAAACCGGTCAAATACACTGTTTTCTAGTGTACGCGGCACGGCTTAACAATTCAGTTTTTTATTTTTAGTAAGCGCGGCGCTCATACAGCTAAAGCTTGTGTGCTCTTTTACTCAGCCCTGCAGCGAAACACTTGCCTAAGCATGCAGAGCGTGTAACGCTTAAGCCATTATTAAAAGGAGTAAATTATGCGCCTTGTATTTGCCGCGGCTTTGCTCGCTGTAGCACTGCCTGTTACTGCACAGATTTACCAATACACCGACGACAAAGGCAATCGTGTTTACACTGACCAACCGCCACTCGGCGTGGACGCAACCAGCATTGAGCTGCGTGCAGTAAACAGCCTACCCGCGCCGGCCAGCACTCAACCTGTCGCGCCTAGTACATTAGATCCTACAGAACTCACAGCACCTTACAGCGTCCTGTTGCTAAGCGGTCTACCTGATGATGAAGCACTTCGTGCAAACAATGGCACCTTTAGTGTGGAGGTTGAAATCACACCTAAACTGGCTAGCCAGCACCGCTTGCAACTCATCATCGATGGACAAGCGCATGGCCCAGCAAGCACTACGACAACCCTGCACGTTGTTAATTTAGACCGCGGCGAGCACCGCTTAGCGGTACAGGTGCTGGCTGACGAACAGGTTGTGCAAAGCAGTGCTGAGCACACTCTTACAGTGCAGCGTGTACACACCAGCAGTCCAGCTTTTCGCTCTAACCCAGCACCCAGCCCTACACCATGAAGCTCGATTATTTAATAGGCGCTCTTTTGCTGTGCGTCACACAGATCGCTTCTGCAGCAATCTACACCTATATCGATGCTAACGGCGAGCGTGTCTACACTGACAAACCACCGCAACATCAGCGTGTTGAAACAGTCAACATTGCACCGACCAATCAACTGCCAGCCGTGCCTGTGCAGGCAACGATTAAGCCACCGCCAGTTTATCAAGACGACACGACTAACCCTACCTTTCAGTACCAAGTTCTGCGCATCTTAACCCCAGAGCCCAATGCTACTATTCGTGCCAATGATCGCCGTTTGATTGTGATGATCAGCAGCGAGCCAGCGCTATTAGATGGACACCTTTACCGCTTATTATTAGATGGTGAGCCTGTTGCTGAACCCAGTCGCAGCCCTGTCTTCCCCTTGAGTCAAATTGAGCGCGGCACGCATAAGCTCGCGGTAGAGATCATCAACCAACAAGGTGCTGTACTCGAACGCACACCAGCACAGCCTTTTCATTTTCGGCAAACCACCTTAAACGATAAGCGCCGTGTGCGTCCTTGCGAGCTCGATGATTACGGCGTACGCCCAGAGTGTCCAGTTAAAGATAAACCTGAAAAGAAATCGTCTATTTTTCCTTTCTAACCCGCACCTACACACTAACAGTGCATGCAGACACCTTTTGTTTGCTGTGCAGTCACGCGCCTTGCTAGAGTGCGGCGCATTTATAAAGAGTAACCTCGATGCAAGATCAGCACTTTGATGACCTTTCTATTCGTTTTGCGCAAAAAATTTACGGCAGCAACAAAGGTGCTATACGTTTAGCCGTATTGCAGGCAGACATCACTGAGGTTGTGCCGCAGCGCCCATTGCGGGTATTGGATATTGGCGCCGGCCTTGGCCATATGGCGCTATGGCTCGCACAGCAAGGGCATCAAGTCACTTTAGTTGAGCCGGCACTTGCCATGCTCGAAGCAGCACAACAGCGTTTTCGCGATGCACAATGCCAAGCCACCTTTATCCATGCCGATTGGCAGAGCTTTACCGAGCAACACCAGCAACCCTATGATTTAGTCCTATGCCATGCAGTTTTAGAATGGCTGGCGCAGCCCAGCGCAATTTTGACTGCACTACACCGTTTAACCGCAACTGACGGCTGGCTGTCATTGGCTTTTTATAATAAAGATGGACTGATCTTACAGAACTTAAGGAAACACTGAACAAACCCCAAGCGGGCTGCAGCCTTTGGTAAAATAGTCCAATCCGTAATTAGTATCGAGTCCACAGTCATGCAAATCACTTTCGCCGAAGCCGAGTTCGTCAGCAAAAAGAAGCAAACCCGTCGGGATCGACTGTTGATGGATCTGGAAACTCTGGTGCCTTGGTCTGTTCTGGAATCAGTGATTGAGCCGTACTATCCGAAATCTGACGGCAAACGAGGTCGTCCGACTATGGGGCTTTCTCGCATGTTACGTATGTACATTCTACAGCAGGTCATGGGGTTTTCCGATGAAGGAACTGAGGATGCCGTTTATGACAGCGCAGCAATTCAGCTGTTTATGGGTATTGATCTTGGGCGTGATGCCGTGCCGGATGCGACCACTTTGTTGCGTTTTCGTCGTCTGCTGGAAACTCACAGCCTGACTCAACAAATTTTTGCTGCGGTCAATTACCAACTGGCGAGCAAGGGCTTGTACCTCAAGGAAGGCACGGTGGTTGACGCTACAATTATTGCCGCACCACCTTCCACCAAGAATAAGAGTAAAAGCCGTGATCCGCAAATGCGCTCCACTAAGAAAGGCAATCAGTATTACTTTGGCATGAAAGCTCACATCGGTGCTGATGCGGCTAGCGGTTTGGTGCACACACTGGTCACCACTGCGGCCAACGTGCACGACGTGAACCAAGCTCATGCTTTGCTACACGGCGAGGAACAGCAGGTATACGGTGATTCTGGTTATCTGGGGGCTGACAAACGGGAAGAAAATAAGGATAAAGATGTGGAGTGGGTGGTAGCCATGCGCCATGGAAAGCGTCGAAAGCTGCGCGATAGCGGCACAGAAGAAGGTCAACTGGCTGACAAAATCGAAAAATTAAAGAGCCGGATACGCGCCAAGGTTGAGCATCCCTTTTACTGGGTCAAAGTGCACTTTGGTCACCGCAAGACTCGCTACCGTGGCTTGGCGAAAAACACAGCCCATCTCTATAGCCTGTTTGCCTTGGCAAACCTGTTTTTGTCGAAGCGATGTATGCCGTTGGCGGGATAAATCCGCCTAAAAACCGGTAAGCTGCCGGGAAAAGCAGCAAAAACGGGTAAAACTGCTGATAAAAAGGTTTTTTATGGCCCTGAAGTTGAAATTTAAGAGCTGAATTTTAAATCCGCATGGATTGGCTGGTTTGATTGGTTTTATTCAGCGTTTCCTTAATTAAAGGTAATTTACGTAAACTCAGCCAGCAGCGCTTTACCGGTGATGCGGGCGGCTTAACCCCGCAACAACCCCTTGATCCTCGTGAACTGGCAACTGTAGTTGAACCACTATGGCAGATCCAAGAGCGCAGCGGCATCCGCGTTTTCCATGATTATATGCCGCCACAATTTCGCCAAAAAATCGCCCCAGAAGAGTTAATCAGCACCGAACTGAGTTACCGCCGTCACCCTGCTTTAGCAGGCCTAGGACGTTATCTGCATTGGCTTTGCCAGCCTCGCCAGATCGCAGTAGACTGATATTATAAGTCTTATTGGAGGCGCGCTATGCTTCGTTACCTCATACTGAGTACAGCAGCTCTACTTTTAGTTGGCTGCCAAGCAGGCAACCCCTATCAAGCTGAAAGCCTGCCATCAGCACCGGCACCGACCGCTGCCACGACGCATTTTGATAGCAGTGCTTACCCAGTTAAAGTGGATAGAAAAACCTACAGTTATTGGTGCTGGCACGACCAGTATGCCGCTCCCACCCCTATCGCTTCGACTGAAAATGATGCACTGCGCATTCTTGCTGAGCAGCTTGAGCAGTATGGCTTGCGTGCGGCCCCATCAGCAGAACAATGCCAGTTAAAAGTGCAACTCATCAGCAGTCAGCGCCAACATGAGCGTCGCGTCTATGATGATTTCCCATCCGCCAACTATGGCTTTGGTTACGGACATGGCCATCCCTATTACGACCGTCATCGCTACTCTGGCATTGGTGTCAATATCCCTATTGGTCCACGCAGCTATACTGAGCATTACCAGCAATTGACCTTAACCTTCACTGACGCGCAAACTCAGCAACCAGTATGGCGCACGCAAAGCACCGTTAGCAGCGACCTGCAAGGACACACCACTGAAAAAGCACTGCGTAAAGCGATTAACAGCATGCTTAGCAGCTATCGCTAACCAACACGAATGGCGCACGGCACACAACTCAGGGTGTTCTATTTGGCGATCACTTAACGACCAACACATCGCATGGCGGATACTCTAAAAAATACTGCGCCAAACTGCCCAGCAACGCATCAGCCAAGATGCCACGCCCGTGCTTACCAATGGCTAAAATCTGTGGCTTTTGCTCGACAATCACCTGCGTTAAACAGTTGTGCAACTCACCTTGGCGCAGCTCGTGCGTAATGCTCGGGCCTGTTTCTGGCAATTTTGCCCGCTCATCCATCACCAGCTGATCAAACAGTGAGGTTTGCCAGGTTATTTCTGAGTCAGTATCAGCGCCATGCACTTCAGCCATTTCCAACACATGCAGCGCATGAATCGATGCGCTATGTGGCAGCAGCTTAAACACATGGTGCAAGGCATGGCAGGCGCACAAAGAAAAATCAAGCGGTACCAAAGCGCGCTGATACGCCACAACGTCAGACTCAACAGCCAACAGCACCGGAACTGCGCTACGTTGCAATACGCGCTCCAGTGTAGTGCCTGAAAAATACTCTGGGGAGTCTTGGTGATGATCGCCCATTACTAAAAAATCAACGCTGTGCGCCTGCTGCGCGGCAACAATAGTTTGTGCTGGTCGCCCCATTTTGATTAAAACTTGAGCATTTTCAGCATTACACTCTGCCAGTTGCTGCGTCAGTAACGCATCCGCTGCCAGCATCTGCTTTTCTATTACAGCCATGGGCAAATGATTTTCTAAAACATACAACACACTCAAACGTGCTTGATGCTGTTGCGCCAACTGCACGCCGCGCTGCAGCGCAATCTGCGCTTCTTCACTGAGGTCGTGAGCAACCATTATATGTTGCATAAATGAGCATTCCTTTTCAAAGAGGCAAAGAAGCGCGCAAACGGCAGATTCGTTTGCGCGTGAACTGTTAGCGAGCGGCGTCTAAGGCTTGTGTAATATCAGCCAAAATATCATCAATGTGCTCGATACCTATCGACAAGCGGATCAGATCTTTGCTTACGCCCACTGCAGCCATTTCCTCTTCATTTAACTGGCGGTGAGTTGTGGTTGCTGGATGACAAGCCAGTGATTTTGCATCACCAATATTGACCAAACGGTAGAGCAATTGCAGCGCATCAATAAACTTAACACCCGCCGCTTCGCCACCTTTAATGCCAAAAGATAAAATACCCGATGCTTTACCACCCATGTATTTTTGCGCCATGGCGTGGTCAGGGTGACTTGGCAGGCCGGCATAATTGACCCATGCCACCTGCTCGTGTGCTTCTAAAAACTCAGCCACTGCTTGCGTGTTCTCACAGTGCCGCTCCATACGCAGCGACAGTGTTTCCATGCCCTGCATAATCAAGAACGCATTAAAGGGTGACAAGGCTGCACCCATGTTACGTAAGGGCACCACTCGGCAACGCGCAATAAAGGCCGCCGGACCAAAGTCTTTGGTGTAGACCACGCCATGGTACGACACATCTGGCGTATTCAGTAATGGGAAGCGCTCTGCGTGCTCGGCCCAAGGAAAGTTACCCGAATCAACAATGGCGCCAGCAATGGTCGTGCCGTGGCCACCCATGTACTTAGTTAATGCTTGAATCACAATGTCTGCACCGAAATCAATCGGACGGCACAGTGCTGGGCTCGGAACGGTATTATCCACTATCAATGGCACACCGTGGCGGTGTGCAATATCTGCTAAGGCTTGGATATCGACAATATTACCCGCTGGATTACCAATGCTTTCGCAGAATACCGCTTTGGTTTTCTTGTCAATCAGTGCTTCTAAGGCTAGCAAATCATTGTAAGGGGCAAAACGCACCTCTAAACCTTGACGCGGCAAGGTGTGCGCAAACAGGTTGTATGTGCCACCATATAAAGAAGCCACTGAAACAATATTGTCGCCCACTTCAGCCAGGGTCTGAATCGCAGCAGTAATTGCCGCCATACCTGAAGCCATCGCCAACGCAGCAACACCACTTTCTAAAGCAGCCACACGCTTTTCTAAAATATCGTTGGTTGGGTTAGTAATGCGTGTATAAATATTACCTGGCACTTTTAGATCAAATAGATCTGCGCCGTGCTGAGTATCATCAAAAGTGTACGAAGTGGTTTGGTAAATAGGCACCGCAGCAGACTTGGTGGTCGGATCAGATTTGTAACCGACATGGAGCGCAATCGTTTCTGGTTTCATGGTTCTTACTCAAGGCTATTTAATATATTGGTACAAAGCATGCCCAGCCTACTGACTAGGGTCAAGCGGTACAGGGACAGATGTCTTGCACGCAGAGTATGTGCACACTATCAATTTTTATCACAACACACTTAGAGAGCACGCATGACTTGGCGCTATATTATCAAGCAATTGGCCTTTCCACCCAGCGGCTTATTACTGTTATTGCTGTGCAGTATGCTGTTACGCAAACGTTGGCCGAAGTTGACAGCAGCGGGCTTAGTTATCAGCATCAGCGGCCTGTATGTTATGAGTCTGCCGATCACTGTTGAATATGCAGCGCGCGCATTGGAAACAGAGCCTGCGCTAACACCGGCACAGTGGCCTACATTAAAGCAGCATGCTGATGCGATTGTTGTGCTGGGTGGCGGTCGTGAGGTTAACGACCCCGCATGGCAGGCTGACCAACCCTCATTACTGGCCATGCAGCGTCTGCGTTATGCTGCACGTTTAGCCAAAGCCTCTGACTTACCTATTTTAGTAACTGGCGGCCTACATTTTGGCCAGCCGCCCAGCGAAGCACAAATCATGGCCAATAGTTTGCAGCAGGACTTTAATATCACGGCACGCTGGCTTGAGGGTGAAAGCCGCACCACATGGGAAAATGCTGCATTTAGCACCAGGATCTTGCAGGCGCAAGGTATTCAACGCGTGCTGCTGGTCACCAATGCTTGGCACATCCAACGTGCGCGTTGGAGTTTTGAACAGTTTGGATTTGAGGTGATAAGCGCGCCAGTGGGGTTTTTAAGCGGGCCCAATGGTCGCCCACTCAATGGCTGGCTACCCGAAGGCAAAGCCATGTGGCAAAACACAGCCTTATTGAATGAGGCCATCGGTGCTGTGCTGTACCGCTTCACCTACCAGCCGCCACATTAAGGCAACTCCTGTCGTTGAAATCCAGTCCAACTTTAGGGGTGCACTCCACTCATACAAGATCAACAGCAACAACACCGTAATCACAGCGGATGTACAGATGCCGTTTCCCTCCTTGCGCCCGCCTCATGTATGCTAGGCAGATATTTTTCATTGATGCGCTGCGGCGCGTCATTCTTATGACTTTCTTGACGATAACCACATAAAATCATGCACGAACAGTATCTGCCTCGCGACATTGAAACCGCCGCTCAGCGCCATTGGGCCGAGCACAAATCCTTTGAAGTCACCGAACAAGCCGGTAAAGAAACTTTTTACTGCTTATCAATGTTCCCTTACCCCAGCGGTCGCCTGCATATGGGCCACGTGCGCAACTACACCATTGGTGATGTGATTGCTCGTTATCAGCGCATGCTCGGTAAAAACGTGCTGCAGCCCATGGGTTGGGATGCATTCGGTATGCCGGCAGAGAACGCAGCAATTCAGCATAAAGTTGCCCCAGCCGCTTGGACCTACGAGAACATGGCCTATATGAAGGCGCAGTTCACCCAGCTGGGCCTGGCGATTGATTGGTCGCGCGAGATCACCACTTGCAAGCCTGACTACTACCGTTGGGAGCAGTGGCTGTTCACCCAGCTGTACAAAAAAGGCATCATTTACAAGAAAGTTGGCACAGTCAACTGGGACCCCGTCGATCAAACCGTACTGGCCAATGAGCAAGTGATTGATGGTCGTGGCTGGCGTTCCGATGCGCTGGTAGAAAAGCGCGAAATCCCCATGTACTACTTCAAGATCACCGCCTATGCCGATGAGCTGCTGAGCGGCCTTGATGATATGCCAGGCTGGCCTGAGCAAGTCAAAACCATGCAGCGCAACTGGATCGGTAAAAGTTTCGGTGCCGATATCCTGTTTGATTATGATTTGGATTCAGTTGGCATTGATGGCCAGCTCAAGGTCTACACCACTCGCCCTGATACCCTTATGGGTGCAACCTATGTGGCTGTAGCGGCTGAGCATCCTTTGGCGCAACGTGCGGCCATCGACAACCCAGAACTCACGGCCTTTATTGCTGAGTGTAAAGCCGGCTCTGTAGCTGAAGCCGATATGGCCACCATGGAGAAAAAAGGTCTAGCCACTGGTCAGTTTGTCATTCACCCATTAACCGGTGACAAGCTGCCGGTATACATCGCCAATTATGTACTCTGGGGTTACGGTGAAGGTGCGGTGATGGCGGTTCCTGCTCACGATGAGCGCGATTTTGCCTTTGCCAACAGCTACCAACTGCCGATTCAACAAGTGTTTGCCTCAAACGATGCAAATAACAGTTTTGACGCCAAAGAGTGGCAAGACTGGTACGCCGATAAAGCCAACGTCACCACTGTTAACAGCGGTAAGTACGACGGCTTAAATGTACAAGATGCCTTTGACGGCATTGTCGCCGACTTGGAAGCCAAGCAACACGGCGAGCGTAAAACACAGTTTCGTTTACGTGACTGGGGTATCAGCCGCCAACGCTACTGGGGCTGCCCCATCCCGATTGTGCATTGCCCAAGCTGTGGCGATGTGCCCGTGCCTGAAGATCAGTTACCCGTGGTTTTACCTGAAAACGTGATTCCCGACGGTGCAGGCAATCCCTTAAATAAAATGCCTGAATTTTATCAGTGCACGTGCCCATCCTGTGGTGCGGATGCGCGACGTGAAACCGATACCATGGACACCTTTGTTGAGTCATCTTGGTACTACGCACGCTATGCTTCACCGCACTATGAAGGTGGCTTAGTGGAAAAATCAGCAGCGGATCATTGGTTACCGGTTGATCAATACATCGGTGGTATCGAGCACGCTATTTTGCACCTGCTGTATGCACGCTTCTTCCATAAGCTGATGCGCGACGAAGGTTTGGTGAACAGCAATGAGCCCTTTGCCAAGCTGTTAACGCAAGGCATGGTGATTGCCGATACCTACTACCGCATGCTGCCCAATGGTGCCCGTGAATGGTTTAACCCGGACCAGGTCAACATTGAATCCGACAGCAAAGGCAAAACGCTATCTGCCACGCTGATCAGCGACGGTCAGCCAGTTGTGGTTGGCGGCGTTGAAAAAATGTCGAAATCAAAAAACAACGGTGTTGATCCGCAAGTAATGATCGACGAGTACGGTGCCGACACCTGCCGCTTGTTTATGATGTTCGCTTCACCACCGGATATGAGTTTGGAATGGTCAGATTCGGGTATTGAAGGTGCCAGTCGCTTTATGAAGCGCGTTTGGCGTTTAGCCTATAAGCACGTCAATGCCGGCACGCACGATGGTTTAGATATTGCGTCCTTAACCAATGCACAGAAAGACATTCGCCGCTCGATCCATGCCGTGATTAAGCACGCCAGCCAAGACGTGGGCCAACACCAGAAATTCAACACCGCCATTGCGCAAGTGATGACGCTGATGAACGTACTGGAAAAAGCACCCACTGAAACAGCACAAGATCGCGCCTTGCTGCACGAAGGCATGGAAACTGTCGTACTCTTGCTTGCGCCAATCACACCGCATATTTGTCATGAACTATGGCAACAACTGGGCCACACTACGCCTGTGATTGACGCGCTTTGGCCGCAGGTCGATGAAAGCGCTTTGGTGCAAGACTCACTGAGCATCGTGATTCAAGTCAATGGTAAATTGCGTGGGCATATTGATGTACCAGCAACGGCCAGCCGTGAAGAAATTGAAGCAGCGGCACGCGCCAACGAGAATGTTTTGCGCTACGTCGATGGCCTCAGCATTCGAAAAGTGATTGTTGTTCCGAATAAGTTGGTTAATATTGTTGCCAACTGATTGAGTTGTGCTTTTTTACTCACCCCTGCATAGCCTCCCAACGAGGTTATGCATAGAGGACATACCATGCTAAAACGCTCTATTACTGTACTGGCTCTGGCTTTTTTAATGACCGCTTGTGGTTTCCAACTACGCGGAACCGGCACCACACAAATGGCATTGAACGAACTGAACTTCGCAGCCCGTGATGCGCTCAGCCCACTGGGCAAACAGGTCAAAGAAAGCCTGATCAATAACAATGTTCAGGTTTCGAGCAATGCACCATTCACTCTCTATGTTGGTGCTGAAGAACACAGCCAGCGCACCGCCAGCTATACTGCAGGTACGCGCAGCGCTGAGTACACGCTCACCAGTGCAGCCACCTATGAGCTGCGCTCAGGCAATCTGCCGACACTTATACAAGATCGCGTAGAAGTGCAGCGTACTTATGCGCACAATCAAAACAACGTCACCGGCTCTGGCCAAGAAGCCTCGTTATTGCGTGAGGAAATGCGCCGTGACTTGGTTATGCAAATTATGATGCGCCTGCAAGCAGTGACTCCGGCGCAGTTGCAGGACTTAAAAGATCAAGCACAACGCAAGGTACAAGCCGAAGCCGAAGCGCGTGAAGCAGCGATTCGTGCCCAGCAATTTGATGAGCCGCAACAATCACCGATCACCTTGCCTTAATGGTATAGGGCCTTGTGCAAACAAGGCCCGCCACTTGCCTTATGCGCATTTATCCTGAAAAACTCAGTGGCCAGCTCAAACAAGCCCTACTGCCCATCTATTTAGTCAGCAGCGACGAGCCGTTACTCGCCCAAGAAGCCAGTGATGCGATTCGCAGCGCCTGCCGCCAAGCCGATTACAGCGAGCGCCAAGTCTTTCATGTTGAGCGTGGTTTTGACTGGAATATCATCCGCGAAGCCAATGCCAGCTTGTCGTTGTTTGCAGAAAAGCGCTTACTGGAATTGCGCATCAATTCTGGCAAGCCCGGCGATCAAGGCAGTACCGTTTTGCAGGAATACCTCGCGCGCCCGGCTGAAGATACGGTTTTGCTGATCAACGTACCGCGTCTTGATGCCAGCACGCTCAGAACTAAATGGGCTAAGGCCCTGATGGATAGCCCGTTGTGTGGTTTTGTACAACTGCCCAGCATCACTATTGAGCAACTGCCTGACTGGATGAACCAGCGTTTAGCCCAGCAAGGCCTAAGTGCTGACCCCGAGGCCATTGATTTAATTGTCGCGCGCACCGAAGGCAACTTACTCGCAGCCGTACAAGAGATCGAAAAACTTAAACTGCTTAGCAACAGCAACCATATTGACTTAGCAACCATTCAATCCAGTATTGCCGACAGCGCACGCTATGATGTGTTTGGCTTGGTTGATGCAGCCCTTGACGGCGATACCGAGCGCAGCTTAAGAATTTTAGCGGGACTGCGCGGTGAAGGCGTGGACATCCCTATTATCTTATGGGCATTAGCTCGTGATATTCGCCAACTCACCACTGCCGCACAGCAGCTCAACCAAGGCACCAGCATGGATCGCGCCCTTGCACGGGTTTGGCCAGCAACACGCAAACCCTTATTTAGCAAAGCTATAAAGCGCCTGTCCGGGCAACAATGGCAACAGCTGCTTAAAGACGCCCAGCTGATTGACGAACAAAGCAAAGGTCAGGCCGTTGGTGATGCTTGGATTGGCACCGCTTCTTTATTGCTGAAGATGTCTGGCTCACGTTTGCCTATTTTTCAGCATCAGTAACTGATAGAGGCGAAGCACGGCTGGTTTTTTGCTAAACTGTTGGGCTTGTTAATTGGAGCAGCCGAATGTCGGATATCTACCAGCACCGCGCCCGTAAGCGCTTTGGTCAAAACTTCTTGCACGACACTGGCGTGATTGATCGCATTATTCGCGCGATCTCACCCCGTGCAGGCGATCGACTGCTCGAAATCGGCCCCGGTCAAGGTGCGCTCACTGAAAGTTTAGTCAACAGCGCGGCACAGCTTGACGTGATAGAGATCGACCGCGACTTAGTACAAATCCTCAATACAAAATTTGCCTTGAGCAACAACTTCACCCTGCACGAAGGTGATGCGCTAAAATTTGATTTTAGCCGTCTTGATCCTGCGCCGCGCAGTCTGCGTGTGGTGGGCAACCTGCCCTACAATATTTCCACACCATTGATTTTCCACCTACTCAACAACGCCCACTTAGTCCGTGACATGCACTTTATGCTGCAAAAAGAAGTGGTCGAACGCTTAGCCGCCACACCCGGTGGCCGTGATTGGGGCCGCTTATCAATTATGGTGCAGTACCATTGCCGCGTTGAGCATTTATTTAATGTCGGCCCTGGCTCGTTTAGCCCACCACCCAAAGTGGATTCCGCAATTGTGCGTTTAACCCCGCATGCACAGCTGCCGCATCCAGCCAAAGATGCACGCGCGCTAGACCGCATCGTTCGCGAAGCCTTTAATCAGCGCCGTAAAACCTTGCGCAACACCTTAAAAAACGTCTTACCCGTTGAGGCCATTGAAGCCGCCGGGGTAGATGGCAGCTTGCGTCCCGAACAATTGGATATTGCCGCGTTTGTACGCTTAGCAGACCAGTTCTCCGAGCGCCAAGCTGCAGAATTATCTTGAGAGTTTCTATGACTGATCTGTCTAATACAATTGATATTAATGTGCACACACGCTACCTCGCTGAGCATTCACACCCAGAAGACAACCGTTACGTGTTCGCCTATGACATCACCATCCGTAACAATGGCTCAGAGTCAGCGCAATTATTAAGCCGGCATTGGATCATTACTGATGGCGATGGCAAAACCCAAGAAGTACGCGGTTCAGGCGTGGTCGGCGAGCAGCCTGTGATTGATGCAGATGATGAGTACAGCTACAGCAGCGGCACTTTAATGGCCACAGCGGTAGGCAGCATGCAAGGCAGTTTCACCATGCGCAGTGAAGACGGTGAAGAGTTTGAAGCGCCAATTGCACCCTTTAGCTTAGCCGTCCCAGGAGCCCTACATTAATGGCAACCTACGCTGTTGGCGACGTACAAGGCTGTTTAGAGCCGCTTAAATGTCTCTTGGACAGGGTCAATTTTGATCCCAGTCAGGATACGTTGTGGTTGGTCGGTGACTTGGTCAACCGCGGCCCACAATCGCTCGAAACTCTACGCTTTCTGTTCGCCATGCGCGACTCAGTAGTGAGCGTACTGGGCAATCATGATTTACATTTATTGGCAATTGCCAACTACACCGCGCGCTTGAAAAAGAAAGACACGCTGCGTGAAGTGCTCAACGCACCTGACTGCGCTGACTTACTGTTTTGGCTGCGCCAGCAACCACTGATGCACCATGATCCTGAGCGCAAGATCAGCATGGTGCATGCTGGCATTCCACCACAGTGGAGCATTCAAGATGCTCTCGCACGTGCCGAGGAAATGCACAAGGTGCTACGCGATGACAGTCTGTTTCTGCCCTATTTAGTCGGCATGTATGGTGATCACCCAAGCAAATGGAATGATGATTTGACTGGTATTGAACGCTTACGTGTGATCACCAACTACTTTACCCGCATGCGTTTTTGCACCGCTGATGGTGAACTCGACCTCAACGCAAAAGAAGGCATCAACAGCGCACCCAAAGGCTTTGCTCCATGGTTCAGCCATCCACAACGCTTAACCCGCGACGACACTATCTTGTTTGGCCATTGGGCTGCGCTCGAAGGCCGCTGTCCAGCAGCCAACGCCATTGCCTTAGATACCGGCTGCGTATGGGGTGGAAAATTATCGCTGTACAATATTGATACGCAACACTTTGAACGCTGCGCGTGCGCACCGGCTAAATAAACACCGCGATTAGCAGAGGACCCTATGGACGCTTTTAAACGCATCAATGTGACACAAGCCCAGCAACTCTGCGCCGATGGCGCGGTCATGGTTGATATTCGCGACTCTGAGAGCTTTGCTAACGGGCACCCTGCCGGCGCAATCCATCTGGATAACCATTCATTGGCCGAATTTATCGCCCAAGCTGATTTGGATGTACCAACCATCGTGACCTGCTACCACGGCCACGCCAGCCAAAGCGCAGCAGCCTATTTGCATAGCCAAGACTTTAGCGAACTGTACAGCATGGACGGCGGTTTTGAAGAATGGGCGCGGCTGTTGCCTGAGCTGGTTGAGCGCGAGACTGACTAATTCAAGCATTGATGCCTAATAGGAACTAGCAGCAACCATTATGGTCAGCGTTTGCTTTTCAGTGTGGCGTGTTAAGTGGCACTCTTAGCCACGCAATCATTTCAATTTAAAACGCACTTAGTGACTGAGTTTTGGCACGTCCTCCTTACTCACGTCCTTCTTTTGCGCTACACGTTTAGCCTCGGTGTGATCATCAGCAGTCGCGCTTAATCCCTCTTGATTTGTACACTCTGCAGGCTCATACACCAGCTTTGTGAATAATGAAAAATGATCTGAACCAATCGATGGTAAGCGCTGGATATGTTTAACGGTAAAGTGTGAGCTGTGGAATAAATGATCCAACGGCCAGCGCAAAAAAGGAAAGCTGACGTGAAAGGTATTGAACATGCCGCGCCCAACTCGTGGGTCAAGTAGGCCACTGATTTTACGAAACAACCGTGTAGTCGCCGACCAAGCCACATCATTCAGATCACCGGTTACAATCACTGGCTGCTCAGTCTCAGCAACACGCTTGGCAATGACAATTAACTCCGCATCGCGCTCTATTGACTCAGAATTCTCCGTTGGGCTTGGTGGTGCAGGATGGACAAAATGCATCTGCACGGTATCACCGCTACGCAGCTGTAAACATAAATGGATTGACGGAACACCGTCCTCCACCAAGTAAGAGATCTGTTCTTGACTGAAAGGCAGCCTGGAATAGACATGCATTCCATAGAGGTTCTCAAGGGGACACTTAACGCTGTGCGGCATCTCAGTTGCAAGCACTTCAAGCCTGTCCTGCCACCACTGACTTGACTCAAGCGTGACCAAAATATCGGGCTGATGCTGGCTCACCAAATCAATCAGCGCATCACTATTACGGTTTGTTTGCAGCACGTTGGCAGTGATGATACTCAGCTGCCTATCGGGATCAGCGCTTTTAGCGGTTTTAACCTCGTGTGGCCAAATCAAGGTATAGGGCAAAACCCAGCATAATTGCCAAACAAAACAGAGCGCGGTTGCAGCAATCAACAGCCAAGCGAGTGGCATATTCAGGTCAAGAAAAACGCAATGAACAATCAGCAAGCCCGCAGCCAGTGCGGCAATTTGCAAGCGCGGAAAATCCAAACCTCTGACCCACCAGTGCGGGTTTTTAGACAGCGGCAACACAGTGGCAATGACCACGCATAGCGTAGTCACAGCAGATATCATTAACATAGAGCGTCCTGAACTCAATACTTACTGTTAAGCATAGCTGTATCGCTCGTGCAGCGCTTTAACAAATATGCTCTCCTAACAACTTCACACAAAAGCAGACTTTGCTAAAAAAGTTTGAACAGCAATAACAAGGTTGCTATCACAGGTTGAGTGCACTGCTGAGCCAATGCCTATAGGTGGCTGAAGTTCTTGTATTATCAGCAACGAGTTTCATCATCAGCATCAAGCAATAGGGCAGCAGATAAATGCTACCCTCAGCACACAAGTTTTCGTAGGATGCTCAGAACTCAAGTTGTTTTCAGTGATAGTCCTTTGCTTAAAAGCAAGGAGGGCTGTAGAACATAAAAAGTACAGCATTTTTATAGCTGCCAAAGCAGTCTGTTCAATGCCATGGCAGCAGATTTATCCACAAGGAGTTTTATATGAATAAAATTGAAATGACCGAAGAAATTATGGCTGCGAAAAAAGCATCAGCTATCAGCTGGGAGGCGCTTGCAGAAAAAGTGGGCATATCACCCGTATTTTTAACCTCAGCTTGCTTGGGCATGAACAGCTTAAAAAAAGAACCCGCTGACAAAGTATGTGAAGTACTTAACCTGCCCACAGAAGTGTCCACTGCTCTGCAAGAATTCCCACATAAAAGTTGGGACAAAGCAGTCCCCACAGATCCTGTCATCTATCGTTTCTATGAGGCGATTGGTGTCTATGGCGAAACCATGAAAGAAATCATTCATGAAAAATTCGGTGACGGCATCATGAGCGCCATTGATTTCTCGATGGATATCGACAAAGAAGAAAACCCACAAGGCGATCGTGTGGTTATCACTATGAATGGTAAGTTTTTGCCGTATAAATCTTGGTAAATACTTGACTTGGGATTTACGGACAAAGCAGTCTCTAGATTAAACGAAACAAAAAACACCCCAGCAGGACTGGCCTGTTGGGGTGTTTTCGTAGCGCGGCTGGTATTACAGCAGCTTTTGCTCGCGCGCTATAGCCATGGCCGCTCTTGGTCCTTCCCACAGTGACGGCAGAATGATGATTGAGACCGGAATCGCGGTGATCACAATAAACTGCTGCAGCACGCCAACCTGCCCCGCGCCCATGTAGAGCAAAATGCCAGCCATAACAGCCATAGCACCACCCCAGAAGGCACGAATCAAGAAGTGCGGCTCATCATGGCCAGCACCAACCACAGCAATGGCGTAGCTCATGGAGTCACCGGTGGTCGCAACGAAGATCGTGGTCAGCAACAAAATTGCTGCTGCCATCCAAATCCCGCCGGGCAATGCTTGCGCTACAGTCAATGTCGCCACATCAAATGAGAAGTTTTGTAGCGCCTCGGTCAGCTCTACTGCGCCAGTCAACTGGTAGTAAATACCTGAACCACCCAGCAGGGTAAACCAGATCGTTGTGGCAATCGGCGCCAGCACCGCCACCGCAAGCACCATTTGGCGAATGGTACGGCCGCGTGAGATGCGTGCAACAAAAATAGCCATCAAGGGTGCATAACCAATAAACCAAGCGAAGAAGAATACCGTCCACCACTTCATCCACCAGTCCGGTGCAGTTTCACTGGTCATAGTCGCCATAGCGAAGAACGAGGTCATATACTCGCCCATCGACTGCAGGTAAACATCAGTCAGGAACAATGTTGGACCGAAGATAAAGATCACCGCACCAATGCCCAATGCAAGGAACACGTTGAAACGGCTCAGGATCTGAATGCCTTTATGGATGCCACTCATCGCCGAGCCGATATATACCGCCGCCAACAACATCAGCACAAACAGCTGCGTGGTGTAGCCATTAGACAAACCAAACAACACATGCAAGCCGTAACTCATTTGCGTGGCAAGGAAACCAATCGGGCCAACAGTACCTGCCACAATTGCGATAACACACAAGGCATCAACTACACCGCCGACCCAACTGGTGAGAATCCATTCGCCAAACACCGGATAAAGTAACGTGCGCGGTTGCAGCGGCTTACCCAGAGTGTAATGAGCATAGGCCAGCACGATTGCGCTTAACGAGCCCAATACCGCCCAAGCGAGGAAACCCCAGTGCATAAACGCCTGCGCCATTGCCGGAGCCACTGCAGCGGCAGTACCTGCTTCGCTGGTAAATGCCGGCGGCGTCACCACAAAGTGATAAATTGGCTCACCGGCAGCGAAAAACACCCCACCACCGGCCAGCAAGGTACACATCACCATGGATAACCAGCGGAAGGTGCTAATTTCCGGCACGTCCAAATTACCAATCTTGGCCTGCCCAGCACGACTTATAGCCACACCAATGGCAATAAAGAAGGTTGCCAGCAGCAACGCTTGGAAGAAGGAGCCCAGGTATTTAGCCGTCCAAGCAAAACCGCTGCCAATTTGCGCGGTCAGCCAAGCTGTATCGTAAATCGATAGCCCAACAAACAGAGCAATAAAGCCCATAGTTAGCGTAAGTACAACGGGATCACCAAAGCGATGCGAGGAGGGTGTTACAACAGAATCAAGTACAGCAGATTGAGAAGCATCAGAAGAGTACGACATTAGTCCAACGTGGTTTTAAAATTGGCCGCATATGCTACGGACTGCTTTGCGCCATTGCAAATCTGATTGTTCAATAAATTTGAGTGTGAAATACAGATCTATAACCGCGACACCCTCCCTGCAGCACCAGTAGGCTGACACTTTGGGGTCAACATTGAGCATGCGTATGGTTGATCGTATTGCCCATAAATGGACAGCCTGCATTAGCCGGAGCAGGCAACTTCCTAGGCAATGGCTGCATAGCAATAACTTGGACGGCACGCTGTTATCAGGTTCTAATACAACACCCTCCACTGACTGACGCGAACCATGCTGCCAATTGATGCCATCCTCCCCGAATTGAAACACACCCTTGAGCACAACAGCACCGCGCTGCTGCAAGCGCCGCCGGGTGCCGGTAAAACCACCCGTGTGCCATTGGCTTTGTTGGATGCGCCTTGGCGTGCGGGCAAGAAGATTTTGATGCTAGAACCGCGGCGTTTGGCTGCGCGTTCTGCAGCGCGTTTTATGGCGCAGCAGTTGGGCGAAAAGGTTGGGCAAAGCGTCGGCTATCGCACCCGACTGGACAGCCAAATCACTGCCGCCACGCAGATCGAAGTGGTGACTGAGGGCATCCTCACCCGCTTGATCCAAAACGATCCGATGCTGGAAGACTACGCAGCAGTTGTGTTTGATGAATTTCATGAACGCTCCTTGCATGCTGATTTAGGCCTGGCATTGGTACGTGAATCACAACAAGCCCTAAGAGAAGACCTGCGCCTATTGGTGATGTCGGCGACTTTGGATAGCGCACCCATTGCCCGCGTACTCGGTGATGTACCGATCATCAGCAGTGCTGGTCGCGCCTTTCCTGTAGAAGTTATCTATCGCCCCGTACAGCTGAAAAACCGCAGCATCATCGATCCTGTGCTTGCCGTGATTCACACAGCGCTGGCCGAACAAAGCGGTTCGCTGCTGGTATTTTTGCCCGGTGCTGGCGAGATTCGCCGCGTCGAAAAGCAATTACATGGGCAAGTTGCCGACGATGTACTGATCACGCCTTTATACGGCAACCTAAAAGCAGACGAGCAAGATCGCGCCATTTCGCCAGCGCCAGCAGGCAGCCGTAAAGTGGTGCTGGCTACTGCCATTGCCGAAACCAGCCTGACCATCGAAGGCGTGCGTGTGGTCATCGATAGTGGTCAGCAACGGCGTGCGGTGTTTGACCCCAATAGCGGCATGACCCGCTTAATCACCACCCGTGTTTCCAAAGCCTCTGCCGAGCAACGCAAAGGCCGTGCTGGGCGCAACGAACCGGGTGTGTGTTATCGACTCTGGAGTGCATCAGAACAGGCGAGTCTGGCCGAATTTACCCCACCAGAAATCCAAGAAGCCGATCTCGTCTCACTGGTATTGGAATTGGCGCAATGGGGCGCGCGTGATCCAGCACAGGTGACTTGGATTGATCCGCCGCCGCCGGCGCACTGGAATCAGGCCACTGAATTGTTACAACTGCTCGGCATGCTGGATACAGACGGCGCCATTAGCGAACATGGCAAAGCCGCGCGCAATCTGGGTATTCATCCGCGCTTGGCCAACATGGTCTTGCACGGCCGTACCTTGGGTCTCGGCGCTGCCGCAGCAGAGCTTGCCGCTTTGTTGGATGAGCGTGATCTACTGGGGCCCAACTCTGGCTCAGATATGCACGAACGCCTGCGCGTGCTGCGCGGTGAGTACAGACCACAAAGATTAGATCCTGCTCGACTGAGCAGCATACGTCAGGTCGCTAAACGTCTGATGATCCAGAGTAACGATACTGCAAGCATGCCCAGCGCCACAGAAACAGGACGCCTACTCGCTCTGGCCTACCCTGACCGCATCGGCCAGCGCCGAGCTGGACAAACCACCCGCTACCAACTGAGTAACGGCAAAGGCGCCACCCTGCGTGAGGATGACACCCTAGTGGGTCAGCAGTGGCTGGTGGCTGCCGATCTGGATGGCAAGACCCGCGAAGCCAGCATTTATCTGGCTGCCCCAGTCAACATCGCCGATATTGAGCAGGATTTAGCAGCGCTTATTACCGAAAGCGAAGAAGCGCTGTGGGACGACAAGCGCGGCACCATTGTTGCCCGTCATGTGCGCAAGCTGGGCGAACTCATATTAGAAGAAAAAGAATTAGCCAAACCCGACCCCGCGCTGATCCAGCAAGGTCTACTTAATGCTGCGCGCAAAAACGGCTTAACCAGCCTGCCGTGGTCAGACAGCGCCAGCCAATGGTGCGCCCGTGTACGTTTACTGGCTGACGTTTTTCCAAGCGAATGGCCGGATGTCAGTGATACTGCACTGCTAGCTAACCTAGAAGACTGGCTGCTGCCCTTCTTGAGCGGCATGCAACGCTGGTCTGACTTAAAAAAACTGAATCTAACCGAAGCGCTCAATAGCCTGCTGAGCTATCAACAGCAACAACAACTCGGATCACTTGCACCCACGACACTGACCATCCCCACTGGGCAAAATGTACGACTGGATTACACAGCAGAAAACGGCCCAGTGCTGGCGGCCAAGTTACAGGCCTTATTTGGCTGGACCGAAACACCCAAAGTGGCAGACGGCAAAGTTCCAGTGGTGATTCATCTACTGTCCCCTGCCCAGCGCCCATTGGCGGTGACCGCTGATCTGGCCAATTTCTGGCGCAATGTCTACCTAGAAGTTCGCAAAGATATACGCGGGCGTTATCCCAAACATCCTTGGCCGGAAGATCCTTTAACCGCTGAGGCGCAGCAAGGGGTTAAGAAGAGGCAGTAACCACAGGCATGGCGATTGATTTAGCGAGGCTTATGACCCTTACTGCGGCTAATCAATACCAGCATAGTCACAACAAATAAAAACAGCAGCGCAACACAGGTCAGCGTGATGCCATAGCGGCCATTCAGTGTATTGATCAGTGCTGCATGGGGATTATCTAAATCGACTAACAAGGGTACTTCAGCGCCTGCCGATAGAGAGCCAAGACCACCGAGCAAGTCAACAACCCCAACTCGAGTTTCAAGTTGATAACGTTGCTGCTGGACGTGGTACTCAATCGCGTAGCCCTTGTAGATTTTTGCTGTGATTCGACCAGTCACAGGCTGCATGCCAGCGTTGCTTGATGCCTCCCACACAAAAGCCGCAGAACAGACAATCAGCAACAGAATACATATCCGCATCATTGCGGCGCGCATACTTGCTTTCATAATACGAGTGCGCGCTCTAGCCTTTCGAACATAGCAGCTAACTCAGTCGGCTCGTTCAATGTTCTGCTGCGCTGGGTGCAAGGGTTCCAGCAAAGGCTGCAGACCCATTGCTCCATCAATATGCACCTGCAAATGCGGGAAAGGAATCTCAATACCGGCTGCATCTAAGGCATTCTTAACCTGCTCACGCAACTCCCCAATAATACGCGGCTGTACATCTAAATTATCTTGGGTAATCCAAATCTGTATTTTCAAATCAACAGAGGATGCGCCAAGGTTTTCTAGTCTCACTCTTGGCTCTAACGATTTATCATGCAGCACTTCTTTGTGCGCCAACAGAACCGGCAAAATCACTTCTCGGGCTTTTTCAACAGACTCTTTATAAGCAATGCCGACGATAAAGTTCAGCCGAGTAATGCCCTCAGCACTGAAGTTAACGATATCCGAAGAAGCCACGCTGTCATTGGGGATCATGGTAAAAATGTTGTCACGGGTACGCAACCATGTGGTGCGCAGGGCAATTTTTACTACTTTGCCATCTTGCCCGTTGATATTGACCCAGTCGCCAATCCGAAAGGGTCGCTCAATCAATAAGGTGATACCGGCAATGAAATTCGACAGTGTCGATTGCGCGGCAAAGCCAACGGCAATACCCACTATGCCTAAGCCCGCTACAATCGATAGCACGTCAAAGCCAAATTGGGCCAGTATGGTGATGGTTGCAAAGGTTGAGAGTAGAACAGACAGCAGATTATTAACAAGCTGACGAATGGAAAGGTCTGCTTTATAGCGGCTCATCGCTTCTTGCAGAATACGCTTGAGCACCAACCACGCCACAAAAAAACCTAAAGCCATAAAGCCCGCTTTAGCCACCGCGCCGAGAAAGCCAGGGCCGGCACCGAATTGCGCCAACACTGCCAGTAACAGAGTCAGCCCTGTAAGGTAGCGCAGAGTGGTACGCAAATGAGCGAACGCTGCTGACTGAGCGCGCCGAGCACCTGCAATCGCACTCAGAATTGTCATCACCAGTAGATAGCCGCCGACAAACAAGACAACATATATTAGTGACACCAGCAACTGACTCAGGCCATAACCCGCCAGCGCAACCCAGGTCACATCCTCACTGCCGATGGCATTTAAGGTGTCACCTAGATTGTTTTTTACCTGCTCAAATAACTTAGCTAAAAACTCCTCAGCCATACTTCTCTCCTAGAGCACGGGTAGTCTAGCGCTGTAACACTGATTCTATTGCCTGTTTAATGGGTTGCGCATCAGGGTCTACACTACTGGCGAAAGACTCAAGCACTTCACCGTTTTCATTGAGTACATACTTGGTAAAATTCCAACGCGGCTGCTTGCTCTGCTGGTTAATATGGGCAAATAACGGTGTTGCATTAGGTCCTGTAACAGGGCCAGGTGCAATCATGGTGAAGGTCACACCAAAATTCTTGAAACAAATATCCGCTGCTTCTTCTTCAGTATCTGCTTCCTGATTAAAGTCGTCACTGGCAAAGCCGACCACCACCAAGCCCTGTTTGGCATAACGCTGATGCAACGCTTCCAGTCCTTCAAACTGGCCAGTAAATCCACAGAAGCTGGCAGTATTGACCACCAACATGGGTTTACCCGCTGCAAGTTCGCACAAATTGATACTGTCGCGGGAATGCAGCTTGGGTAAATCATGATCAAGATACGCAGGACAGCCGACAGTTTCATCAGCCAATGCAGGCGCTGACCCGAGCGTAAGCATCAGCGCAGCACTTAATAGTAATCTGAACATAGTCTGTCTCCTGTTATTCTCATCGTTATAGTAGAGCAGGTTACGCTAAGCAACGATCAACGCTTTGCCGTAGCGACGACATTCATTTAAGCACAACTCTAAGGAAATCAAACGATGTCATTACCCAGCTTTCACGTTTTTATCTCGCATGGATTGGAAAGTGGCCCTAATAGCACAAAGATGCAGGCCTTAAAAACTGTCGCTGAGCAGTTTGCTGGGGTAACAGCCGTAGCCGTTGACCATCGCAGCACTAAGGACCCAGCAACCCGCCTACTGCAAATGCAGACCGCTATGAAAAAAGCCGGCGCCGACCCACAACGTACTATTCTGGCCGGTTCCAGCATGGGTGGCTGGGTGTGCGCGCAAACCAGTGCGCAAACACCGGTATTGGGCTGCTTTATGCTGGCTCCGGCATTGGCGATGGAGCGCTACCCGCACTCCAGGCCGACAATTGGCGCAACATTCAGTCAGATCATTCATGGCTGGCAAGACGAGGTTGTGCCGGTTATGCCCGTATTAGAACTGGCGCAACAACAGCGCATCAGCACGCTCATTTTGGATGACGGGCACCGCTTGGCAAACAGCATGCCGCGCATCACCGATGAGTTCCGGCGCTTGCTGCAGATTTGCTTTGACAGTCAGACTGCACCCTAACTGCAAGTAATTGCCGAACAGCATGGCGCGGGCGCAAGAGTTGCTGAGTTACAAGCTAAAGATAAAATTTGCGCAGCGCTCAATAGATTACAAGATATCAGCAGCAACAGACGCCAAATAAGCCGTATAGAACTGCGAGTATCCTGCCGTTAAGCCTGTACAAAAAAGCAGCTAAGAGGTGCTTTTTTGCATTGTATGAACAGTAATCAGCCAGCGAAGCGCGCTCGTGCTGCGTGCAGCTTTTTAAAGCTGTCGATCAGGCGCAAGTGTTTATCCACCCCTTCCAGCTTCATACTGGTTGGCGTTAAACCGTAAAAGCGCACCGTACCCTGCAGCGAGCCCAGCACCGCATCCATCCGCGCGTCACCAAACATACGGCGAAAGCTCGGCTCGTAATCATCCATCTCCAAATCATCATCCAAGGCCACTTCCAGTGCAGCGTTCATCGCCTGATAAAACAACTCACGCTCAACGGTGTTGTCATTAAACTGCAGAAATTCTTCGACCAGCTCCAGCGCCTCTTCAAGACGATTCAAAGCCAAATAAATCAACAGTTTCAGCTCCAAAATGGTCAGCTGTCCCCATACGGTGTTGTCATCAAACTCCACACCGATCAAGGTGGTAATGTCGATGTAATGATCCAGCTCGCTCTCTTCCAAACGCTCCACCAAGGCCGCCAGTTCAGCGTCTGTCAGACGGTGTAGGTTGAGAATATCTTCACGGAAAAACAGCGCTTTATTGGTGTTATCCCAGACCAGATCGTCGATTGGATACACTTCTGAATAATCCGGAACCAGCATACGGCAGGCCGTGGCACCCAAATGTTCAAACACCGCCACATAGACTTCTTTGCCCATTTCTTGCAGCAGACCGAATAACAGCTCAGCTTCTTGGGCATTGTTATTACGGCCTCCATCAGTGAAATCCCACTCAACAAAGTCATAATCGGCTTTGGCGCTAAAGAAACGCCAGGACACCACACCGCTGGAATCAATAAAGTGCTCAACAGAGTTATTCGGCTCGGTCACCGCATGGCTGGAAAACGTCGGCCTGGCCAGATCATTCAAGCCTTCAAAACTGCGACCCTGCAATAGCTCGGTCAAGGTGCGCTCCAATGCCACTGCAAAATTCGGATGCGCACCAAAGGAGGCAAACACACCGCCGGTGCGTGGGTTCATTAAGGTCACGTTGATCACTGGGAACTGTCCGCCCAGCGAGGCATCTTTTACTAGCACCGGAAAACCTTGCTCTTCCAACGCTTGAATACCAGCGAGAATATCGGGGTATTTGGCCAATACTTCTTGCGGTACATCTGGCAGCGCCATTTCACCAACTATAATCTCACGCTTCACCGCACGCTCAAAAATCTCCGACAGGCACTGCACCTGTGCTTCTTCTAAGGTATTACCAGCACTCATGCCGTTACTGAGGAACAGGTTCTCAATCAGATTGGTAGGGAAATACACCGCCTCTCCATCGGACTGGCGCACATAGGGTATGCAGCAAATACCGCGTTCGACATTACCAGAGTTGGTGTCATACAAATGCGAGCCGCGCAGCTCACCATCGGGGTTGTAAATCTCTAAGCAATGGGCATCGAGAATACCTTCTGGCAACTCATCATTGGGCCCCGGCTGGAACCAGCGCTCATTGGGATAATGCACAAAGTCTGCATTGGCAATGTCTTCGCCCCAGAACTGGTCATTGTAAAAAAAGTTACAGTTGAGCCGCTCAATAAACTCACCCAACGCCGAAGCCAGTGCGCTCTCTTTAGTGGCGCCTTTACCGTTGGTAAAACACAGTTGCGACTGCGAGTCACGCAAATGCAGCGACCAGACATTGGGCACAATATTGCGCCAGGAGGCGATTTCAACTTTCATACCTAGATCGGCCAAAATACCCGACATGGTGGCGATAGTTTTTTCCAGCGGCAGGTCTTTACCGGGAATAAAGGTCTGGCTGTTTTCATCCACCGACGTGCCCAGCAACGCCTGCGCATCGACTTCCAGATCCTCCACTATCTCAATAACAAACTCAGGCCCAGTCTGCACCACACGCTTAACCGTACAGCGGTCGATGGAGCGCAAAATACCCTGACGGTCTTTGTCAGAGATATCGGCTGGCAGCTCAACCTGAATTTTAAAAATCTGTTGGTAACGGTTTTCCGGATCAACAATATTGTTTTGCGACAGGCGGATATTTTCCGTAGGAATATCGCGGGCTTGGCAATACAGCTTTACAAAGTACGCCGCACAGAGCGCCGATGAGGCGAGAAAGTAATCAAACGGACCTGGCGCAGAACCCTCGCCTTTGTAACGGATAGGCTGATCAGCCACTACAGTAAAGTCGTCGAACTTAGCTTCAAGTCGTAGGTTGTCAAGAAAATTGACCTTAATTTCCACAGGGAATCACCAGAATAAATAGCAAAAAAGAATGGCCGCTATTATCCAGCATTCCGGCGGGAAGTCTTGTGAATCGCGAGTATTTCAGTAAACACTGTGCAAACAAAACACGTGAAAGCGCTCTACATTCGATTGGCACAGGGTCGTTGACCCTGCAAATCAACAACATTGAGCTTTGCGCATGCGCTAAAGCTGCCTTGCTCAGCACTGTATCCTTAACTCTATTGCCGTAATTGTTCCCACGTCTGTTGTCCAACAATACCGTCCACGATAAGGCCGTTATCTTTTTGGAACATGAGCACAGCAAGCTCAGTGGCAGCGCCATAATCTGCATCGATTGCAAGGTTAAAGCCCTTGTCGATCAATAACTCTTGTAACTCAGCAACTGCACTGCCAAATGAACCGCGCCGCAGCACCACGGTATTACCGCCTTCATTAAATGCAACTTTAAGTGCTTCGATACTAGCAAGCGCCTCTTTCGCTTTGCGTAGATATTTACTTCGGTCCTCTAGAGCTGAGTCGCCTTTGCTGCGAATCAGGCCAAAATTTTGATTGCCGCCCGCTTGCTCAAAAACAATATCGGACAGTTCTTTTTCAGTGACGGATAGTTTCTTACGCGCTGACACACGCTCGGTTTCCAGTAAGCGTTGCTCAATGAGTTCCGCTTTACCGGTTTGCATCGCAAAGTAAGTCTGAGCAAAGGCAATTTCCTTTTTTCTAGAGTCACCATTTTGCGCGATAAGGTAGCAGGCGTAGCGAGTGAGCATGATGTCGTCAATTTCTCGTTGACTGCCAGAACCAAGGTCGACCACCGTTTCAAAACCTGCATAAAAATAAAACCGCTAAATAGTATGAAGGTTTCGCATACAACTACTGAGCAAGCAAAGCGCTCAGGCCAACCGACATTACTTTACTTTTTTGTGGACTACGAAGCCTGTATAGCGTTTTCTAAGACGTCACAAAGCGCGTCCAGTTCTTCTTGCAATGCTAGGCTCCGTGTTTTTTTCATTGAGTACACGAGGTCGCCCGTTAGCATTTCCAGCCAGCATTTTTCGATGACCAGACGGTGGTAACCCGCCTTACCAGCTACGGCCTCAAAAATAGCGGCCTGCTCAGCAAACAGATGGCCATATTTCACAGCTAAACTCGCTTCTCTGCCTGTTATTTCAACTTCAATTTCAGTAGTCGGCGACACTTTAATACACTCCGGTTTTAATACTCTCTAATCCTGTTAGCAGAATTTAGTACCCACTTTAAGATTCAATAACCTTTAAGATTTGCTGCTTAACATCACGCCCGTCTTGATCGTGCTTTACCGCCATAACAAACAAACATCTACCGCTACTCAGCTCAGCCCATTTATTACCAACGGCACGTTTTTCTGCTGAATCGTCGTTGCTGGCATACACCTCACCTTTGTATTCAACCACCAACATACGCCCGTCGGTCAGCTCGCAGACAAAATCAGGATAAAACTTGCTGTGCGCTAAAGGCAGCCAAAACGAGGCATCGTCACGGCGCACTAAGTTGCGTATCCAGTATTTCACCTCAGGCAGGCCTTCAATCACTTTGGCACATTCGAACTCTTCCCCACTTGATTTAAGATCCTCTATCAAGCCTTGCGGGAAAAAGTGCTTATCAAACGTAAATCTGCCTGTGTAATACGGTGGACGAGACGGGTATTTATCCGGCTTAAACGCATATAAAAAATCATCAGAAAGGCAGGCGGTGCTACTGCTATCAAACATAGACAGCTGATAACTGTTGCTTTGTGCCTTGGCACGGTGCATATGGATTAAATCTCGAATAGCACGCGCTAATGGAAACTTATTACGCTCCAGCGCTGTGAGCGTCATGCCATATTGCTTCAATAAATTATTTATAAGCTGGCCAATAAAACTTGCCAGCTGGTGCTGAACAACATCCGTTTGCCGCAGTTCATTATCGAGCCAGCGCACAAGATCCTGCTCGGTAATATCGAGCATTCCTTGGTTAAATGGCACAACATCTTTTTGCTCAGATATTTTATAAGTCACCTTTTTGCCGTCAAAATCAATGGCAAAACTACTGCTGGTTTCATGCAAAGTGAAGTTTTTAAGCTCAGCTGGGTAATCGAGCAAATTCCAGTTACAAGCATGCAACAACACTTCAGACTCAACCAACTCAAGCTGCCCCTGCTGCATCATGCACAGTTGCGGTAGAGGTGAGAATACTTCTCCACGCTCAGAAGGTGCTTTTCTGGCTTGGATTGATTGGTTATGCACACGAATATCGCGCTCAAATATTTGGCGATTTTTACCTGACTTAACGTACTGACTTAAAGCTGTTTTTATATTTTCAGAGACCTCGCCACTTATACGAACAACCGCAGTCTGGCTGCTCTCATCTGTGGTCATGGCGATTTGCTGCTTTTCTAACTCTGACAGCGTGGACAAATCAGGTAAGTTTTCAACCTCGACAACCAGTGTCGGCACTGCAGCTAAGCGCGGTGGCTGTGGTGTGCTATTGCCAAATAAATCATCTTGATAGGCGTGTGGGGCTTGCTCGCGTAGGAATGCAGCAATTTCCATCTCTTCAAAGCCCATCGCCACCAAGGTGTCTGTTAACTCTGAAGCCACTTTGCTAAACCCTTTAGTGGCAAGGTGTGCATAGGCTCGGTTAAGGTCTTCAATAACGCGGCGTTTAGCGTAAGGCATGCGTAAAACACGGCCTAGCAATTGCTCAGCATCCTTGCTGGAAGACACCTGTTTAACGGAACAAAACACATAAGCAAATGAGCAATCCCAGCCTTCTTTGAGCGCCTCAATAGTGATGATGTACTCAATTGGGCAGCTTTGATCAAATAAATTAATACCATCCAGTTCACGCTGGTTACCGGTGACGACAGCAATTTTGTTTGCTTCAATATTAAGGTGTTCAGTTAGATGGTTTTTCAATACTTCAACCGTGACCTCGCCGTTTTTATTTTCGGCTTGAAACAGCACAATCGGGCGAATGTAGTCCGTGTCTTTTTGCGCATCAACGGCCAGTTTGTTGCGAGTAATCACCGCATCTCGTAATGCGTCCTGCCAGTTAACATGCTCGGTAAGCATAATCGGCAGCTTGATCATTTCCTCGGCTTTTAGCTCGGCTGCGGACACATGAAACAGTACATTGCTGCCATTAGTATTGGTGGTGTTTGGTGTGGCTGTTAATTCAATAATAACTTTCGGATGCACGCGGTGCAGCGTGTCAAAAGTTAGGCTGGTGCGCGCATTATGTGCTTCGTCAACAATGACGATTGGGCGATAAACCGCAAGCAAGTTGGCGAAGGAGAACTTTATTTTCCCAAGCTCACTCTTTGTTAAGCCATTTTCTTGCAGATCGTTTTCAGTCACACGTTCTAATAGCGACCATGACGGATGGCTGCTGTTGATTCTCGCAAAGTGCGGTTCAAAGTTTTCGTGATAGGCATAGACTTTACGCCCAGACGTATCGGTAACCCGCAAGTTAGCCAATGTTGACACCACAACAATGGCTTTGCTGCCGATGTCTTGTGGGCGAATCTGCGTCACTTCATCAATATCCAGCACCAAAACTTGGCGATTAAAGGCGCGGTCAAGGTTTTGCCGGTAGGGATGACCAGGGGTTTTCAGCGCCTCTACAGTTTGCTGACGAATCGTGATACTGGGCACCAGCCATAGAGTGATCGGTGCATCGCTTTCTAAATAATGCTGGGCAGCGACTTCCACAGCATAGGAACCGAGTACCGTTTTACCGCCGCCAGTTGGAATACGCAGACAAAAATAAGGTGTTTGCCCGAAGCCATATTCTTGATACGCGTGCTCGGGTAAATCTTGTTCAGCCAGTGCTGCACTGTACGCCTCAGCAACAGAGTTAGCCTTTAAGCAACCTGCTAAAAAAGTTTGCATCACGTCTACGGCGCGCTGTTGGTAGCCCTTTAATTTAAACATTGTGAGTAGTCCTTACTTAAAGCATGCCGACATCATAGGGAATTTGTTTAAAGGTGATATTGGCTTGCTGCAAGCGTGCTGAACCTAAGCGGCACGATTCACCATAGATCACAATTTTTTGCTGACTCTGAATATCTGGTAATTCGTTCAGCACGGCGCTGGTCAGTACATTACCGCCCTGTGGTCGGCGATCACCTAAAATACCGTTATACAAAAGGTAGTAAGCCGTGCCGTTATGGATGCCGAGTAGCGGGTTATCAGCACTGCCTTGCAGCGGTGTTTTATTTTCTAAGTACCAAATATGCGCGGCCAAGGTTGGGAATTTGATTGCAGTGTTGAGGCTACCGTATTCATCGAAGACTGCTTCGCCCAGCTTAAAGAAACGAAAACCACCGCCGCCTTGCCAATCCACGGTTTTAGAAATACCGCCTTGTTCGCCATCAACGACTTTCTTTAAGCGGGTTTGGCAGTGGGTTTGCGCGTGCTCACCCATCTCGATGCCGATATAGCGGCGGTTCATTTTGTGGGCGACGGCGGCTGTGGTGCCAGAGCCTAGGAACGAGTCGAGGACGAGGTCGTTTGGATTTGTAGCCAGATGCAACACTCGCTGCATTAATCTTTCAGGTTTAGGCGTGTCAAAAATATCTGAAGAATTGAACTTGATAATTTCTTTTTTAGCTTCTTGGGTGTTACCAACATCGGTATGAGGCCAAATTGTCTGTGCAATTACACCCTGTTTTACATCTGACAAGAAGCGTTTGATTCTTGGAACACCTGTACCATCAACACCAAACCACAATCGGTTTTCTGCAATTAATCGAGGGACTTCTTCTTTGTTAAAACGCCATGAACTACCAGGTGGTGGCAAGACTTTTCGTCCTGATGGAGTAGTAATTTCATAGTAAGCATACTCTCGGAACTCTCTACGAAGAGAATCACCAGATGTCCATGGACCTCGAGGGTCCTTATCTGGGTTCTTATAGCGCGCGTCCATTTCAGCGCTTCTAGGTAAAAGATTAATCTGTACTATATTTATATTCTTAGCAAAAACCAAAATATTATCGTGGTTAGCATCAATCAACTTGGCATCATTTTGTGGTGCAAATTTTCTTTGCCAAACGGTATTAGCTATAAAATTAGATCTTCCAAATACCTCATCACAAATAACTTTTAAGTAATGCGCTTCATGATCATCAATTGTGATCCAAATACTGCCATCTTCTGACAACAGCTCCCTAAGCAACTCCAAGCGCGGATAGATCATCGACAGCCATTTACTGTGCTCTAAGTTATCGTCGTAATGCTCAAAGGCTGACTTAGTGTTATAGGGCGGATCAATAAAAATACACTTCACTTTGCCAGCATAAAAAGGAATTAATGCTTTCAGCGCTTCCAGGTTATCGCCCTGAATCAGCAGGTTTTCATTATCTGCATCGCCGTAGGACAACTCAGGCACTTCTTCAAGTAAACGGTACGTTGATTTCTGCGCGGCGGTCACCGCTTGATCTTTATTGAGCCAATGAAGAATGGGCATAACGTTCCTTATAATTCTGCGCCTTGCAACGCTCGTATGCACTGCTAGCGGATGTTCGAGGTTGTTTAACGGGTGGCTCGCTAAGCGGCAAGCATTCCCAAGCCTTATCAGCTGGACATATTCACTGTTTTAGCAGCTGTTAAGTCAACTTTCGCGATTATACAGCGAGACCATAAGCAGCGAGCGGCTTTGTGCTGCAGCATGATTACCGCTCAACCAGCTGTGACGGAGGGGGCTATGTAACTTCACAAAAATACTTTTGCTTTGGACTATTAGGCTTATCTGGCAAGCTACGCTGCAGCCAGCCTGCTTCTAGCAGAGGGACTAGCACGGCTTTGCGAAAGTGTTCGCGGTCTTTTAACGCGCAAAATTCTTGCAACTCTGCACGACTTCTTGGTTGCTGACAAAATATAGAAAGCCCAGTAAAGCGATCCAATATCTCTCTTACAGCTTGCGGGGTGTCTTGCGGGCTTACTTGCGGGGTACTGGCAAGCTGCTCACTCAAAGTAGTGTCAATTACTCCCAGCATAAACTCAACAAAGGGTGCGCTATCTGTTTGTTCGGTACTGGCTGCAATAGCCTGGTAATACTCCGATTGATGCGCATACACCAAGGTTTCTATAGGCAAGTTAGCAAACAGCGGATTCCATTTGGCCAAAATCAAGCTTTGCCAAAAGAGTAACTAATGGCATCAAGGGCATCAGGCGACTTATGTAAAACAAGTCGCCTGTAGCAAGTTACAAACCAAATGTTTCTTTTACTTTCTCTTCGAAGGCTTTGTCATCCATGCTTTTGCGCAGTGGCACGAACAGCTCTGACTCTTGGCCAACCTTAACGGCAATGTCGCTGGCCTCATTTTCGATAATGTTCTTCACGGCCTGTGCGATAGGCAGTGGACCAGGGCCTTCATTGATGGCCTTAGCTACAATCGGTACAAAATGGGACACCAAATCTTTATAGGGGGAATCTGCACTGGTTGTTTTGCTGTTGGCGACCAGTCCTTTTTTCACGAAGTTGGTTCCAAACAAACCGGCCAAAACAGAGTGCACCCGTATGCCAAAGGGTGCTACCTCAAACCGCAATGAGTCGGTAATGCCCTCGACCGCATATTTGCTGGCATTGTAGTGCGACAGTAAAGGCAGCCCCATTTTTCCAAGGAAGGAAGAAATATTGATCACCACACCACTTTGCGCGTGCCGCATATGTGGCAGGACTTCTCTAGTCATTTTGATAAGACCAAAGACGTTCACATCAAATTGCTGAAATATCTCTTCATCCGTGCCTTCCTCTAGCGTGGCAACAAGCCCGAAACCGGCATTGTTTACCAAGACATCGATCTTGCCTTCCTTGGCCATGACATGCTGGACAGCTTGCTGAATGGACGCCGTATCCTGAACATCCAGCGCCACAGTATTGAGTTTGACACCGCGCTTTTCAGCCTCCTCCATCAGTTCCTGACTGGAACGTCTTACGCCGGCATATACGCTATAGCCATGCTCAGCCAGCAGCAGCGCAGTCTCCTTACCCATACCGGACGTCGCGCCTGTAATTAAAACAGTCTTATTCATGGTGGGATCCTTTTTAAGTCAATAAATGTTGGTTTTCTGGGAGGACTCAGCAGCGAAGACGTCAACAATCTGAGCGCAAAGTACGTGAGACCTGAGCCGTCACTTTAAAGCATACGGGGCCTCATTGACGAATATTGCAACATTTCATATGAGGCGAGCAAAAAACAGACGAACAGGTACAAACATACTTTTAAGCAATGCCTACTGTTTTTTTCAGAGCAGACTATAACTTAAGGAAACGCTGAATAATTACCTGCGTTGTCAGGGTGGTGTTAAAAAAACGCCCGATGCAACTGAATACATCGGGCGTTTTGTTTTACTTGTGCCTAACTCAAGGCGTATGCAGCGTCTTGCGTCTTATGAGCGAATGATGTGATCAAAGGCGCTGAGTGACGCTTTTGCACCCTCACCCACTGCAATCACAATCTGCTTGTAAGGCACAGTCGTCACATCACCTGCAGCAAAGACACCGGGGATATTGGTTGCGCCACGTGCATCAACTTCAATCTCGCCGCGGTTAGATAAAGCCACTGTATCTTTCAGCCATTCGCTGTTAGGCAGTAAGCCGATCTGTACGAAGATACCTTCCAGCTCAACAGTGTGCAGCTCTTCTGTTGCACGGTCTTTGTAAACTAGGCCAGTAATTTTGCTGCCATCGCCAACCGCTTCTGTGGTTAACGCATTTTTAATCACAGTAACATTGGGCAAGCTGTTGAGTTTTTTCTGCAACACTTCATCAGCGCGCAGCTTGGTATCAAATTCAATCAAGGTGACGTGCTTCACTATCCCAGCCAAGTCAATGGCCGCCTCAACACCTGAGTTACCACCACCAATCACGGCAACACGCTTGCCTTTATATAATGGACCATCACAATGTGGGCAATACGCCACACCACGACCGCGGTACTCTTGCTCGCCGGGTACATTCATTTCGCGCCAGCGGGCACCAGTGGAAAGGATCACAGTTTTAGATTTTAAGCTGGCACCGGACTCAAACTCAACGGTGTGCAGGCCGCCTTCTTCTGCTGCAGGGATTAAACGGCTGGCACGCTGTAAGTTCATCACATCAACATCATACTGACGGACATGTTCTTCCATTTCGCGCGCTAACTTTGGGCCTTCGGTTGCTTGTACAGAAACAAAGTTTTCAATCGCCATCGTATCCAGTACTTGGCCACCAAAGCGCTCCGCTGCAACACCGGTACGAATACCTTTACGTGCAGAATAAATTGCTGCTGCTGCACCCGCTGGACCACCACCAATCACCAGCACTTCAAAGGCGTCTTTTTCATTCATCTTGGCCGCTTCACGGGCGCTGCTGCCGGTGTCTACTTTGGCGAGAATTTCTTCAACGCCCATGCGGCCTTGACCAAACATTTCACCATTAAGGAATACCATTGGCACTGACATTACTTGGCGTTGTTCAACTTCATCCTGGAAGAGCGCACCATCAATGGCTACGTGACTAATGTTTGGATTTAAAACGGCCATTAGGTTCAGTGCTTGCACTACATCAGGGCAGTTCTGGCACGACAACGAGTAATACGTTTCAAAGTGCATTTCACCTTCAAGGTTAGCAATCTGCTCAATGACTTCTTGCGCCAACTTTGATGGGTGGCCACCCACTTGCAGCAGGGCCAACACCAATGACGTGAACTCATGCCCCATTGGGATACCAGCAAAACTTAAGCTGATTTCACCATCAATGCGATTTAAAGAAAATGAAGGGGTGCGTGCATCATCACCATCGGTACGCAGGGTGATTTTATCGCTCATGCCGGCAATTTCTTCCAGCAAGTTTTGTAACTCTGTTGATTTGGCACTTTTATCAAGGGACGCAAGGATTTCAAAAGGCTGCGTCACCTTTTCTAAGTAAGCTTGTAATTGAGCTTTTAAATTAGCGTCCAACATGAATATTGCTCTCCAAAATCTGTTTTTTGAAAATAAAACGCCCGAGCGGTGCGCGCCCGGGCGTCGGACGCTTACCCAGTTGGTTCACAACTTAGTAAGCAGGGTTCAAGCTAAGAATAAATCTTAGATTTTACCTACTAGATCAAGTGAAGGAGACAGGGTTGCTTCACCTTCTTTCCACTTAGCTGGGCACACTTCACCTGGGTGAGCGGCAACGTACTGTGCTGCTTTAACTTTGCGCAGCAATTCTTGTGCGTCACGGCCAATACCGCCAGCGTTGATTTCAACGATCTGAATCTTACCTTCTGGATCGATCACGAATGTGCCGCGATCTGCCAAACCAGCTTCTTCAATCATCACGCCGAAGTTACGCGTGATTTGACCTGTTGGGTCACCAATCATTGGGTACTGAATCTTGCCAATTTCTGGTGAAGTGTCGTGCCATGCTTTGTGGGTGAAATGGGTGTCAGTTGATACTGAGTAGATTTCTACGCCCATTTTCTTAAATGTTTCGTAGTTGTCAGCCAAGTCACCCAGCTCTGTTGGGCAAACAAAGGTGAAGTCTGCTGGGTAGAAAAACACAACAGACCATTTGCCTTTCAGATCTGCTTCACTCACTTCAATGAAGTCACCGTTGTGAAATGCTGTTGCGTTAAATGCTTTTACTTCGCTATTAATGTATGACATTTAGTAATTCCTCTGTGGGGTTAAGAACTTTACGGGATTAATAATAAGCCACTCTCACGTTTAGGCATAATTGATTGATATCATAACACTGATAGTATTTTGCTATCGGTGTTTATTTCTTTACTCCTGAACAAGGGCCTTGCATGCAAAGCTAGCAGCTAACATCCTGTACAATGCGCAGCTTGATTCTCGGTAAGTTTAGTAGCGCAACTTTCGAGCCACCAAAGACCCGAGTTTGTCGGTATCCTTACGTTTATATTCATTTACGGTATGTTTCTGTATGCAGATTTTCAAGGTCGGTGGCGCAGTTCGCGATCAACTCTTAGGCCGTGCGGTCGTAGATATCGACTGGGTTGTAGTCGGTGCCACACCAGAACAAATGCGCGAACAAGGCTTTCGTCCAGTTGGTGATGATTTCCCAGTATTCCTACACCCACACAGTGGCGAAGAGTACGCCCTCGCGCGCACCGAACGTAAAAGTGGTCATGGCTATAACGGTTTTACGTTCCATACCAGCCCAGATGTAACGTTGGAAGAGGATTTATTGCGCCGTGACCTGACTGTTAATGCTATGGCGCTCGCTGATGATGGCACTTTGATTGATCCTTACGGCGGCCAGGCTGATCTTGCTGCTCGCGTCTTGCGCCATGTTTCTCCCTCTTTTGTTGAAGACCCTTTGCGCGTATTGCGTGTCGCACGTTTTGCTGCGCGCTATGCTTATTTGGGTTTTAGCGTTGCTGCCGAGACTCTAGCGCTGATGCGTACGCTGGCTGAGTCCGGCGAATTGGAGCATTTAACAGCCGAACGTATTTGGCAGGAGTTTGCTCGTGCGCTGATGGAAAATAATCCAGAAGTATTTATTCAAGTGTTACACGATTGTGGCGCATTAAAAGTGCTACTACCTGAAGTTGATGCCTTGTTTGGCGTGCCGCAAACTGCTGAGTACCACCCTGAAATTGATACCGGTATACATATTCTAAGCGTGCTACAACAATGTGTACGCTTTACCCAGTCGCTCAATGTTCGCTGGGCCTGCCTGCTGCATGATTTAGGCAAAGGCACAACCGATCGCGCATTGTGGCCACGCCACATCAGCCATGAAAAGCGTGGCTTACCATTAATAAAAAGAGTCAATAAGCGCTTTAAAGTACCAAATGAAACTGCCGACTTGGCGTTACTGGTTGGCGAATACCACACCCATGCCCACCGTGCTCTGGAACTACGCCCGACGACCTTATTAAAATTATTAATGGCCTTCGATATCATACGTCGCCCACAGCGTTTTGCTGATTTTATCGCGGCCAGCGAAATGGATGCACGCGGACGCCTAGGCCTTGAAGATCGTCTCTACCCGCAAGCAGAGTATTTACGCCAAGCCGCTGAAGTGGTGCGCGCGGTCAATGTTAAACCATTACTTGAGCAAGGCCTGCAAGGCGCGGAACTGGGGCTTGCGCTTAATGCTGAGCGCTTATCTGCATTACAAGCCTACGTAACACGGGTGCGCGCGCAGGCCTAATCTCTCGCCTCTTCCGGCACTGCGACGCTGCGTAATGCAAGCGGATCGACCAAGCCTGCTGCGATCGCCATTCCAACCAAGTCAGGCAAGGTTTGCGCCTGCATGCGTTTCATCACTCTGGAACGGTATAAGTCGATTGTTTTAACAGCAACACCTAATTGCTGAGCAATTTCACGACTGGTATAGCCTTGCACCAAAGGTAAAAACACATCGCGTTCTCGCGGTGTCAAGCTGGCGATGCGCTGCAAAACCGCTTGCAGCCGGCCTTCATTTACCAGATAGGCAGTATGCTCTATAAGCATGATTATTCCTTATGCGCCAACTGTAACGCGCTCATCTAAATTACGGCTATGTATTGATAAATGCTGATATTGCCAACTTAAAGAAGCGCTGAGTAATTACCTACGCTGTCAGGGTAGGCAACATTCTTCAGTGCTGCCTTAAATATAGCCGCTTTATATATCCATCCTAATGTAGAAAATACGCTAATAAAACGTGCTATAGCACTCAGTATTTTAACTGCTCAAAGCAAAACAACCGGCCTTGCTGGCATAAAACAGTGTCTTGCGGCATTATGTATACTGTTTGTTCTATTTATGACTTATTAGTCATTTTGTGCTTCTGCTGTAATGCCCAATTAGCATTCATAAGTACAGAAGCAATCCACCCATTATAGTACTTGCACTATATTACTATAGTTTTTATACCATCATAAAAACGACAGGTACTATGAAATTGAACAACAATTCAAGCTTATAGTTGCTCAATAATTTACGTTGGTAAGTAACAATAAAGCACAGGGATATCTACAAACTAAAGGTGGTTACTATGTCGATCTATGAACAAGGCCTTGCTCGCAACGAAGTCAATCATGTTGCACTCAGCCCATTAAGTTTTATTGAACGCACTGCTGCAATTTATCCAGACTATCCAGCCGTTGTGCACGGCACCATCCGCCGTACCTGGGGAGAAACCTATACTCGCTGTCGCAAATTTGCTTCTGCACTGGCTAAGCGTGGTATTGGTAAGGACGATACCGTTGCGGTTATTCTGCCCAATATTCCTGAAATGCTAGAGTTGCACTTTTCTGTACCTATGGTTGGTGCAGTCATCAATACGCTCAATGTGCGCCTCGACGCTGAAACAATCAGCTTTATGCTGCAACACGGCGAAGCAAAAGTATTGGTAGTTGACCGCGAGTTTAGCGAGGTTGCGCAGGCTGCCTGCGGCATGCTTGAAGAGCCACCATTGCTTATCGATGTTGATGATCCCGCCTATGGCAAAGGCAAACCCGTAAGCAACCTAAACTATGAAGATTTCTTGGCTGAAGGTGATGACGATTTTGCTTGGCAGTGGCCAGACGATGAGTGGCAAGCTATCGCGTTAAACTACACCTCAGGCACAACCGGTAATCCCAAAGGTGTGGTCTATCACCACCGCGGCGCATTCCTCAACTCCATGGGCAACCAAATGACCTGGGCGATGGGCAATCATCCCGTGTATTTATGGACACTGCCGATGTTTCACTGCAACGGCTGGTGTTACCCCTGGACCGTAACGGCGCTGGCTGGTGTGCATGTATTTTTACGTCGTGCTGATGCACAGCATGTTATGCGGCTGATTCTCGACGAAAAAGTCACTCACTTGTGTAGCGCGCCCATTGTTATGCAAACCCTAGTGAATATACCAGCTGAAGAAAAAGCAGCCATTGAACACCAAGTGAAGGTGATGGTGGCCGGCGCCGCACCACCTGCGCAAGTGATCGGTGCTGTTGAAGAAATGGGCGTTGAAGTCACTCACGTTTATGGCCTCACTGAAGTGTACGGCCCAGTCACTTTGTGTGCATGGCATGCTGAGTGGGATGCCTTGCCGCTGGCAGAGCGCGCCGCCATCAAATCACGCCAAGGTGTGCGCTACCCAACACTTGAAGCTGTGATGGTTGCTGACCCCAACACCCTAGACCCCACGCCTAAAGATGGCGAAACCATTGGTGAAATCTTCATGCGCGGTAATACCGTGATGAAAGGCTATCTAAAAAACCCTACGGCTACCGACAAAGCCTTTAAAGGTGGCTGGTTCCATACTGGCGACTTAGCCGTGTGGCATGAAGATGGCTATGTCGAAATTAAAGACCGTTCAAAAGACATTATTATTTCTGGCGGTGAAAACATATCCACTATTGAGCTAGAGGGTGTTCTTTACAACCACCCTGCAGTATTGGAAGCAGCTGTTGTTGCACGCCCCGATGAGCGCTGGGGAGAAACACCCTGTGCATTTATCACGTTAAAACCTGGCCAAGAGCATATTACCGCAGAAAAAATCATCAGTTTTTGTCGCGAAAACATGGCCTCATTTAAAGTGCCAAAAACCGTCATATTCACAGACCTTCCAAAAACCTCAACAGGGAAAATACAAAAGTTTGTACTGCGTGAAACAGCACGAGCGTTGTAAAAGCGTGTCGCTAACACTGTCACCATAACAATTAAGGCTGTGCAGTCATTGACACTCGCGCACTGCTAGCACAGTCAACTTAAGAGGCTATATCTATGCAACTTTATCAACGCAAAGACGGTGAAGAACAACCTTACTGGCCAGCGGGCCCTTTTAAAGTAAGGCTGCCCTTTGTCCACTACCGCTGGGAAACGGCAGAAATGTTTCAGGCGCTGATCATGTTCGTGGTCAGTTTAGGGATGATCCCGCTGTTAGAGAAATACTTAGGCCTGCCCTACGATGTTGCTCTGGCGTATGTCACTGTGTGTGGTATTGGTTTTATGTTGCCTGCACTGCTAGGCATACCGTTTGTACCAGGCTGGATCACCCCCGGCATTCCCGTTGTTTTACTTTTTTTAGGTGATTACGAGCCGGGCCCCGAGGCCATTCAAGCTTTATTTGCTTTGCAATTTTTGGTCTTTGTGGTTTTCTTAGTCCTAGGTATCACTCGATTGGGTAGCGCACTGGTGCGCATTATTCCCAACTCGATGAAAGGCGGCATCATCATTGGTGCTGGTATCGCAGCCCTAATCGGCGAAATTGATGCGGGTGGGCGCTTAGCTAACACGCCAATTTCTCTAGTGATTGGCAGCGTAGCCTGTCTATACCTGATGTTTTCAGTGTCCTTTCGAGGCTTAACTGAGCGTCTGCCATTCGCCCGTAAAATCGTCAACTACGGCATGGTACCCGGCATGCTGATTGCTATTTTCATTGGTATTGCTGTCGGTGAATATAATATGCCAAACATCCGTTTTGGTATCACAGCTCCTGCCTTTGCTGAAATGTGGAACTACCTTCCGTTTACACTTGGCTTTCCTGATGCCAAGGTGTTTATGCTGGCCGTTCCCACTGCAGTGATTGCTTATATCATTGCTTTTGGTGACATTATCGTTGGCCAATCATTGATGCAGCGTGCGGATGAGCTGCGCCCTGATGAGAAAATCGATACGAATATCGACCGTGTGCACTTAGTTACCGCATTGCGTAACGCCTTGCATGCATTCTTTGCACCCTACCCTGGCTTAGCAGGTCCACTATGGACTGCAGTTGCTGCGACCATGGCTGAGCGCTACAAGTACGGTCGCAACGCCATGGAGTCAATTTACAGCGGCAGCGGCACCTTTTGGATCACCGGCTTTCTCGCGCTATTTATGCTGCCATTGGTAACATTTTTCCAGCCAGTACTGCCGATTGCCTTATCGCTGACCTTAGTGCTCACTGGCTACATTTGCTTAATGGTGGGTTTTGAGCAACTCAACAACAACACTGAGCGCGGCATTGCTGGGACCATGGGTGTGGTATTGGCGGTATATGGCGCGGGCTGGGGTTTAGCCACAGGTGCAGTGCTGTATATTTTAATAGAACGCACACACCTGCTGAAATTCACCACAGCACAACCAGCTGAAAAAGCTGATTCAATCCCTGAAGAATAATCAACCTACTACACTTGGTAGCCTGCTTTAACAGCGGCTACCGCACTCTAAAGAGGATAGATCATGTCTGATTTTAACGCTCCTCTGCGTGATTTACGTTTTGTACTGCATGAAGTTTTTAATGCCTCAAACGTCTGGGAACAATTGCCCCAACTGCAAGACGCTGTTGATAGCGAAACCGCTGATGCCATTCTTGAGGAGGCGGCAAAAGTCACTGGCCAACTGATCGCCCCGCTAAGCCGTAACGGCGATGAGCAAGGCGCACAGTGGGACAATGGTTTAGTCACCACACCTGATGGCTTTAAAGAAGCCTACAACACCTACATTGAAGGCGGCTGGGTTGGCTTATCTGGCAATCCAACTTACGGCGGAATGGGCATGCCAAAAATGCTTTCTGTACAATTTGAAGAAATGCTGTACGCCGCAGACTCAAGCTTTGCACTGTACTCAGCACTGACCTCTGGGGCGTGTTTAGCCATTGATGCACATGCCAGTGAAGAACTAAAAAACACCTACTTACCGCCACTGTATGAAGGCCGCTGGGCCGGTGTAATGTGTTTAACCGAGGCCCATGCGGGTACTGACTTAGGGCTGATCCGAACCCGCGCTACAGAAGAAAGCGACGGCAGTTACAAAATCACTGGCAGCAAAATTTTTATTACCGGTGGTGATCAAGACCTCACAGAAAACATCATTCACTTGGTGCTTGCCAAACTGCCCGATGCTCCAGCCGGCGCTCGTGGTATTTCATTATTTTTAGTCCCTAAAATCAATATCAATGCCGACGGTTCGTTAGGTGCAGCAAATGCAGTCAACTGCGGCTCCATAGAAGAAAAAATGGGTATCAAAGCCTCATCCACCTGCGTAATAAACTTTGATGGCGCCACAGGCTATTTAGTTGGTGAGCCCAACAAAGGTCTGGCGGCGATGTTTACCATGATGAACTACGAACGTTTATCCATTGGTATCCAAGGCATTGGCTGCGCTGAACTCTCCTACCAACGAGCAGCGGCGTATGCCCGGGAGCGTATTCAAAGCCGCGCGGCTAGCGGCGTAGAAAGTCCAGAGCAAGATGCTGATGCAATTATTGTCCATGCCGATGTTCGCCGCATGCTACTCACCATGAAAAGCATGACTGAAGGCGGCCGCGCATTTGCTTGTTATGTGGGCAAACAATTGGATATTGCCAAGTACAGCCCCGACAGCGCGCTCGCTGAACAAGCTCAAGACTTAGTCGCACTGCTCACGCCTGTCACCAAAGCATTTTTTACCGACACTGGTTTAGAAAGCTGCATCCACGGCCAGCAAGTGTTTGGTGGCCATGGCTATGTACGCGAATGGGGTCAAGAGCAGTTGGTACGTGATGTGCGCATTGCACAAATTTATGAAGGCACCAACGGTATTCAAGCGCTGGACTTAGCGGGCCGCAAGCTGGTTGCCAATAACGGCGCATTCCTAAAAACATTCACCCGCCGTATTCGTGAACAAATCAGCCAACCCGACATCTTATACAGTGCAGAAGTACTCTGCGCAGTTGAGCGCCTAGAAAGTGTCAGCCAATGGCTGCTGGAACACGCAGCTGAAGATAAGAACGAAATCGGTGCGGCCTCGGTTGAGTACCTGCACTTGTTTGGCTACGTTGCTTACGCTTGGATGTGGTCACGTATGGCCAACACCGCGCAGAAAAACCATGCTCAAGACCCTGAGTTTTATAGCGCTAAATTGGCCACAGCGGATTTCTACTTCAGCCGCATGTTGCCACGCACACTCAGCTTAGAAGCCAGCATCAAAGCCGGTAGCCGACCTTTGTACGGGCTTGCAGCAGAGCAGTTTTAAGCGAAGTGACCCAGCCCTATTACACTGTAGGGCTGGGCAAAATACTGAACAGGAGCACAACGTTAATGAGAACCTTAACCACCCTGCAAGGTAACAGCCAAAAGCTTGATGGCGGCGCGATGTTTGGTAACGCCCCAAAAGCCCTCTGGCAACGCTGGATGCAGCCCGATGAGTTAAACCGTATTGACTTGGGTTGTCGCGCGCTATTGGTGCAGGAAGACGGTCGTAACATTTTAATTGAAACCGGTATTGGTGCTTTTTTCTCACCGGAGATGAAAGAGCGTTTTGGCGTACAAGAAAGCCATCATGTGTTGCTCGATAGCCTCGCTGAGCATGGCTTAAGCCATAACGATATTGATATTGTCGTGCTCACCCACCTGCATTTTGATCATGCTGGTGGCTTGCTCTCTGCTTGGCAAGAAGACCAGCCCGCTAAGCTATTATTCCCCAACGCACAATTTATAACTGGCGCAGGACAATGGCAGCGCGCTAATAACCCGCACGCTCGCGACCGTGCCTCTTATATCCCAGAGCTACTTGCCCTGCTCAAAGACAGCGGCCGCTTGCATCTGGTTGAAGATGACAGTCCAAGCCACCCCCTCTTGGGTGACGGCTGGCGTTTGCATTGGAGTCATGGCCACACCCCAGGGCAAATGCTGCCGGAAGTTGCCATGCCGGACGGCCCTGTAGTTTTCCCTGGTGACCTCATTCCCGGCGCACCTTGGGTACATCTACCCATTACCATGGGCTATGACCGTTTCCCCGAATGCTTGATTGAAGAAAAACAAACATTGCTCGATGATTTGTATGCGCGCCAAGGCCGTTTAGTGTTCACCCACGACCCTGCCGTGGCGATTGCCGCCATTACCCGCGATGAGCGTGGTCGCTATGGCGTTGCCGATGCACAGTCAGCAGCGCAGCAACTGGCAAGCTAAACGCACCGGCAATCTATCTTGCTGGGTCACCGCATAACGCATGACCCAGCCTGTCAGTACACACAGCAAGCAAATATTTCTCGCTCCATATTGGTTACGGCCGCGAAACTGCTAAACTGCGCGCCATGATACGAATCTCAGAACTGACCCTACAACGTGGCCCACTTCGCCTATTGGAAAACGCAGATTTAACCCTGCATCCAGGGCATAAAGTCGGCTTAATTGGCGCCAATGGCGCTGGTAAATCCAGCCTCTTCGCCTTGCTGCGTGGCAAGCTGCACCCGGATGCCGGTGACTGTGCTTTACCGGCCAACTGGCGCATTGCCCACATGCGCCAAGAAATTGATGCGCCTGATCGCAATGCGATTGATTATGTGCTCGATGGCGACACGCATTTGCGCGCTATTCAACACAAACTGGCGCAAGCCGAACAACAGCAAGACGGAGCCGAACTGGGCCGCTTGCACTCAGAGTTGGACAGTGCCGACGCCTATACCGCTGATGCGCGCGCGCGCAAATTGTTGGCCGGTTTAGGCTTTCTCGAAGCGCAGATGGACAATCAAGTCAACAGCTTCTCTGGCGGTTGGCGTATGCGTTTAAACTTGGCGCAAGCGCTGATGTGCCCATCGGATTTACTGCTGCTTGATGAGCCGACCAACCACTTGGATCTGGATGCGATTCTTTGGCTTGAAGGCTGGTTGCAGAATTACCCTGGCACTTTATTGTTGATCTCGCATGATCGGGATTTTTTAGATGCTGTGGTCGGCCACATCGTGCATGTCGATCAGCAAAAATTAATCCTGTATCGCGGCGGTTATACGGCCTTTGAACGTGCTCGTGCTGAGCGCATCATGCAGCAGCAGCTCGCCTTCGAAAAACAACAAGCGCAACGTGCGCACATGGAAGACTTTATCCGCCGCTTTAAAGCCAAAGCCAGTAAAGCCAAACAAGCGCAAAGCCGGGTTAAAGCCTTGGAGCGCATGGAAGAATTATCTGCGGCACACTTTGACTCACCCTTTGATTTTGTCTTCCGCGAGGCCGATAAGGTTTCCAGCCCGCTGCTCGATCTGGATCAGGCCAAGCTGGGGTATAGCGCTGAGCAGCCTATTTTAAGCAATGTAAAACTGCAGCTGGTGCCCGGCGCGCGAATTGCTTTGCTGGGTCCCAACGGTGCGGGTAAATCCACCCTGATTAAAAGCATCATGAGCGATTTGCCGCTATTGGCCGGCAAGCTGACCTGCGGTGAAAACCTAGTGATCGGTTATTTTGCCCAGCATCAACTGGATTCGCTTGACCCTAAAGCCAGCCCTTTGCTGCACGTACAGCGCATCGCCCCCACTGAACGCGAGCAAGTCTTGCGCGATTTTTTAGGTGGTTTTGATTTTCGCGGCAAGCGCTGCGATGAGCCGGTACTCAATTTCTCTGGCGGTGAAAAAGCACGTTTAGCCTTAGCGCTGATTGCTTGGGGCAAACCCAATCTGCTGCTGCTCGATGAACCGACCAACCACCTTGATTTAGAAATGCGCCAAGCCTTGAGCATGGCGCTGCAAGACTTCTCAGGCGCTCTACTGTTGGTATCGCACGACCGGCACCTGATTAAAAGCACCGTGGATGAGCTGTATCTGGTTGCCGAGGGCCGCGTGCAGGAGTTTGCAGGCGATCTTGAGGATTACAGTCAATGGCTCAGCGAGTATCGATTGCGCCAGCAAGCCAGCAGCAACACCGATACCAGCAATACGCCTGTCATTGATAAAGTTGATCGCCGCGCACAGCGTCAAGCCGCTGCTGAAATACGCAAACAACTGGCCCCGCTGCGTAAGCACGCCGACACCTTAGAGAAGAAACTCGACAGCATTCAAAAAGAGCTGGACGGGCTGGAAGCGCTATTGGCTGATAACAGTCTCTATGAGCAATCACAAAAAGACCTGCTCAAGCAGCACTTAAGCACCCAAACTCACTTGCTGCAACAACAGGCAGAATTGGAAGAAGCCTGGCTGGGCAGCCTAGAGGAATTGGAAGCACTACAAAATGAACTTGAGACAAGCCAATGACGAACTGGTTTGAACAATGGGCGGTTGATTGGATCAGCCTGCTCATTCCCGGCGGCCAAGTTTTACTTATTGCGCTGGCTGCATGGTCATTGCAGCGCTTATTAGCCCGCGGCCTGACCAGCTTAGCCGGTCGCTACCATATGCCACCAAGCATGCTGTTGCCGTTGCGCGGCACAGTGCGCTGGTTGATCATCGGTAGCGCCTTGCTGCTGATCCTTGAGCGTTTTGGTGTCTCTGCCAGTGTGCTGTGGACAGCTTTAACAGGTTTTCTGGCTGTGGCCGCGCTGGCCTTTTTTGCTATATGGAGTGTGCTGTCAAATATATTTTGTGCGGCACTGATCTTTACCGTCGGCCCGTTTCGTCTTGGTGATCGTGTGGAGGTCATGGAAAGCGCTGATAAACCTGGAGTAAAAGGCCGTGTGGTAATGATCAACATCTTCTATACCACCCTAGAAGATCTGACTGAAGGCCATGAGGGCGCGCTGCTACAAATACCCAACAGTTTGTTTTTCCAAAAGGTCATTCGCCGCTGGCGTGGTCCAGAGCTTCCTCAACCGCAAGAGAAATAACCCTATATGGAATGGTTGACCAACCCCGAAATCTGGATTGCTTTTCTCACCCTAACCGCACTGGAAATCGTGCTGGGTATCGATAATATTATTTTTATTTCGATTTTGGTGAGCCGTTTACCTGTTCACCAACAAGCTAAAGGCCGCTTTATCGGCCTCAGCTTAGCAATGGGCACACGCATTTTGCTGTTGCTCTCCATCACCTGGATTATGCGCCTGACCGCCGACCTGTTTGAGGTTTTAGGCCACGGGTTTTCTGGGCGTGACTTGATTCTGTTTTTTGGTGGTTTATTCCTCTTATTTAAAAGCACCGTGGAAATTTGGCACAGCGTCGAAGGTGAACAAACCTCTCAGCAAGGCGCAGGGGTTAAAGCAGGTTTTCTTGGGGTGATTTTGCAGATCGCGGTGATTGATATTATTTTCTCACTGGACTCAGTGATTACTGCGGTTGGCTTGGTGGAACATGTGCCGGTAATGATTGCCGCGATTATGATTTCGATTGTGGTGATGATGCTATCAGCCAGCACCATCAGCGCCTTTATTGACAAACACCCTTCACTGAAAGTTTTGGCTTTGTCTTTCTTAATCGTAGTCGGCACCCTGTTGATTGCCGAGGCCTTTGGTGTGCATGTGCCGAAAGGCTACATTTACTTTGCTATGGCGTTTTCTTTAGGCGTTGAAGCACTGAACATTAAGATGCGCAAGGCGATGAGAATGAAACGCCCTGCGGGCGAACCAGAGCAAGCCGATAAAGACTTGCCCCATTCATAAAACACACCGCAAAATATTTAATACAAGCGCTCTGGCGGCGCTTATGTCGTACAGAGGAGTAACCGAATGCGCGTCTGGATAGATGCTGATGCTTGTCCACGCTTAGCCCGAGATCAAGTGATTAAGCTTGCTTTAAAACGTAAGTTTTCGGTGATTTTAGTCGCTGGGCAAGCACAGCCTCGGCCTAACTTTGCTTGCGTACAATTAATTGTTGTCCCTAGCGGCCCCGATGCTGCAGATGACTATATTGTCGATAACGTCGCAGCCAATGAGCTGGTGATTTGCAGCGATATTCCTCTGGCTGATCGCTTAATTAAAAAGCAAGCCATCGCCTTAGATCCGCGCGGTGAGGAATTTACTGAGCGCAATATGGGTGACCGCTTGGCGATGCGTAATTTATTCACTGATCTGCGTGATCACGGGCAGATGTCGGGTGGCCAGCGCGCCTACGATGAGCGCGACAAACAAGCGTTCTCTAATGCATTGGATCGGATTCTTACCCGTTTAGCTAAGCTGCCCAGTAACGCCTCAACCGACTAAATAGGTCGCGGTGCTGACCGCAATTAAATAGCCTTCATCGTTATGCAGCTCACTGCGAACTACCGCAACTTTATTACCCGCGCGCAACAAGGTCGACACCGCATCAAAGCGCTTGCCGCGCCCGGGTCGCAAGTAATCAACACGCATATCAATGGTACCCAGCTTCGACAAACTCATCATCCGCTCTACCGCTGGCAATTCTGGAAAGCGCTGAAAAGCACCCAACAAAGCCATCGCGCCGCCCGCCACATCCAAAATTGAAGCAATCACGCCGCCATGCAAAATCCCTTGAATATGGTTGCCAACCAACTCTTCACGCATCAACACATGCATACGCACTTCTTCAGTCGACAACGAATCCACCTGGATGCCGACAAGATGGTTAAATGGGATTTGATCAAAAAAATATTGCGCGGCTTGCATCAGCTCTGGAGCTAACTCTGTTGCACTCATAACAGTATGATCCTGCGTTTTTTGCTTAATGGCAGTATTTTCACAGGCACAATACCGTCAAAAACACTCTTTATTTTTATTATTTATATATCTGTTAAAGCAGCGCTTACCAGACCGCGAATGCTGCACGGCACTGGTAAGCACTTTATCTTGGTTATTAAGCCATGCTTAAAACCTGTTCGACAAGTTTGTTAATGCCTTTTGCCGCTTCGCTGATCGATTGCGCCAGCATATAGGCCGGTGTTGTGACTAAACGATTGGCCTCGTCGACAACAATACCGTCCACCGCGCAGTCTTGATGCTCTGCGCCCATTTGCGTCATCGCCGCAGCGGTGTCGGCATCGGTACCAATGGTACAGCGCACGCCTTCACCAAAGATCTTGGCTGATAAAGCCGGAGCGATGCAGATTAAACCGACCGGTTTTTTCGCCTCTTTAAACTGCACAATCGCCTGCAGCGTATCGGCTTGCACCGTACAATCTGCGCCAGCGCTGGCAAAGTCCGACAGGTTTTTCGCCACGCCAAAGCCACCGGGCAAAATCACCGCATCAAAATCTGCTGCTTTTAGCTCACGTATATCACGGGATTTGCCACGGGTAATGCGCCCAGATTCCACCAACACGTTGCGCTGCTCAGGCATTTCTTCACCGGTCTGGTGATTGAGCACATGGTGCTGGGTAATATCTGGCGCAAAATACTCAACCTGCGCGCCCTGCTGATCCAAGCTCAACGCAGTCAGCACGGTTTCGTTAATTTCTGCACCATCGAAAACACCGCATCCAGATAAAATGATCGCTACTTTTTTACTCATAATGCTTCTCCTGATTCATTAAAACCATGCATTCATTCATATCATGCAAGGCGCTGTTAGGCCAACCGGATTTGCGTCAATGCGAGTTAATTAAGGCGCGTTGAGTTTTTCTTTAGCGAATGCTAACAAAGCTTTGTAGTGCCCTTGACGGATGACATCAGCGACAAGGTCGCGGTCAAGATTGAGGTAGTCATGCACAATCGCATTTCGCATACCAATCACTTGACGCCAAGGAATGCCGCTAGAGTCCAACCCTTCGGCTTTGAGCTTTTCGAGCACCTGCCGCGCTTCACTGGGCACATGCTGGTTTTGGCCTTTCAGGGTTTGCTTTGCGATACCAATGCAGGCCTCTATCAGAAGCTGCATGCAACGCTCAAGCGCCCGATACAGCAATGTTGGCATGTGCTCATGCTGCTGTAAAAGGCGCTCGATTTCCTGAAGTTCTTCTTCAAGAGCAGCAATCTGCTCCTGCATTGCATACCTATATATGTCATCCATAGTGTCGCCTGTGGTATTGATAGTCGATTTCCCACATTGAGCTGATGCGCTGCTCTTCTTTTATCAGTCGCATTGTGTTTTTGCTCAACACTACTTTACCGCTACTGATGATGCTAAATGCCAGCGGCAAGGGTATCTGGTTGATATCGACAATGGAGATTTTTTGACTCGGCACACCCAGCTGTTCTGCCCACTTTTCGGCCAGTAGCTCTGGGCGCAAGCGCTGTTGCCAAGGGTCTTTTTTAAACACACTAAAGGCAATGGCAAAGTCATAATCACTGTGCGCGCTGGCCGTACCTTTTGCTTGCGAGCCGTATAACCAAAGCACCGCGATGTCTGGATCGTTTTGCGCAAAGCTGATGCATTGGTTGATGATATTCATGCGTTTGCCCGTATTTGAGTTGGGTTGCCGCTATGATAGCGGGTTGGCGAATGTGCTGCAGCGATATCCTTTTCCACCTCTTTATTCACTACTGTATTCGCTACTGCACCTAAAACGCCTGACTGCACCCACCAAGACAAAGCTGAAAATGCAGCTATAGTTAGAAAAAAGCAGCCTGATCAATAGACTGGTGCCATTTTGCGTGATGTCGCCCTTATCAGTGAGAAAACCAAGTGATTTTATACATAGCTGAAAAGCCCAGCGTCGGTCGAGCAGTTGCCGCCGTTTTACCCAAGCCGCATAAATCCGGCGATGGTTTCATTACAGTCGGCAACGGCGATGTGGTGACCTGGTGCATCGGCCATTTACTTGAGCAAGCAGAACCCGAAGCCTACAATCCCGACTATAAAAAGTGGCACAAAGCGCATTTACCCATCATCCCAAGCGAATGGAAGCATCAAGTTAAACCGGCCACTCGTAAGCAGCTTAGCGTGGTAAAAAAACTGATTAAGCAAGCCGATGTGCTGGTCAATATGGGCGATCCGGATAGAGTTGGGCAGATTCTGGTTGATGAGGTGATTAATTACAGTGGCGTCTCTAAAGCCAAACGTATGGCTACGCAGCGCTGCTTGATCAGTGACATGAACCCCGCTGCGATCACACGTTCACTCAATAATATGCGCCGCAATATCGACTTTATTGCGCTGGCTACTTCAGCACTGGCGCGCGCCCGCGCTGACTGGCTGTATGGAATTAACATGACACGACTCTGTACTTTGCAGGGACAAGCATCAGGTTATCAGGGCGTGCTCTCGGTCGGTCGCGTGCAAACGCCGCTATTGGGCTTGGTGGTGCACCGTGATATCGAGATTGAAAACTTTATTACTAAGCCATTCTATGATGTGTTTATAACGCTGCAAACTGATAACAAACAGACCTATAGCGCCAAGTGGAAACCCAGTGCCGCCTGCGAAGCCTATATGGATGAAGACGGCCGCGTGTTACTTAAAAAGCTTGCAGAAACAGTGCTGAAAAAAGTCCTCAACCAATCTGGACAGGTGCGTACCGTCACTGAAAGCGTGAAAAAACAAGCCGCACCCCTGTCCTATAATTTATCTTCATTACAAATCGACGCCTCCAAGCGCTTTAATTTTAATGCGCAAAAAACACTGGATATTTGCCAGAGGCTTTATGAAACCCACAAGCTGATCACCTATCCACGCTCAGATTGCCGTTACATACCGCAAGGCCACTATCTCGATAAGGATTCGGTCACTCAGGCCATTGCGCACACCAGTCCGACGTTGGCTGCAGCCGTTACAAATGCTGATTTATCGCTGAAGTCCAAAGCCTGGGATGATGGCAAAGTCGGCGCGCACCACGCGATTATCCCCACCAGCCGCGCCATGGATGCCAGCCGCTTGACTGCCGATGAACAAAAAATATATGAGCTGGTGGCGCGCCAATACCTGATGCAGTTTTACCCGGCCTTTACCTACCAAGAAAAGCAAATTGATACCGAAGTGAGCGGTGGCCTATTTATCAGCCGGCAAAAAGAAGTGCTGCATAAAGGCTGGAAAGCGCTATTGCCAGAGCGTAAAGCCGGCACTGAAGATTCAGAGTTCTCTGCCACCCAACTACCTAACGTAAGTAAAGGCGAAACCGTGCAGTGCATCGATGGCCGACTGGATGAAAAACAAACCAGTCCACCCAAGCATTTCACTGACGCCACTTTGCTGGCGGCGATGACTGGCATTGCCCGTTATGTGTCGGACCCTGAGATTAAAAAGGTACTGCGCGAAACCGATGGTCTTGGCACCGAAGCCACCCGTGCAGGCATTATTGAACTGCTGTTTAAGCGTGGCTTTCTGACAAAGCAGGGCAAAGAAATCCATGCCACTGAAGTGGGCCGCCGTTTAATCTTGGCTCTGCCTGAGACCATGGTTTTGCCGGATATGACCGCCCACTGGGAATCCCAGCTGGAAGCCATTGCGGAAAAACGCATGAGCTATAACCAGTTTATGAACCCCATGTTGGAAGGATTAAACAACCTGATTCAACACGTAGGGCGCATTCATTTTGCAGGGCTAAAAGGCCACGGCAAAGCACCGCGCAGGCGAAAAGCAGCTGCACGGCGCTCTCCATACAACCGTCCTAAAGCCACTAAATAAGCGACTCTGCCGGCAATTCAAGCATTCAGAACCCATCACTAACCAATATGTGCTTGCAAAAACATTAAAGATCTGTCTTAGATATAACTATACTTCGTTAGCTTGCTAATGATCATTTCCACTCTAGAGTGCCATCTCGCACTGTCTTTGACGCGACACCTGCGCACTCTAACTTCTTCACGACGGCTTCGGTCGAAAAATGAGCATGTTACTCGCTGCACGGCACTGCATGGCCTTGCGCACGCTATGATTAATTCGGAGTAAGCATGTCCAATCTTGCAAAAAACAGCCCTAATGGGCAGAACTACATGTCTTGGTTTGTATTTGGCCTGATGGCCAGCGTCACCTTTGTGGGTATTTTGTCGGAGCTGGTGCCGTCTGGCATCTTGCCGCAAATGACCGAAGGGCTGGGCATTGAGCAAACCCAAGTGGGCTTTTTGGTGGGCATCTATGCACTGGCCTCGGCGCTGTTTGCCATCCCACTGATCAGCATGACCTTATGGGTCAACCGCAAAATTCTGTTACTGGCCTTGCTGGCCGGCTTTACCGTTTCAAATATCGTGGTGGGCATCACCTCGTCCTACGCCCTTATCGTTGCTATGCGCATTCTCGGCGGTATCTGTGCCGGTATTATGTGGCCGATGATTGCTGCCTACGGCACCGCACTGGTGCCAGAAAACATGCACGGTCGCGCCATTACCATCATCATGGCCGGTAATACCTTTGGGGTCAGCCTCGGCTTGCCTTTTATGACCTTTATCGGCACGCAGATTGGCTGGCGCACGGTGTTCTTATTGCTCGGTGTGATGGGTGCCTCCATTGCGCTGCTGGCCATGAAATACCTGCCTTCAGTCAAAGGTGAAAAGCTTACCCAAAGCAACTCACCGCTGGCCATGTTAAAAATGCCCACGGTGTTAATCGTCCTGCTACTGACCTTTCTATCGGTGGTAGCCCACTACAGTACCTACACCTATATCACTCTGCTGGTTGAGACGCTGGAGTTCGTCGGCGGCATCAGTTTAGCGTTGTTAATTTTCGGCATCGGCTCGGTGCTGTCCGTGGTTTTATCGGCGAAAATCATTGACAGCCATTTGCGCGGTTTAATCGTTGCCATGCTGGCCTGCGGTGTGGGCGCGATGCTGATGTTTGTCGTGCTTGGCGGCACTAACGGTGTGTCCCATGTGGCTTTCTTCCTCTGGGGACTGGCCTTTGGGCCACTGGTGACCATGTATCAAGCGGCGGTCAGCAAGCAAGTAGAAGAAGCCAAAGCCGTGGCCACTTCTGTGCAATCCAGTGTGTTTAACTTCTCCATCATGATTGCCACTTGGCTCGGCGGACTCATTCTCACCCACATGACCAACGTGGGCGTGCTCGGAATTGTTTACTTGTCTATTCTTTGTTTCATCCCAGCCATAGCGATTGCTTTTATGGCACAAAAAACCCTGAGCTCTTAGTAGATTCTCGGTAAGGAGTGTGTAATGAAAAAATTTATTAACGCCAACATTTATCGCAACAGCGACGCCACTGAAATTTTGGTCGATAAAGGTGTGATTAAAGCCATTGGCAGCAATTTGCCTGAAGCCGGTGAGGTGATTGACCTTAAAGGCCGCCTAGTGGTGCCACCCTACGTGGACGCGCACCTGCACTTGGACTATGTGTACACCGGCCAGCAAGCTGGAGCCAAGAACGATAGTGGCACTCTATTTGAAGGCATTGCCCGCTGGCATGATATTAAAAGCAACCAAACCTTTGCTGATGCTAAACAGCGCGCTTTAAAAGGCATTCAAGAAGAAGTCTCCAAGGGTGTGCAATTTATCCGCACCCATATTGATGTCTGTGACCCCAACCTCACTGGTTTGAAAGCCATGTTGGAAGTGCGTGAGGAATTAAAAGACAACGTCACCATTCAGATTGTCGCTTTCCCCCAAGAAGGCATGTACGCCTATAAAGGCGGTGACGAAATGGTGGAAGAAGCGCTAAAAATGGGTGCTGACGCTGTGGGCAGTATCCCCCATTTTGAATGGGCCCGGGAGATTGGTGAAAAGTCCATCCACAGAACCGTTGAACTGGCGATGAAATACGACAAGCTGATCGACGTGCACTGTGATGAAACCGATGATGTGATGAGCCGTTTTGTGGAACTGCTCAACGCCCTCGCCATGAGCGAAGGCATTGGTAGCCGCACTGCCGCCAGCCACACCTGCTCATTCGGTTCCGCAGACAACGCCTATGCGTTTCGCATGATGGGCTTGTTCCAAAAGTCTGGCTTGAACTTTATTGCTTTACCGACGGAAAACGCCTACCTGCAAGGCCGCCAAGACACCTACCCCAAGCGCCGCGGCATGACTCGGGTCAAAGAATTTTGGGAGAGCGGCATTAACGTGTGCTTTGGTCAGGACTCTATCAGCGACCCTTGGTACCCAGCCGGTAACGGTAACCTGATGAATATCTTGGACAACGGCATTCACATGGCACAAACCATGTCCATGGCGCAGCTGGAAACCTGTCTGGACTTGATTACCTTTAATGGTGCGAAAACCTTAAATGTTGAAGATCAGTACGGTGTGGAGGTGGGTAAACCCGCCAACTTCTTGGTGTTGGATGCCGACAGCCCCTTTGAAGCCGTGCGCCAGCGCGCTGATGTGTTGGCCTCGATCCGCAATGGCGAGTACCTGTTCAAGAAGCCTGAGCCCAGCTATGAGATCGAACTGGATTTGTATAGAAAAACGCTATAAGCAAAAAGTAGGGTGGGCATTTATGCCCACGGCCTCTAATCGCGGGCACAAGTGCCCGCCCGTTAAATGGTTTCAACATTATGTGCTCGGGATTTTAGACCTTAAGGGGGATTGAGTACACTGATTTTAAATACATGCTGTATCCCCTGCTGGTATTCTGAGCTTAAAACAGCCTTTAACTGAAACTTTAAGCGGAAAACCGGATGATCAAACTCTTTATAGCCTGTACCCTGAGCGTGATGTTTATCGCGAACCCCGTCATGGCGCAGAACGGGCCAGCTGGCGGTGGGCAAATGCCCATGGCGCAGCCAGCAGGGGTGATCACCGTTAAGCCTGAACCGGTCCCTTTAACCGTCACCCTGTCCGGGCAGGCCCTAGCGGAAGACGATGCCACCATTCGACCTTTAGTAGACGGGGTGATTACCGATATTTTGTATCGGGCCGGCACCAGGGTAGAAAAAGGCGACCTGCTGTTTCAAATTGAACAAGACTCTTATCAAGCCGCGTTGGAAGCAGCCCGTGCAGCACTGGACAGTGCTCAGGCTGCTGTACCCTCAGCGCAGGAAAATTTTTATCGTTACCAACAATTGGCAGGCACCGGCGTTACCCAAGCCCAAGTGGATATGGCCCGCACTGATTTGCGTCAGGCCCAAGCAGCCGTATCTGTTGCGCAAGCCGATCTGCGCACCGCTGAAATCCAACTGCAGCGCACCAATATCGTCAGCCCGATTAGCGGTATCGTCGAGACCGCACAGGTTTCTATTGGTGATTTAGTGACCGCTGGCCAAGCCGATGTGCTCACCACAGTCACCCGTCTGGACCCAATTTACATAGACCTCTCCGAAGCCAGCGTGAGAATGCTAGAGATGCGTAAACGTATCGACTCTGGCGAATTCAGCCAGGGCGCGGAAATTGATGCATATTTAATACTGGAAAACGGCGAGCAATACGCCACCCGTGGCACAGTAGAAAGTGTCGGTCGCAAGGTGTCTGCCAGTACCGGCACGCTCAGGGTACGGGTAAAATTTGCTAACCCTGAACAGCTGATACTGCCGGGCATGTTTGTGCGGGTCAATCTAACCTTGGGTCAATTGAATGCTTACCGTATTCCACAGCTTGCGGCTAAGGCCGAGCCCGATGGCACCCTTACTATTTGGACCCTTGATGAGCAACAGGCCGCGAAGAAACTAAGCCTGATCGCCACCGGCACCCACAACAATGCTTGGGTTATAGAGCAAGGTCTGCAAGGCGCAGTGCCAGTTCTGGTGGATAATATTGATAACCTGCAAGAAGGCACAGCCATTCAACCCGTTGCGGTTATCATCAACGACAAAGGCGTGGTGATAGAACAAGCCCCTGCAGAACCAGTTCTGGAGCCCAGCGCCGCACTTTAGCCGTTAGCACTGCGCCGCCATTAACCAGCGCTACAATTATTTCAAGGTAAGCAATTTCTATGGCTCAATTTTTTATCAGTCGCCCGGTATTTGCTTGGGTACTGGCTATTATCACCATGCTGACCGGTGTTCTGGGGATTGCCACCTTGCCCGTCGCCCAGTACCCCGATGTTGCTCCCACTACCATTCGGGTGAATGCCAGCTACAGCGGTGCCTCAGCGGAAGCGGTACAAAACTCAGTGACCACCATTTTGGAAGATGCGCTAACTGGGCTGGATGACATGCTGTATATCACCTCATCTTCGACCCGGGGTTCATCCTCCATCCGCATCGTCTTCGATGAAGCGGCGAATGCCAATGATGCTCAGGTGGATGTACAAAATAAAATTCAGCGGGTGACCAACCAATTGCCCCGACTTGTGCAAGACAACGGGGTAACGGTAAGCCGCTCTACGTCATCGATTTTACTGGTGGGTAATTTAACCAGCGAAGATGGCCGCTATAACTCCGTCGAACTAGCCGATCTGTTTGAAAACATCGTCAAAAACCCAGTGCAACGCACACCGGGGGTGGGGTCGATTAACCAGTTTGGCTCGGGCTATGCGATGCGCGTCTGGCTGGACCCTTTTAAACTGGCCAAATACGCATTAACCAGCGCTGATATTATTGCTGCCATTGAATCGCAAAACACCACTGTTGCTGTGGGTGTGCTCGGCAATACGCCCTATATTGAAGGGCAGCAATTTAACGTGGACATCACTGCGCAAAGCCAGCTGAGCACAGTGGATGAGTTTCGCAACATCCTATTAAAAACAGAAAGCGATGGCGCCACAGTGCGTCTGGCTGATCTTGCTCGGGTAGAGCTGGGCCAGGAAATTTACGGTACTGATGCACGCTATAATCGCAATAACGCCGCCGGCTTTGGCGTGACATTAGCCACCGGAGCCAATGCGGTAGACACCTCCAAAGCAGTACGAGCAGTCCTTGCCGGCTTAGAAAACTCCCTGCCTGAGGGTGTTACGGTGGAGTTTCCCTATGACACAGCGCCTTTTGTGGAAGCCTCCATTAAGCAAGTGGTGATCAGTATTATCCAAGCCATTGCCCTGGTGTTTATTGTACTGTTTGCCTTTTTACACAGCTGGCGGGCCACCCTCATTCCAACCATGGCCGTCCCTGTGGTACTCATGGGTACCTTTGGGGTATTAGCCGCCGTGGGGTTTTCTATTAACACCTTAACCATGTTCGCCATGGTCTTGGCGATCGGCATGCTGGTCGACGATGCCATTGTCGTGGTCGAAAACGTTCAGCGCATTATGGAAGAAGACAGTTTGTCGCCTCTGGAAGCTACCCGCAAATGCATGGGGCAGATTACCGGCGCTTTGATTGGCACCACCTTGGTAATTATTGCGGTGTTTTTGCCGATGGCCTTTTTCGGTGGCAGTACTGGAGTGATTTATCGGCAATTTTCTGTGACCATTATGTCGGCCATTGCCTTATCAACACTGGTGGCGCTTATTCTAACACCGGCGATGTGCGCCAGCTTTCTCCAGCCACCCAGCAAGACGCCGAGCCGCTTCTTTTACCCGGCGTGGTTTAACCGTCATTTCAAATCTGCGCAAAATCGTTATCTGGCCTTTACTAAGGCTTTCTTGCGCCGCGCTTTATTATCACTGGCCGTGTTGGCGACAGTCGGGCTGGGCATTGTCATGCTTTTTAAAGTCATACCCAGCTCTTTTTTACCCACAGAGGACCAAGGCGTGCTCATGGCAATGATCACCCTGCCTGAGGGCAGCACCACTGAACAAACCCTTTCTGTGGTTAACATGATTGAAGACCATCTATTAGAAACCGAGTCTGAGGCCATTGTCTCGGTGTTTGCCTCTGTGGGCTTTACTTTTGGTGGCAGTGGGCAGAACGTGGCGATCTTATTTGCGCGTATGACCGAGCTTGCCGAGCGGTCCGGTCGACCCGACTTGTCGGCCGCTGCGGTGATCCAACGCGCCAATCACTATTTTAGAACCCACAACCGCTTAGGTCAGGTGTTTATGTTGCAACCGCCCGCCATCCCCGGCATGGGTAACACCGGTGGCTTCAGCATGTATTTACTGGATCAAGCCAATAACGGCCAAAGCGCATTACTGCAAGCCAGCCAAAACTTGGTGGCAATGGCCAATCAAGACGGCCGAGTGACCAGTTTGCGCGGCACCCAAGACCAAACCAAGACGGCAATGCGGATTGATATAGACCAGCAAAAAGCCGCTTCTTTTGGGATTGCTCTGCCCGACATCAATAACATGTTATCGGTGATTTTCTCTGGCCGCGATGTCAACGATTTTGAAATGAACTCAGAACTCAAACCGGTGATCGTGCAAGCAGAAGCCGCATACCGTATGCAACCAGAAGACCTTGAGCACTGGCACGCCATCAACAGCAATGGCGAGATGGTCCCTTTTGATGCCTTTACCAGCATCAGTTGGGAAAAAGTGCCTTCATCATTGGATCGCTACGGCGGCGTCCTCGCAGTAGAAATAACCGGTTCACCGGCTGCAGGGGTCAGCTCAGGTGCTGCGATGTTAGCCATGGAAGAGCTTACTAAACAAATGGACGGTGGCTATGCAGTGGCCTGGACAGGGATTTCTTTACAGGAACGGTTATCCGGTGCACAGGCGCCTTTTTTGTACGCCATTTCTGTCTTAGTGGTGTTTTTAGCTCTAGCCGCTTTATATGAAAGCTGGAGTATCCCTGTGGCCATCATGCTGGTGATACCTTTGGGCGTGCTTGGTGCTTTGGCGGGTGCCCTGCTATTTAGCCAAGCTAACGATGTGTATTTTAAAGTAGGTATGCTGGCCACCATTGGTTTGGCCGCCAAAAATGCTATTTTAATTGTAGAGTTTTCCGTGGACTTGCAAAAGCAAGGCATGGATTTTTTAGCAGCAACCATGGAAGCCTGCCGTCAGCGCTTGCGCCCTATTTTGATGACCGCCTTAACCTTTATTTTGGGGGTGATGCCCCTAGTCTGGGCGGCAGGCGCAGGTTCAGGTGCGCAAAACGCAGTGGGTACGGCAGTGTTCGGCGGAATGCTCGCAGCAACTTTTGCCGGTATTTTTATGATCCCAGCGCTGTTAGTGGCGGTGCAAATTATATTTAAAGTTCGCTATGGCACAGCGTCTGAGGAAGCCGCGGATGATGCATAAAACAATGGGCCGAGTGATTATTAGCGCCTGCACCCTGCTTGCCTTAGTTGGCTGTACCGTGGGGCCGAATTACCAACCCCCTGAGCTAGATATCCAGCAGGGCTACCTAGAGGTGATCCACCCAGAGTCATTGCAGCGTACCGCTACCCTGCGCTGGTGGGAGCATTTTAACGATCCGGTTCTTAACGCTTGGGTGACTCAAGGGCTGGACAGTAACTTGGACATTGCCGCCTCTCTTGAGCGTATTAGCGCGGCGCAGGCAGCCCTTAGAGGCACAGGTATTCACGCCGCCATCAGTGGCGACCTGACGGCAAGCTCGACTCGCGCAGGCGCTGACGGCAGCGCGACTGTTAGCAATGACAGCGCTGGCCTGTCTGGCAATCTTGCCATCGATTTATTCGGCGGCATTCGCCGCGAACGTGAGGCGGCTCTGGCCAATTTATTGGCCGTAGTCAACGACAGTCAAACGGCGCGTCTAGCCTATTTGTCTGCACTGGTGAACGCTTATGTCAACGCACGCTATTACCAATACGCCATGCTCATGACCGAGCAAGCCATTGACTCCCGCGAACAAACACTAACAATAACCCAACGCCAGCGTGCGGTGGGCAGCGCGACCGAACTTGAAGAAGAACAAGTAACAGCACTGCTGTTCAATGCGCAGGCTGACATCCCCGACCTCAACGCCAGCTTCCTGGCGCAGATCTACGCCATTGCCACTTTGCTGGGCGAGCCCGCGGGCCCCTTGCTGGCCGACATGCAAGCCTCGGCACCCACGGTCAGTGCTCTGCTTGGGCTTAACTTGGAGACACCCTATCAAGCTGGAGTCCCGGCCGACTTGCTACGCAACCGACCGGATGTGCGTGCAGCTGAGCAGCGTTTACGGGTCGCTTATGCAAAGATTGGCGTCGCCACCGCGGCGCGTCTGCCGTCACTCTCTTTAACCGGCACCATCAGCAGCGATAATAATGCTTGGAGCTTTGGTCCGGTCATCACCCTGCCCATTTTTAATCAGGGCGCACTGGCAGCGAGCCAAGATCAAGCCGCAGCTGAAGCCCGCGAGGCGTTCATTATTTATCAGCAAACTGTGCTGACAGCTGTGGAAGATGTGCAATCCGCCAACAGTGCTTGGCTGCGGGATCGTCACAAAGTCGATTTATTGCGCAAATCAGTCAACGCATACACTCGGGCATATGATTTATCCATGCAGACCTATCAAGTGGGGGTGATGACCTTACTGGACGTATTAGACACCGACCGTTATCTGAACAGCGCACGCTTAGCCTACGCTGCTGCACTGCGGGACCTGTCTGCTGACTGGGCACGACTACAAATTGCCTTAGGTGCTGGAGCTAATGTAAACAGCAACAGCACTGAAATTAAGAACAGCGTGTCCGAGTAGCATGAGGTCGCTAGGAGTTCTCAGTCACTTGATGACAGCCTTGCAGCTTAAGTAGCTTAGCTACCCTCAGCTTTGTCGTCTTTTTTATCTGCAGCCATATGAGCAAAGCGGGAAAAGAACTCCTGAACCTGTTCCATACCTTGCATGCCCATTGGCATGATGCGCCTCATAAACACCTCAGGATCGCTCATTTCATCGACATAGGTATTCATTTTTTCCTGCATTTTTGCCATCAATTCCTTTTGCATGGGCTCAACATCCGGCAGCCCCATTACTTTTCTGAATTCTTCTGGAGTCACTTCCATCTGGATATTTATCTTCATCAGGATCACCTTTTAATTTAAATGAACGGCCAACTTTTAATCTAGCAGGTTATCGCAAGAAATAACGGCCAGATGCGATATGAGCATCATCAGGCAGAGACACACCTATGAAAAACCACAAGCGAGTGCGACGACTTACTCATACGCGCTTTCTATACAGATACCAAGACACTTATGCTTGCCTGACGCACAAATAACCTTTTGCTAAACAACTCTACATGCACTCTTTCCCCCTATAAGCAACTTCCCAGCTGATGCGCTAAGATAACGCCATCAATCTTAGGGATGCTCGCGTGTCTGAACTCTATTTACGTATTGCTTTGCCATCGCCGTTGCGCCGCTTGTTTGATTACCGTGCACCAGCGCAGGTGGCGGTTGCAGCATGGCAACCGGGAGTGCGCGTGCGCGTGCCTTTTGGCCGACGTGAATTGATCGGCATTTTGGTTGAAACTGCCAACACCACCACAGTTCCAGATAACAAAATTAAAGATGCGTTGGAGCTTTTGGATCAACAGCCTTTATTGCCGCCGAGCATCATGCGTTTGTGCCTGTGGGCCGCGCAGTATTATCAGCACAGCTTGGGCGACACCTTTAGCTGGGCGCTACCGACTTTATTGCGCCAAGGCGAACCGGCTGAGGCGCGCCAGCAAAAAATGTGGCTGGCTAAGCTGCCACTCAATCTTGAAGACCCGCTGTTAACTCGCGCACCCAAGCAGCTGCAAGCGCTAAAGGTCTTAGCGCAACACAGCCAAGGCATTGCCCATGAGCGTCTTGAGCACTTCACGATCGGCAAAGACAGTATCAACGCGTTACATAAAAAAGGCTTGGTCACCCAGCAGATACGCCAATTACAAGATTCAGCACATAAAGCCCCCAGCCTTGCTCAGCCCGAACTGCCGCTCAATGATGAGCAGCAAGCCGCTTTTAATGCCATCCATGCCAATAACCAAACTTTCAAAGCCTACTTGTTGGCTGGGGTGACTGGCAGCGGTAAAACTGAAGTGTATTTGCAGCTGATTCGTGAGGTGCTGGCGGCAGGCAAGCAAGTGCTGGTGCTGATTCCAGAAATCAACCTAGGCCCCCAGACCCTTGAGCGTTTTACTAAACGCTTTAATGCACGTATTGCTTTATTGCACTCTAACGTTAATGACCGCGACCGCTTAGAAGCGTGGCTGGCTGCGCGCTCTGGGCATGCCGATATTATTATTGGCACACGTTCAGCGCTGTTTACCCCGCTGAGCAAGCTCGGCTTGATCATTATTGATGAAGAACACGATGCCTCCTATAAGCAGCAAGAAGGCCTGCGCTATCATGCCCGTGACCTTGCTTTGGTGCGTGCCCGTGCCGCCAATGTGCCGATTGTTTTGGGCTCGGCCACGCCCTGCTTAGAAAGCTTACATAATGCCCACAGCGGTCGTTTTGCTTTGCTGCGCCTAACCAAGCGCGCTGGTGGTGCTAGTCAGCCTAAATTTATTCGCCTAGATGTACGCAGCCTGCCGCTGGACTCTGGGATCAGTGCGCCGCTGCAAAAAGAAATGCGTAAAACCCTAGAGGCTGGTCAGCAAGTTTTAGTCTTTCTTAATCGCCGCGGTTTTGCCCCAGTCTTGATGTGCAACGACTGTGGCTGGATGAGCCAATGCAACGAATGTGATGCGCGCCTAACTTTTCATCAGCGCTATAACGAATTGCGCTGCCACCACTGTGGCCATAGCGAAGCGCGCCCGCACAACTGCCCCAGCTGCAGCAAAGTCGATTTGCGTCCGATTGGTGCTGGCACTGAACGTGCGGAAGAGCGGCTACAAATTTTATTCCCTGATACGCCAGTGCTGCGCATTGACCGCGACAGCACCACACGCAAAGGCTCGATGGATGCCTTGCTCAGCACCATTGGCAGCGGCGAGCCCTGCATTATGGTGGGTACGCAGATGCTCGCCAAGGGGCATCACTTTCCACGGGTAACTTTGGTGGCGATTTTAAATGCTGACGGTGGTTTATTTTCTGCAGACTTTCGCGCCAGCGAGCGTATGGCGCAATTGATCACGCAAGTGGCCGGTCGCGCCGGTCGCGCCGGTGACCCAGGCCGCGTGATTATTCAAAGCCAGCTAGCCGATCATCCTTTATTAGTGCAGCTCAGCGAACAGGGGTATTTTGCCTTTGCCGAGCAAGCGCTGAGCGAGCGCCGTGCCACCGGCTTGCCGCCATTCAGTCATTTAGCCCTACTGCGCGCCGATGCCTTAAAAGCCGAGCATGCTGACGCCTTTTTAGAAGATGCCTACAGTATTGCTGAACAACTGCTGGAGCAGCTCAAGCTTGAAGGTGTGGAATTATTAGGCCCGATCACCTCGCCCATGGAGCGCCGCGCCGGCCGTTACCGTGCGCAATTGTTAGTGCAAGCCAACAGCCGCGCACAATTACACCGTTTGCTTACACCTTTATCGAGTAACTTAGAAAACCTTACCAGTGCGTGGCAAAGCCGTTGGTCACTGGATGTTGACCCCAACGATTTATTTTAAACCACAGCCTAAAACGCATGGCGCTTGAAGCTAAGGTGCAGGGCGTCGATAATAGATCGATTATTGAGCCCTTATCCGCGATTCGCCTTCGTTAAGAGAGATTATGAAAGACAGTATCCGCACTCTGATTCAGCACGCAGTCAATCAACTGACCAACGAAGGCATCCTTCCTGAAGGGCTTACGCCTACTATTCAAGTGGAAAACACGCGGGATAAATCCCACGGTGATTTCGCCAGTAATATCGCCATGATGCTGGCAAAACCTGCAAACATGAAACCACGTGATTTAGCTGAGTTGCTGATTAAAGCACTGCCGGATGATTCGCAAGTCAGTGAAGTAGCAATTGCCGGCCCTGGTTTTTTAAACTTTTTCCAAAACCATGCAGCCCTTGCGCAACGCTTGGATAATGCCTTAAACGATGCACAGATTGGCGTCGCGCAACAGCAGCCAGCACAGCGCATCGTGGTGGATTTATCCTCACCCAATCTAGCCAAAGAAATGCACGTTGGCCATTTGCGCTCAACCATTATTGGCGATGCGGTCGCCCGTGTTTTAGAGTTGTTAGGCCATGATGTGATTCGCCAAAACCACGTTGGCGACTGGGGCACACAGTTCGGAATGCTGCTGGCGTATCTGCAAGAAAACCCCAGCGCACAAGAAACCCAGCTGGCAGATTTAGAAGAGTTTTACCGTGCCGCCAAACAGCGCTTTGATGAGTCCCCTGAGTTTGCTGAGCATGCCCGCGCCCTCGTGGTGAAACTGCAAGCCGGCGATCCTGAGTGCTTGCGTTTATGGCAGCAGTTTAACGATGTTTCGCTGAGCCATTGCCAAGAATTGTATGATCGCCTCGGGGTCAAACTCGACATGCGCGATGTACGCGGTGAAAGCTCGTACAACGCTGAATTAGCTAATATTGTCGAGAGTTTGCGCGACAAGGGCCTGCTCACCGAAAGCGATGGCGCGCAATGTGTGTTTTTAGATGAGTTTAAAAACGCCGAAGACAAGCCATTACCGGTGATTGTGCAAAAAGCAGGCGGCGGTTACTTATATGCCACTACTGATTTAGCTGCAATGCGCTATCGCAGCCAAACCCTGCAGGCAGACCGCGCCCTATATTTTGTTGATCAGCGCCAAGCCCTGCACTTTCAGATGGTCTTTGCTGTCGCACGCCGTGCTGGTTTTGTTAGCGCAGACATGCAGCTGGAGCACATGGGCTTTGGCACCATGAACGGCCCTGATGGTCGCCCGTTTAAAACCCGCGATGGCGGTACAGTAAAACTTGTTGATCTGCTCAATGAAGCTGAACAACGCGCCTATGCACTGGTTAAAGAGAAAAACCCAGAGCTGGCCGAAAGTGAACTGCAGAGTATTGCCCAAGCGGTAGGGATTGGTGCGGTGAAGTATGCTGACCTGAGTAAGCATCGCAGCAGTGATTACTCGTTTAACTTCGAGCACATGCTCAGCTTTGAAGGCAATACCGCGCCGTACTTACTCTACGCCTACACCCGTGTCGCCAGCGTATTTAGGCGTGCTGAGCTGGATATGAATGGCGTCGTACCAGGCCAGATCACGCTCAACAGCGAGGCTGAACAAGCACTTGGCGCGACCCTGCAACGTTTCAGTGAAGTGCTATACAACATTGCCGAAAAAGGCACGCCGCACATCCTTTGTACCTATTTGTATGAGTTGGCCGGTCAATTTTCCAGCTTCTATGAACACTGCCCTATTTTATCAGCAGAGGATCAAGCCACTCGTAATAGCCGCTTGCGCTTGGCTGCACTCACCGGCCGCACGCTCAAGCAAGGCCTTGAGCTGCTTGGTTTAAAGACGTTGGAGCGTATGTAACATGGCGGCACGTAAAAAAGCGGCAGCAAAAAGAGGCGCAAGCCGCGCGCAAGCATCTACGAAAAAACCTATACACCCATTAGTTTGGGTGATTACCGGTTTGATCGTCGGTGTCTTTGTAATGTCATTGTTTCAGCTTGAACCCGGTAATGATGCAATTAAACGAGAGCAAGCAGCTGCCGAAAAAAAGAAACCGGTCGCCAAGCCAAAAAAAAACACCTCTGCCAGCAAGCCAAAATTTGAGTTTTACACGCTGCTGTCTGAATCCGAGGTGATTGTGCCGCCGGAGGCGTTACCTGAAAAAACGCCACCACCGGCAACACAATCTGAGGTTGAGGCAGCTAAAAAAGCTGACGCGGTACGCGCTCAAGCGATTCTTGACGGCAAAACGCCGCCAGCACCTGTGGTAAAACCCGAAGCAAAAACCCAGTTTTATCTGCAAGCAGGTTCTTTTCCTGATCGCGCAAAAGCTGAAAGCGTGCGTGCGCAATTACTACTCAGCGGTCAAGACGTGCATATTGAGTCGGGGCAAGTGTCTGATAAAACCTGGCACCGTGTCTTGGTTGGCCCCTTTGTCAGTCGCGAGCAGCTGGGTGTCGCGCAGAAGCAATTAGCCAACAATGGGTTTAATAATTTATTGCTGCAACAGCGCACCGGACGTTAATTCGCTTGTTTGAGTCCTTATAACAGCAGTCCGTGGCATAACGTTCCTCGCTAGTGCAGCTCTTCCCTCAACGAGCCCTCCCGGCTCGATTCGGGCGCTGCGCCATCCATGGCTGCGCTTGCCGCTTCACTAGCGAGGCACGTGTTGACTATCTGTGTTGTGAGCTAGATTTATTCATGCCTCCTTATACCTGGAAGCTCAAATGCTGCTGACAAATTGCGCTGTGAGCTAGAATTTTTATGCCTATTCTTTCCAGCAAGATCAAACACTAGGCTCTGTTTGTTAGTCTCGCAAAGTCACACTCACACTCGTGCTGACAACGCCGCTGTTTGACGCGTGCTGCGCTGTTGCTGTGACGAGCGAAGCCAAGGATGGCGTAGCGCCGGAGTTGAACGCTGGATGGGTTCATCGACGGAACAACAGCAATAGCGCAGCACGCCCCACATAAATATCTACATCCCTCTTAGCAGACATCACCAAGCCACTAGCCAATAAAAAACAAGAAAACCTACGACTTTAAGCGCTAACCCTTGAAGCCTGTCCATTGCACCCCCATCTGTTAATGATCAGGGCCTGAGCCCATCAACCTGGAGAATTTCCCTTGACCACTATTGTTTCAGTTCGTCGCAACGGTAAAGTCGTTATGGGTGGTGACGGCCAAGTATCGCTTGGCAATACCGTTATGAAAGGCAATGCCAAGAAAGTTCGTCGCCTCTATCACGGCGAAGTTCTCGCCGGTTTTGCCGGTGCCACTGCCGATGCCTTTACATTATTTGAGCGCTTTGAGGGCCAACTGGAAAAGCACCAGGGCCATTTAGTCCGCGCTGCGGTTGAGTTAGCCAAAGACTGGCGTACCGACCGCTCACTCAGTCGCCTCGAAGCCATGCTGGCCGTAGCCAACAAAGACGCATCTTTAATTATTACTGGTAACGGTGACGTGGTAGAGCCTGAACACGGCCTGATTGCCATGGGTTCTGGTGGTGGTTTTGCCCAAGCCGCAGCGCTGGCTTTAATAGAAAACAGTGACCTGTCAGCTCGAGAAATCACCGAAAAGGCCTTACACATCGCTGGTACAATCTGCGTATTTACCAACCAAAACTTGACCATTGAAGAGCAGGACAGCGCTATTTAAGCGCGCCTCGGAGTCCCTTATGTCGATGACACCCCGTCAAATAGTGCATGAACTCAATCGCCATATCGTTGGCCAAGATGATGCCAAACGTGCTGTAGCCATTGCTTTGCGCAATCGCTGGAGACGTATGCAGTTATCTGCAGAGCTGCGCAATGAAGTCACGCCGAAGAATATTTTAATGATTGGCCCGACAGGTGTCGGTAAAACCGAAATTGCCCGCCGTTTAGCCAAACTGGTCAATGCGCCATTTATTAAAGTTGAAGCCACCAAGTTCACCGAAGTGGGCTATGTCGGTCGTGATGTTGAGTCGATTATCCGCGACTTAGCCGATTCAGCAGTGAAGATGCTGCGTGAGCAAGAAATGAAAAGCATGCGTAACCGCGCTGAAGACGCGGCTGAAGAACGTATACTTGACGCTTTATTACCACCGGCACGATCAGGCACGGACGATGCAGTTCAACGCACCGATTCCAGTACGCGCCAGTTATTTCGCAAACGTCTGCGCGAAGGCCAACTTAACGATAAAGAAATTGAAATCGAAGTTGCCGAGGCACCGATGGGCGTGGAAATCATGACCCCGCCGGGCATGGAAGAAATGACCAGCCAGCTGCAAAGCTTGTTCTCTGGTATGAATAAAGGCAAAACCAAAAGCCGCAAACTGCGTGTCGATGTTGCCTTAAAGCTGCTTACTGATGAAGAAGCCGCACGCCTGGTTAACGAAGAAGACATTAAAGTCCGTGCGCTCGAAGCGGTTGAGCAGAACGGCATCGTCTTTCTTGATGAAATTGATAAAATTGCCAAGCGCGGTAACACCGGTGGCGCTGATGTTTCACGTGAAGGTGTACAGCGTGATTTACTGCCACTAATTGAAGGCTGTACAGTCAACACCAAGCTGGGCATGGTTAAAACTGATCACATTCTATTTGTCGCTTCCGGCGCCTTCCATCTCAGCAAACCAAGCGACTTAGTACCTGAGTTACAGGGCCGCTTACCGATTCGCGTTGAACTCAAAGCGCTCACTCCGGATGACTTCAAACGCATCCTCAGCGAGCCTGATGCGTCATTAACAGAGCAGTATGTTGCTCTGTTAGCCACTGAAGGCCTGAATATTGAGTTCGACGCCAGTGGCATTGAGCGTATTGCTCAGATCGCATGGCAAGTCAATGAGAAAACCGAGAATATTGGTGCCCGTCGTCTGCATACGCTGCTTGAGCGCTTACTCGAAGAAGTGTCTTTCGATGCTGAACAGTTAGCAGAGAAATACAGCACCAGCCCTTTAGTGATTGATGCTGCTTATGTTGATGAGCACCTCGGTGAATTAGCTAAAGACGAAGATTTGTCGCGTTATATTTTATAACTTGATACTGTTGTGTCAGCGCGCAGCGTAGTGCTGGCACAACACCTTAAAACGAGATTGACATGTTGATTCCTACCCGTATCAAACTCAATAAAGGCTCGAAGACACTTGAGCTGGGTTATGCTGATGGCCAGCAGTTTGCATTGCCTGCTGAGTTTTTACGTGTGCACTCACCCTCTGCCGAAGTACAGGGGCACGGCAATCCTATCTTGCAATACGGCAAACTCAATGTTGCATTGACCCACATACAGCCTGCGGGCAATTACGCCTTAAAAATGACCTTTGATGACGGCCATGACTCGGGCATATACACTTGGGATTACTTATATCGTCTGGCCACGCAGCAGGACGAAATCTGGCAAGACTATTTAGACAAGCTCAGTGCAGCCGGACAAACGCGCGACCCCAGTGAATCTGTTGTGCGCTTAATGCTGTAACCGTCAGCACAGCAAGCAGCCTGCTGCTTTATGCCAAGCGTTTATCTAAAGCAGCTTCCATCTCATGCTTGATTCTGCCTTTGAGCGCAGAAAACAGCACACCTAGCTTAAGCGTGATATAAATCGTGCTGTCACCAACAACAATTGTTCCTTCAGCCCCTGCGCGGCTCACAACCAGCGTATCACCCTGCCACTGATACGTTACATCATATTTTTCAGCAAGACGCTCAGCCAACGCCTGCGCCTTATCACGTGCACCGGCACGGCCCAGTTGATGCTCTCGTTCAACGATTATTGTACTCATCAGGCTCCCTAGCCACTCTATTTAGTGTGATTTCAATACAGCTCTATCTGATGATATTGCTGTGAATCTGTCCCGCGTCAAGACAAACTGCGCTGTGGGTATTAGAATGCTCAACAATCTGTCTAAGGTGAAGTTTTATGAGCAAGCCACATCAGTCAAATAGTAATGAACCAACCACCCACTTCGGCTTTAAAAACGTGCCTGAAAGCCAAAAAGCAGAAAAAGTTGCTGAAGTATTTCATTCAGTTGCAGCACGCTACGACATTATGAATGACGTGCTCTCAGGTGGTATGCACCGCTTGTGGAAGCGTTTTACCATCGAGCTGTCGGGAGTTCGCCATGGTAATAAAGTACTGGATATAGCGGGTGGCACCGGTGATTTATCTCGTAAGTTTTCCAGCTTAGTCGGCCCTAGCGGTGAAGTGGTGCTGGCTGACATTAACGCTTCAATGCTGAAAGTCGGTCGCGATCGTCTACTCGACAAGGGCGTCGCCAGCAATATTCGCTTTGTCCAAGCCGATGCTGAAAAACTACCCTTTCCCGATAACTATTTTGATGTCGTGACCATTGCTTTTGGTTTACGCAATGTCACCCATAAAGAAGATGCGCTGCGTTCTATGTTGCGCGTGCTCAAGCCGGGTGGACGTTTACTGGTACTGGAATTTTCCAAACCCAGTAATCCGCTGTTATCTAAATTTTATGACGCCTACTCATTCAAGTTTATGCCGCTGGCCGGCAAGCTGATCACTGATGATGCCGACAGTTACCGCTATTTAGCAGAGTCCATTCGCATGCATCCGGATCAAGACACGCTAAAAGCCATGATGAGTGAAGCAGGTTTTGAGCGTGTGACCTTCCACAATATGACCGGCGGTATCGTTGCCTTACACCGCGGAATCAAACCCTAATGCTAAGCCAGTTTGCTTTTGCCAGTGCTGAAACAGCGATCAACCGAGTGCTCAGTTTAGACAGCACCGCACACGCTCGCTTGCTGCCTTTAGCCGGCAAAGTCATTGCGATTGACTGCACAATGCCAGCGTTCACGCTGTACTTGATCCCTCTGGACACAGGTATTCAGTTGGCCCAGCAATGGCACGCACCGGCTGACTGCACACTTAGGGCACCGGCAGCGTTGTTGCTCAAACTGCTGAGCAGCGCTGACAAAACCAGCGTGTTGCACCACCCTGAGGTCACAATAGATGGCAGCAGTGCGTTACTGATGGAGCTGGCCGATATTATGCAAAGCCTTGAGTTGGACTGGGAATATGAAATATCACAGTGCCTTGGTCCAGTCCCGACAGCATTGATCAGTGCTCAGCTGCGCAGCAGCCGTGACTGGCTCGCACAATCAGCCCACAGCCTGCACCTCAATGCCGCAGATTATTTAGCTGAAGAATCGCGCACCTTGGTGGGCAACATTGAAGCGCAAGCGCGCTTTAGCGAAATTGACCAGCTCAAACTTGATTTAGACCGCCTCGATGCTCGCATCGCGCTCTTACTTAAACGGAACCAAACGCCTCTATGAAGCTGCTTGCCATCCGCCGTCTCTGGCATATTTTGCGTGTCACAATACGTTACCGCCTAGACGATTTGCTCTTTGCGCTGCCGCTACCTTGGCGTTTACGCGTGCTGCAATGGTTTCTGCCGTGGCGCTGGCTGCCGCGCAAAAGCAGCACCTTAACGCGTGGTCAAGCCCTACGCTTAGCCCTAGAAGATTTAGGCCCTGTCTTTATTAAATTTGGTCAGATCCTTTCTACCCGTCGTGATTTATTACCGCCAGATATCGCTGATGAAATGGCGAAACTACAAGACCAAGTCCCACCTTTTTCATCGGAACAAGCCATGCAGCTGATTGAAGAGCAGCTCGGCGCACCGATTAGCGAAATTTTTAAGACATTTTCTAGCACAGCTCTGGCCTCTGCCTCTGTTGCACAGGTACATGCCGCGCAACTTAAAACCGGCGAAGATGTTGTAGTCAAAGTGATTCGCCCAGGCCTTAAGCCTATTATTGCCCAAGACATTGCTTGGCTTTTTACTCTGGCCAGCATCGCTGAACGTGCATCCCCTGAAGCGCGTCGTTTACACCCAAAAACGGTCGTCAGCGATTACGAGAAAACTATTTATGATGAACTGGACCTGCTACGCGAAGCTGCCAATGCCAGTCAGTTACGTCGCAACTTCAGCGATTCAACTCTACTCTACGTGCCGCAAATCTATTGGCAGTGGAGCCGTCCCAGAGTGCTGGTCATGGAGCGTATTTACGGCATTCCGGTAACCGATATGGCTGCTTTGGCAGATCAAGGCACCGACCTCAAGAAACTAGCAGAACGCGGTGTTGAGATATTCTTCACCCAAGTGTTTCGTGACAGTTTTTTCCATGCTGATATGCATCCTGGCAATATTTTTGTTAGCACCCACACGCCCTGGGACCCACAATATATTGCTATTGATTTCGGCATTATTGGCACGCTAACCCCAGAAGACCAAGATTATCTGGCCCGCAACTTATTGGCGTTCTTTAAGCGCGACTACCGTAAAGTCGCGCAATTGCATATTGATTCGGGCTGGGTACCTAGCGACACGCGCATCGATGAGTTTGAAGCAGCGATCCGTACCGTCTGCGAGCCTATTTTTGAACGGCCACTGAAAGAAATCTCATTTGGCCACCTGTTGCTGCACTTATTCCAGACCGCACGCCGCTTTAATATGGAAGTACAGCCCCAGCTGGTCTTGCTACAAAAAACCTTACTCAATATCGAAGGCCTCGGCCGCCAGCTCTATCCAGACCTAGATCTATGGAGCACCGCGCAACCTTATTTAGAACGCTGGATGCGTGAGCGTTATATGCCCAAGCACGTGCTGGGCAATTTGCAGCAGCAATTTGAACAGCTGCCTCATCTAGCCAATATGGCTCGCGCCAGCTTTGAGAAAATAACCAGTGGGCCTGCGCCAGCGGCCGCATCTAAAAGCTGGATCAACCCGCTGATCGGTGCATCTTTGTTAGTGGCCAGCACTCAACTGGGCTTCGCTTTTGAATTACATGCCTGGCCGGCTTGGTTAATGTTGAGCGCAGGCTTATGCTTAGTCATACGCCGCTAGCCCATCTGAGTAGGGCAAGACTTTAAATACAGGGCTATTGAGAACAACATGAGCAATTGGTTAGACGAAATTAAATGGGACAGCGATGGCCTAATCCCTGCTATCGCACAAGACTATAAAACCGATCGTATATTAATGGTCGCGTGGCTTAATCGTGAGTCATTACAGCTGACTGTCAAAGAGCAACGGGCAATCTACTGGTCTCGCTCACGACAAAAGCTCTGGCGCAAAGGCGAAGAATCTGGACACATCCAGAAACTGCACGAAGTGCGCCTTGACTGTGATGCTGATGTTATTATTCTGCGAGTAGAGCAAATTGGCGACATAGCCTGTCATACTGGTCGTCATAGCTGCTTTTATCGCGTATTGAGCGATGGCCAGTGGCAAACTGTGGAGCCGGTTATTAAACATCCACATGACATCTATCAAGGTTCATAAGCATGACTGACGATATTCTGCGCCGTGTAGCACAGGTCATTGATTCGCGGAAAAATGCTGACCCCGGCAACTCTTATGTCGCAAGCCTGCACCATAAAGGGCTAAATAAAATATTAGAGAAGCTGGGCGAAGAAGCAGTTGAAACCATTATTGCGGCAAAGGATGCAGCAAGCACAAAAGAGACCGATGACGTCATTTATGAAACAGCGGATTTATGGTTTCATAGCTTAGTTATGCTATCGGCTTTAAACTTAGAACCACAAGCGGTACTTGATGAGCTGGAGCGTCGTTTTGGCTTATCTGGGCATGCAGAAAAAGCAGCCCGTTCAACCTTTTAATTTTAGCATTACGGAGTACACATCATGGGCGGTATTGGCGTTTGGCAACTACTGATTATCTTGGTTATCGTTATCCTACTGTTTGGCACCAAGCGCCTCAAAGGTATGGGTGCTGACTTAGGTGATGCAATTAAAGGCTTTCGTAAAGCCGTAGATACCAATGACGAGAAAACACCTGAAGCAGTGCAAAAAACAGAAGCCCCCGAAACCAAAGGGCAAACCTTTGATGCGAAAGCAGAACATGTCGAAGATCCATCTTCTAAAAAATGAGTTAATCCATGTTTGATATTGGCTTTACTGAACTGCTCCTGATTAGCGTGGTTGCTTTATTGGTCATTGGCCCTAAGCGTTTACCCACTGCGGCACGTGTCGCGGGGCGCTGGGTGGGCCGTATCAAGCGCGGTTTTAACACGATCAAAGAAGATGTTGAGCGCGAACTCGGTGCGGATGAAATTCGCCGCGAGTTACGCAATGAAGGCATTTTAGAAAAAGAACGTAAAATGCTCAGTGACGCCACTTACCGAGCTAATCATATGTTTAGCGATAAACCTCTAGAAAACCTCCTTAAAGACAGCACCAGCTCAAAAGACAGCTCTAGCGCAGATAGTGCAGCTAGCGTAGATAAAGAGAAACCGTCATGAGTACGCATAATCAGCCTGAAAACAGCATGCCGCTGATCGCACATTTGACTGAGTTGCGCACGCGCCTCATGCGCTGCGTGGTGACTGTCTTGCTGATCTTTGCTGGGCTGTTTTATTTTGCTCAGGATATTTATGCGTTAGTCGCTGCACCTTTACGCACGTACTTGCCAGAAGGCGCAACCATGATTGCCACGGGTGTGGCATCGCCGTTTCTAACGCCTTTTAAACTGACCCTGATGGTGTCTGTTTTTCTAAGTGTGCCGGTCATTTTGTATCAAATCTGGGGCTTTATTGCCCCAGGCTTATACAAACATGAAAAGCGTATTGCTGTACCGCTGCTGATTTCCAGCGTGGCACTGTTCTATGCGGGCATGGCCTTTGCGTACTTTGTCGTGTTCCCCATCATGTTTGGCTTCTTTGCCAGCGTGACCCCACAAGGGGTCGAGATGATGACCGATATTGGCCAATATTTAGATTTTGTCTTAACCTTGTTCTTTGCCTTTGGCGTGGCCTTTGAGATCCCCATTGCCACTTTTCTATTAGTGTGGGTTGGCCTTGTCGATGTCGCCACTTTGCGTAAAAGTCGGCCTTACGTGGTTGTTGGTTGCTTTGTTGTCGGTATGGTACTAACCCCGCCTGATATTTTATCGCAGACATTACTGGCAATTCCGATGTGGTTTTTATTCGAAGTTGGCGTTTTGTTTGGCAGTATTATCCAAAGAGAACGTGAAGAAAAAGCTGCAGCAGAAGAAAATCAAGCGCCCACAGACGATGAGCAATCACCGCCCGTTCAACCATGAATCTATTGCTGCTCGATGATGCTGACTTTATTGCAGCAGACCGTGTACGCATCACAGGTCGCAGGCTACTGCACCTCATCACAGTGAATAAGGCCAGCGTAGGGCAAGTCCTGCGCGCTGGCCGGCTCGGAGGATTACAAGGCCAAGCCGTTCTACTCTCCATCAATAACACCGCGGCTGAGTTGCAGGTGAGCTTGTCCGAGCAGCCGCCAGCGAAACTGCCTATCACCCTACTGCTCGCTTTACCACGTCCAAAAATGCTACGCCGAACTCTGCAAACCATTGCCAGCATGGGCGTGGCTAAACTGGTATTAATTAATAGTTATCGCGTCGAAAAAAGCTTTTGGCAAACGCCTTTTTTACAGCCAGAAGCACTTACCGAGCAGTTGATTTTAGGATTAGAGCAAGCACGCGATACGATTTTGCCTGAAGTGATCCTCGCTAAGCGTTTTAAGCCTTTTGTTGAGGATGAGCTACCTGCTCTTGCCGCAAATACCCGCGGTTTCATTGCCCACCCTGGTGATCACCCTGAGTGTCCTCGTGCGCTTAATGAGCCGGTGACCTTAGCAATTGGCCCAGAAGGCGGCTGGATTCCCTATGAAGTCACACTTTTAAGCAAAGCAGGCCTGCAACCTGTGCAGCTTGGTGAGCGCATTTTGCGAGTGGAAACAGCTGTCCCTGCACTGTTGGCACGTTTGTTTTAAACGCCTACACTGCTGGTGCGCATCTCAGGCTTTAGCAGTGTCTATAAAAAACCACACTCAGCAGATAATGAGTCATAATTTACAGGTGAAGTTGAAGCTTGATGGCTCAGACCAGTCAATGCAATGAATAAAATAAGCACTTGCGACTGCATCAAATGACCGAGATCATACTTTGCTACGATAGTGCACCCAGCACCTAGGCAGGCTGGCGCACTAGCACAACTATTGAGGTGCCCGATGGAAAACTATGCCGAGCAGTTTATCAGCGAGCAACAGATCATCATACAGCTTGCCGTTGCATTATTGCTCGGAGCGCTGACTGGGCTACAGCGTGGCTGGGCGGCGCGCGGACAAAAGCCCGGCGAACGAGTTGCCGGTATCCGCACCTACTCACTGGTCGGCTTACTCGGTGGCATCGCTGCACTGCTATCTCTAAAAGTGACACCTTGGATATTGCCAGCCACCTTGCTAGCAGTCTGTATCACTGCGGTCATGGCCTACCGTGTACGCATGGATCATATGCGCAATTACAGCATTACCGGTATTGTTGGCCTGCTGCTAACCTTTTGTTTCGGTGCAGTTGCTGTTGCCGTGGATATTGCCGTTGCTGCCACCGCTGCTGTTATCACCACCATTATTTTAGATAACAAGCAAGAAATTCACAGCGCATTAAACCGCCTGCAAGAGCATGAGCTGGATGCAGCACTAAAACTGCTATTGATTTCGGTGGTCATGCTGCCACTGCTACCGAACGAAAGTATAGGGCCCAGCAATATGCTCAACCCCTATGAGATTTGGTGGATGGTGGTGCTGATCGCATCCATTTCATTTGTCGGTTATTTTGCCATGCGCGTGGGCGGCACCGAAAAAGGTATTTTATTTACCAGTCTGTTTGCCGGGCTAGCATCATCCACCGCGCTGACCCTGCATTTTTCACGACTGGCACGGCAAACACCGGTGCTTTCGCCACTACTGGCCTCTGGTATTTTGCTGGCCTGCGGCACCATGTACCTGCGAATATTATTGTATTGTGCGATGATCAGCCCGCAGCTACTGGGCAGCTTAGTATTACCCGTACTAGCAATGACGTCAGTTTTATACCTGCCAGCACTACTGATCTGGCGCACTCACCACAATGGCACCAAGGTGGAGCAACCAATATTGCACAGCAATCCACTGGACTTAAAATCAGCCTTAGTGTTGGGTGCCGTATTGTCTTTGATTTTATTGATGGCTAGCGTACTGCAACAATGGCTGGGCAATACCGGTATCTACCTGCTGGCCACCGTTTCCGGCATCACCGATGTCGATGCCATTACTCTGTCGCTGACGCGCATGTCACAAATGGGGCTGGACAGCCGTACCGCCATTATCGGCATTATTATTGCGGCCTCGGTCAACAATATTATGAAGGCTGGCATGGCGGTGTCTCTTGGCGGCAAGGCCATGCTACTGCGTATCGCACTACCGATATTTATGTCATTACTGGCCGGTTTGGCTGTCATGTTACCAGCCTACACGACTTGACCCTCCCACCATGGTAAGGCTTCTAATCAGGGCAAGTGCCATGAAATATTGGAGTAGCTATGAAATCTTGCAAAACCGAGTGTGGCATAGCGCATGCACAGCCTGAGTCTGCAGCCACATCGAGTAAAGACCCGAGTCATATCAGCAGTGTTTTTATCATCACTGAAATGGACTGCCCCACCGAAGAACAGTTGATTCGCAGCAAGCTGGCCACTATGGCAGATATCAGCGCAGTTGAATTTAATTTGATGCGCCGCCAACTTACGGTCAGTCATGCTGAGTCTGCACTTGATAGCGTGATTGCCGCGTTAAAAAGCATTGGCTTTAACCCACAGCAGCAAACTCAAAACGCTAGCAACCTAGATCAAAAACCCAAACAAACTGTATGGCCGCTGGTTGTCGCCGGTATCGCCGCTACTGCTGCTGAAGTTTTAGAGTGGACAGCGGCTGATGCGCACTGGGCGACTATTGCACTCACTTTAGTGGTGCTGGCTAGCGTTGGTGTGCCGGTGTTGAAAAAAGGCTGGATTGCTATTCGTAACGGCAATCTAAATATCAATGCCTTAATGACCATTGCCGTGACCGGTGCACTGTTTATCGGTCATTGGCCAGAAGCAGCTATGGTGACGTTTTTGTTCGCGCTGGCAGAATGGATTGAGGTAAAGTCGCTTGATCGCGCCCGCTATGCCATTCATAACGTTTTAGAACTGGCTCCAGAAACCGCGCTAATATTAGTTGATGGACAGTGGCAAAGCAGTCAAGCCGATGCGGTTGCCATTGGTACTCGCGTGCGCTTGCAACCCGGTGAGCGTGTACCGCTGGATGGAACCGTGGTCAGCGGCAACTCAACGGTTAACCAAGCGCCGATTACCGGTGAAAGTCTGCCGGTAGAAAAGAGTATCGACAGCCCCTTATTTGCTGGCAGCGTCAATATGCAAGGTGCACTGGAATACCTTACCACCGCCACCCGCGACAACTCCACACTGGCACGGATTATTCATGCCGTTGAAGAAGCACAAGCCAATCGTGCGCCAACCCAGCGTTTTATTGATCGCTTTGCCAAGATTTACACGCCAATTGTGGTGGCCATCGCTTGCTTAATCGCTGTGCTACCACCGCTGCTGTTTGGCGGGCTATGGACTGATTGGCTATATAAAGCCTTGGTCTTGCTAGTCATCGCCTGCCCATGCGCATTAGTGATCTCAACCCCAGTTGCAGTAGTCAGCGCCTTAACTCAAGCGGCACGCCAGGGTATTTTAATTAAAGGTGGTGTGTTTTTAGAACAGGGTAAAAATCTCACCACCCTCGCTTTTGATAAAACCGGCACCCTGACCCAAGGCACGCCTGTGCTCACGCAAACACTGTTGCTCAACGACACAGATAACAACGCCCAGAACTTAGCCGCCAGCCTTGCTGTTCGCTCTGATCACCCAGTGTCACTGGCCATTGCCGATGCCTTTATTGATCAGCAGCACAGCCACTATGAGGTCAGCGATTTTCAAGCACTACTGGGTCGCGGTAGCAGCGGCATCATTAATGGCACACGCTACTACTTAGGTAACCACCGCCTAATTGAAGAGCTGAATGTCTGCTCAACTGATCTCGAAGCTCAGCTCGAAGCGCTAGAAAAACAAGGTCAAAGCGTGGTGATGCTGGCCAGCGAGCAGGAAGTATTGGCTTGTTTTGCCGTGGCCGACACCTTACGTGAACACGCCGCTGAAGCCATTGCCCAGTTGCATACCTTAGGCATTCACAGCTTAATGCTCAGCGGCGATAATCAACACACTGCCAATGCAATCGCCGCACAAGTGGGCATTGAGCAAGCCAGCGGTGAAATGCTGCCTGAAGACAAGCTCAAGCACGTGCAGCAACTGCAAAGTAACGCACAGCAGCTCGTCGGTATGGTCGGTGATGGTATCAATGATGCGCCCGCACTGGCACAAGCCAATATCAGTTTTGCGATGGCGGCAGCCGGTTCAGACACCGCAGTGGAAGCCGCAAATATCGCGTTGATGGACGCTGACTTACGAAAAATCCCGCAGTTTATCCGCTTATCGCAGCGCACAAGTACGATTCTTAAACAAAATATTAGTTTTGCGATTGCGATTAAACTGGTGTTTTTAATCTTAGCCATCAGTGGCCAAGCCACCATGTGGATGGCGGTGTTTGCTGATTTGGGCGCTAGTTTGCTGGTGATTGTTAATAGCTTGCGCTTATTGAAGCAGCGCTTTTAAGGCGTGGCACGGCTGCACTATGCTTAACCTGCAAGTGTGTCGCTGGCCACACAGAGTAGCCAGACAGCGGTGTTTGCGTAAAGTCTTGTGATAAAAGTGCTGTGCAAGCATTACACCTCAAGCATAAAGGTCACTGGCCCATCATTGATCAGCTGCACTTGCATATCAGCGCCAAACTGCCCTGCCTGTACATTGGCATGACGTTGCTGCGCCATGCTCACCATCTGCTCAAACAGTGCTTGCGCCTGCGCGGGCGCTGCGGCAGTTGAAAACCCCGGGCGCAAACCACTACGGGTATCGGCGGCTAAAGTAAACTGCGAAACCAACAATAAACCACCTTGGATATCGGTGAGCGACTTATTCATCCGCTCTTGCTCATCAGCAAAGACTCGGTAATTGAGCAGCTTATGCAGGATTTTCTCAACGCTCTGCTGAGTATCAGCCGGCTCAATCCCTACCAAAACCAATAAGCCTTCAGCAATGCGTGCCACTTCAGCACCTTCAATACTGACACTGGCTTGGCTGACCCGTTGCAATAATGCCTTCACATTCACCTCTATACATTCTGTTAACTCAGATGCTGGCATGACTCATTGTTGAGAGCGATACCATGCCGATACTGCTACGTTCATGCGCGCTGCTTATATTATCGGCCCATTTGCTCGCCTGTCACCTGCAACCAGCAAGGTACATTAAATACTGCCGCTAGCAGCGTAGCAGCGAACAAAAGCAAAGCGGCTACTACACTGGCAACTAAGCGCACCAAAGAAGGTCTTACTGAGTGAAAGCCATCACTTAATGGCAAAACAAAACTCGATATATGCCGAGGGAGATACTCTTGTTACAGCATATAAACAAAAATCTATCATTGAACTCAGCGTCTGATTTTTCGCAGTAACCTAAAAGTGACTGCGCGTGAGTCATATTGTCATTGTTCGATCAGAACAACATACGCACATCCATCAGAAAAGGATAATAAAATGAGTACGTTACGAAACACATTTATGGCATTTGTGGTTGCCGCAGCAGCCAGCATAACAATGGGCGCAATGAACTTAGCCAACGCGGCAACTGCTGAGGATTTGGATAGAAATTCTCTGAGCGCGTTGCAGTCGCTTTATAAAGCCGAGCCTGTTGCCAAGACGCTTGCGCAAGGCGCCAAAGCAATTTTGGTTTTCCCTAATATCGTACAGGCCGGCTTAGTCTTTGGTGGTAGCTATGGTGAAGGCGTACTGCTCAAAGGTTCGCAGATTGTCAATTACTACAACTCAGTTGCTGGTTCTTGGGGTTTACAGATCGGTGCGCAAACATATGGCTATGCAGTATTTCTGATGACCGATGATGCCGTTCGCTATATCGAAAAGACCAAGGGTTGGGAGCTTGGTGTAGGCCCGACTGTGGTTGTGGTTGACAAAGGTGTAGCAAAGAACATCTCTACATCTTCACTGAAGAGTGACGCCTATGCTTTTATCTTTAGTCAGCAAGGTCTGATGGCTGGCGTTAGCATTGAAGGCACAAAAATCTCCCCAATCAAGCGCTAAACAAACAAGGGTGATACTCAAACTCAAGCCAACAACTCTCCCCAGATGACAGCAATCAGATGCTCGTCATCTGGGTTACCACAATACGCCTCACAGCATGTGCTTAGGCTGTTCGCCGAGCAAACATCCAGTGCGCCAACGCTAATGAAGCACCGACCCAAGCCACTAAACACCCCCAAAGCGCGAGACTGCTCATCGGCAAATCTCCGGCTAAGGCCATCACACCTACAGTACTTGAAGTTGATTCAAAGCCCGCCAGATTGATCAAACGATAAATATCTGCAGGATTGAGCAATAGCAACCAGGGTAATGCATCAGGATTAAAGCTACCCTCGCTGATCACTAAGACAGCCAGCAGCGCTAAATCAAACACTAGGACAAATAAGAACCAAAGCCCTAATGCTAAACCGGCTGCACTGGATTTTTCAGTGGCGCGACTGCTCAATACATAGGCCAACGCTAAAAACACCAAGCCCAACAGCGTTGAAGAAACAATAAAGCGGGTAAAGGCCCAGAGCAGCATACCCAGCTCGACTTCAGGCACCAATACTGCGATGGCTAAGGCTGCACAGCCAAAACCAATTAAGGTTGCTAAACCTAAAATCATGCCATGCCCGACAAACTTGCCCAGCAAAATCTGCCCGCGACTGATGGGATAGGTCAACAGCAACATTAAAGTACCACCTTCATCCTCACCAACAATCGCATCGTAAGCCAGTAACAAAGCAATTAACGGCATTAAAAAGGTCGCTAAGCTGGCCAAGCTGGCAATGGTTGCTGGGATCGAGGTAAAACCAATCTGCCCAGATGCTGCGGCACCAAACCATGCAATACCCACCGCCAATAATGCAAAAACCAAACTAATCGCAAGCATCCAGCGGTTGCGTAAACCATCACTTAACTCTTTACGGGCAACATTCCAAATCTGACTCATTGCTGAACTCCTGCAACACCCAAGGCACCGGCTTTTCCGGTGTAATAGCAATACAAGTCTTCTAAAGAAGGCGGCTGCACTTCGATATCGTGTGGTTGTAAATTTAGAATGCGCTGCACAATCGCCAATTTATCTGCCGGCGCAACCAGCAGTTCATGCCAAGCACCATGCAAAGCCCGAACGGACTGTACATCTGCGCCAGTCAGCTGCTCTATGCTCAGGCCTGCGGCACGAATGCGCACTGGCAACTGCGCTTGAGCACGCAACTCATGCAAGGTGCCAATCGCCTCTAAATGCCCTAAGGCTAAGACCGCAGCACGATCAATATAAGGCTCGACACCCGGCAGCACATGCGAGCAAATCACAATGCTGGTGCCGTCATCTCGCAAACGGCCAATCAACTGATACAGCTCTTGGGTCGCAATCGGATCCAAGCCGACAGTGGGTTCATCCAGCAACAACAAACGCGGACGCCCCAAAATAGCTTGTGCTAAACCAAGGCGCTGACGCATACCTTTAGAGTAGGTTTTCACCCGTTTCGTGCTCGCCGCTGTTAGACCTACTTGCTCAAGTAAATCATCCACCTGTTGCACCGCAGCACCTTTGAGGCGCGCAAAGTGCAGCAGGGTTTCACGCCCTGTCAACTGCGGGTAAAACGTCATGTTTTCAGGTAAAAAACCAATTTTGCGCCGAATATCGCTGTCACCCGGAGTGCCACCGAGGACACGAACCTCACCGCTCGTGGCTTTTAATAAGCCTAGAATCAGACGCACTGTGGTGGTTTTACCGGCACCGTTGTGGCCAAATAAACCCAACACTTCGCCTTCGCCAAGGGTCAAACTAATATTATCCAGTACAGCCATAGTGCCGTACTGCTGATACACATTGTGCAGTTCTACAGCATTCATTCTGATAATCCTGATGAAGTAGGAGTAGCGGTCGTCAGCGGCCGCATAAGCGGAAAGCTGTCTTGTACACCTGGGTATTTAACCACTGGAAAAGCGCGCTGGACTAAACGCAATAACTCAATACTGGGGCTGTGCATTAATAAGCGCACTTGCGGATATGTCCACAATAAACGATCGACATTATCGTTCGGTTCATAAGGCACATCACCGACACCATCACTGTTGCGATCCCAGCCCAGATAGTCGCTCCAATAGTTGCCCTTACCTTCATGCGACCACTCCTGATAACGAATGGCGACATACTTAACTTGCTGCTGATTGCCAAGGAAAGAATTGTGGTAAATACGATTATCTTCTGAGCCCGCAGTCAAGTGGATACCCAGCGCACTGTGTTCAAAATGGTTACCCGCTAGGGTGTTAAACAGCGAGTTATAGATAAACAACGCTTTGCCTTCCGCACCACTGATGTGTACGCCATCACCAGAACCGGGCTGAACTGCGGTGACCACGTTATTTTTCAGTGTCGAATAGGTGATGTAATTCAACAAAATACCGTAATTCTGATCATGATCAGAGCTATTACCAATCACGGTAAGCTGACGACTTTGCATCAGTGCATAGCCGGTACGGGTGCGCAAAGTGCTGTTGTTGGTTACTTCATTGCGATTGGAAAACATATAGTGCACACCATAACGTAAATCACGCATGTGATTGTTATGGATTATATTGTCATTGGCCGCTTCAATATAAATGCCGTCACGCGTGTGCCAGATTTCATTATCGCTAATATTGGCAAAACGCACAGCAAACAGATGAATACCGTTGCCGCGATCTTGGTTGCGCAAGGCAAGGTCACCTTGAACTTTATTATTAGCAATGCTGACATTGTGCGTGGCGTCAACCCACACACCAAAGCCTTGGCCATGAATAAAGTTATTTTCAATCTTCACATTGGTAGCGGTACGCTCGACAAAAATACCGGCATCCATTTGTGTTAGATTATTGCCCCACTCACTGATATCACAGCCTGTTACGGTGACGTCCGGCGCACGAATATTCAGAGCATTACCCGTGCCATTAGCGCGTAAATAAGCATCTGATGCGCACTCAAGCGTCATTGTTTTATCAACCACATAGTGACCAACATAGACACCCGCAGGTAAACGCCAATGCGTCTCTGAAACCTGCTCTAAGGGTAAATCAGTGATGGATTGTAATTCTAAGTCCGCGTCTGGTGCGGCTTGTATTTCGTGCAACTGCACATCTTTTAATGCGTCCGGCACTTCTTCTGCTGCGTATACAGGCATCACTAAAAGCAGCGCGGCACTGTACATTACTCCGCGAATCATCGCTCCCAGCATTCTCATTAAGCCGCACCCTGTTGTCTAGCCTGCATATAAATTCCCATTGTATTAAAAAAACCGACGTTGCCTACTTTAAATTTAGACAACGCCGGTAGTTTTGACCTGCCTTTATGCAGGTTTGACTAGCATACGTCCAACCATTTCCATGTGCAGGGCGTGGCAGAACCAGTTGCAGTAGTACCAGAATACACCTGGTTTATCTGCAGTAAAGGTTACTGACGAGGTTTGCTGCGGGCTGATTTCCATACTGACACCGTGGTTAACCATACAGAAACCATGGGTCACGTCTTCAATCATATCCAGGTTGGTCACTGTCACAGTGACTTCATCACCTTGATTCACTGTAAACTCGCTCATACCAAACGATGGAGCAATAGAGGTCATGTAAACACGCACTTTATTACCATCACGGATGATTTTGTTATCAGTCTCTAGCGTGATGCCATCTTCTTTGGCGCGCGCCACGGTTGCAGCAAAGTACGGATCATCGCGGTCCCAAATCTTCTTGGTTTTGATCTGGTCACGACGCGCCATAATTGCATCATGCGGCTCAGCATAGGATGGGCCATCATGCACGATTTCCATTACATCACCAGAAATATCAATCAACTGATCGTTTTCAGGGTGCAGTGGACCTGCTGGTAAGAAGCGGTCTTTTGAGAACTTGCTCAACACCAACAACCATTTGCCGTCTGCATCTTTTGTTTCAGTTAAGGATGCGTGGTTATGGCCTGGCTGATAGTGCACATCAAGCTTTTGTTTGATGTAGTTCACATCTTCGCCATTGTAGTGGCGAACCGCTTCTGCCATGTTCCACTTCACTACTTGGCTGTCAATAAACAGCGTAGTGTAGGCATTACCGCGGCCATCAAAGGTGGTGTGCAATGGGCCTAGACCCAATTCTGGCTCACCAACAACCACTTCACGCTCATCAGCAAACTTATCATTAAATAAGTCATCAAGCATATCAATGGCAATCATTGAGCACGTCGGCGACAGCTTACCGTTGGCAATGAAGTACTTACCATCTGGTGAAGTATTCAGGCCGTGCGGGTTTTTTGGAACTGGCACATAACGGGTCACGCGTGCGTTTTTACCGTCTTTTTTACGGCCATCAACCACCGGCACTTTAGAATCGCCCAAGGTGATAAAGCGGCCTGCTTTGATTTCTTCTTCAATACGCGGAATGTTAAAGATAGTGACCCAATCGCGCTCATTACGCATCATTCCAGCCAGATCAGTCGCACCTTCTGAGTTATAGCAGGTTGCCGCTGCATATTTGCCGGTGTAGCACATATCGGTGTTATCGAGGTTACCATCAACCATCACCTGCCATGCCACTTCCATGGTTTCCGCATCGAGGGCGTTGTACATGGTGTACTTTTCTGCAGCATCAAGGTTGTCGAGGTTAGTACCATCATTTGGGTGAGGAATAATAAACTCAGCGTTGCAGAATACATACTTGGTATGTGGCACTTTCTGTAAGCGCAAACCGTGAATGGCTTGTACGTTTGGAATAGTGGTGATTTTATCGCACTTCATAATATCTAAACGAATCCGCGCAACACGGGTGTTGGCTTTATCGTTGATGAACAGATACTTACCGTCGTAACTGCCATCGGTCATTGAAATGTGCGGGTGGTGACAGTCACCATTCAAGAACTTCGCGCTTTCACCCAATACGGCCTTACTTTCGTTGGTAATACCCCAACCAACAGCACTGTCCATATTAAAAACAGGAATACGCATTAATTCGCGCATGGATGGCAGACCCAGCACACGCACTTCACCTTGGTGACCACCACTTAAAAAGCAGTAGTAATCATCCAGCTCACCTGGGCCAACATGGGCTTTGTTTTTTGCTTCTTTAACTGCAGCCGCCCAAGTTTCACGGCTCATTACAGAAGAGCCGATCGCTGTCGCGCCGGCTAAAGTTGCACCAGTAACGGCTGTGGCGCCAAGAAATCCGCGCCGACTTAAGCCAGTTTTTTCACTCTCAGTTGTCGTTTTTTTTTCGCTCATGACAGATACATCTCCATGGTAATGTGTCTTAATTTGGACGGAATTAAGACGAGGTTTCCAGCTGGACGGCCGGAATGATTTGCGGCTCTTGCATTTGCGGAGCTGCTTTAGTGCGTTCGCGGCGCTTTTTCTTCGCCACTAACGGAGGACAGCGTTCATCATTATGGTAGGTCACCTGACAGTCTAGACAGTGGTGACACTCATTGGCGTTGATCGTGCCATCCGGATGAATTGCTTGAATTTCACACTCAACTGCACACAACTGACACGGCGTACCGCATTCTTTGCGACGCTTAAGCCAATCAAATAAACGTAATTTGGTCGGAATCGCTAACGCAGCACCCAGTGGGCAAATATAACGGCAGTACACTTTGCGAGTAAAGATATTGATCACTAGCAAAACCACAGCATACAGAACGAACCACCATTGACGGTCAAACTTTAGCGTAATTGCGGTTTTGAATGGTTCAACTTCAGCAAACTTTTCAGCCGTTGACATCGACTCCAGTGAGAGGCCAAACAGAATGAGCAATATAATGTACTTGATCGCCCAGAGCCGTTCATGCAAAGCAAAGGGCAGTTCGTATTGAGGGATTTTTATTTTGCGAGCAATTTCGTTGATAATCTCTTGTAAAGCACCAAAAGGACACAACCAGCCGCAGAACACACCTCGCCCCCAGAGCAAGATAACGGCTGCAGTGAATCCCCAAAGAGTAAAGATAATAGGGTCACTTAAAAACAGCTCCCAACTGAAGCCATGCATCACCGAGTGTGCAAACGTCAGCACGTTAACAATGGACAGTTGTCCCAAGGCATACCAGCCAATAAACACTACAGTAAAAGTCAGGTAGCTCATACGCAACCTGTGCAACAGCTTGGGGTAGCGTACTAAATAGTCTTGCAGAAATAGAATCCCTAAAAGCAGCACTAAGCCAACACTCAACACGCTAACCTGGAAGGTTTTCTGATACCAAATATTGAGCCACAACGGACGATTCGCCTCATCAATAGCCGCTTGCTCAGACGCGGTCAAAGGCGGGCGCTCAATGTAAGTTTCAGGAATCTGATAGGGCAACTCAAAACTGGTAAAAATACTATCAACCGGTCCAGTTTGGCGGCGCACCAGCAACTCTATCGTCCAATCTGAGCCCGAATCAAAGGCATACTGCGGGCGAATAATAAAGATGCCCATCTCACTAAAATCTGGCATTCCTTCAGCATATACATCGCTTAAACGATAAAAATCCAGATCTCGGAAGCTAATGATGTCACCAAACTGACGTAATTGGATGCGGTCAAAAATACCACCGCGTACATAGCCTGAACCTTTAAATGAATAATCACCATTGCCCAATACTACAATTGCGCGCTCTTCAGGCTTCAGCTCGTCCATTAAATCCTGGTATTGCCTTTCGCCTAATAGGTTACGACCAATGGTCGGCGGCGTTAGCTCAGCCACGTACAAGTCAATAAAGGTATCATCGCGCTGCTCTGGTTTTGCAGCATCAACTCCCTCGGCCTCACTGCCAATAAAGGCATCATCCACTTGCCCACGATTGAGCAATAGGCGCCGGATCGAACCATCACCGGTCAAAGTCGTCCAACTGGCTTGCTGGTATTCATCCATCAGCACGATGGCTGGTTTATTTTTAGTTTGTGAGTGCTCTTTAACCAGACCTAAAGAAACCGCAACCTGATGAGCTGAACGCATAACAGCCTCGTTCAAGACCATCACCGTCACTGTCGCGCCACTCACCGCATCAATAGTAACCGCGGCCTCATCTCTAGAGCGGCCAATCACGACGCGCTGCTCAACACTGATTCCTGCATATTCAGCAGCAAAATCATGCAGTTTTTGTTCTGGAATACCAATCAGCAAAATAGGTTCTTCGTGCTTTAAAACATAGGCATCTTTAATTACGCCTTGCGGGTCAAGGACAACTTGCAGGTTAATCGGCTTACCCGAGTAAGCTGGGATATCCACCACATCAATGGTTTGGTAGGCATAACCTAGTAACTCATCGCCTGATAAGATTTGGCGTATTTGAAACTCGCCCTCGGACTCAGTAATGCTGCCTGCTTGTGGAAAAGCTAAGGCGATACGCCCTTTTTCCAGCGCAGTTAAACTTGCCGCCTGCGCTGAACCCAGCGCATAAAAAAAGATAACAAGCATGGCCAGCAACCAAGCCATGCACACCTGTGCACTTCGTTGCCAATTGAAATGGATAGCCTGCATATTCTCGCCTTAGACCTTGAAATTTTTTGGAGCATAACAAGTGAGAATCTTATTATCTCTTGACTACGGTCATAGGTTTTTTCAACACCACCGCCCAAAGCAGTCGTTAATCAGGGGAAGTCACTGTATATAAGGCATCGACTCTTTGCAGCGCTCAAACCTGCAGGCAACTATTTCACAATAAGCTGACACAGATCAATACGCCTTTCTTTATATATAAAAAAGCCAGATATTTAATCTGGCTTTTTTATATCGCGCTATGACAACCTATTCGCTGTGGTAGCTTGTAATTCGCTCAACTTCTTGCTTGGAGCCTAAGAACACTGCTACGCGCTCGTGCAATGAAGTCGGCTCAATATCCATAATACGCTGATAACCATTGGTCGATATCCCACCCGCTTGCTCAATAATAAATGACATCGGATTGGCTTCGTACATCAAGCGTAGTTTGCCTGGCTTGTCGGGTTCGCGCGCATCACGCGGGTACATAAAAATACCGCCACGGGTTAAAATGCGGTGTACATCAGCAACCATTGCCGCAACCCAGCGCATATTGTAATCCTTCTCCAGTGGCCCTTCTTTACCCTGCAGTAACTCATCCACATAACGCTTTACTGGCGCTTCCCAATGCCGTTGATTAGACATGTTGATAGCAAACTCTGCGGTTTGCTCCGGCACACGAATATCATCATGGGTCAAAATAAATGAGCCCATTTCCGCATCCAAAGTAAAACCTTTAACGCCGTTACCTAAAGTCAGCACGAGCATGGTCTGCGGACCGTAAATAGCATAGCCTGCAGCTACTTGCTCAGTACCCGGCTGCAAGAACGCCTCTTCACCCAGGTCACCTTCTTCGCCATTGCGATTAGGACAGCGCAGCACCGAGAAAATCGTACCGACAGAAACGTTAACATCAATATTGCTCGAGCCATCCAACGGGTCAAACACCAACAAGTACGATCCTTTTGGGTACTTACCTGGAATTTGATAGGCATTATCCATTTCTTCAGACGCCATACCGGCTAAGTGTCCACCCCACTCGTTGGCTTCGAGCAGGATCTCATTGGACAGCACATCGAGTTTTTTCTGTACTTCACCCTGCACATTCTCGGTGCCCATGCTGCCTAGAACACCGCCGAGCGCACCTTTAGACACTTGATGGTTGATCATTTTACAAGCACGTGCCACCACTTCGATTAAAAAGCGCAGCTCTGCGGGGGTTTGATGTGAACGTGTTTGCTCAATAAGAAAACGGCTTAAACTCGTGCGTGACATGAAGCGCTCCAACGGAGTAAGAAAAAATATGCGGCTAAGTTTACCGCTTTGTGGCTGCGATTGCTGCATGCCTTTTCATTTGTCGCCACTGCGCGACATAAAATCGCAGCAAAATGCATTATTCCTAACAATCGTTAGCGCGGTGGCGCAATCAATTAGATGCACTGCATCACAATGCATGGCGTCTTTCACAAACAGCAAGATGCTACTCGGGCGCTTATTGACTTACATCAAGAATCACTTTGCTTCATTACGTAACATTGCTACCAACCCACACACACGATAATTTGTAATCGGAGCACACCATGCGCACAACCTTATTAGCTACGTCCGTATTAGCGTTAGCTATTGCTGCACCTTCAGTTCACGCTCACCAAGCCGGCGACATTATCGTTCGCGCCGGTGCAATCACTGTACAGACGTATGAAAACTCCTCAGGTGTTCAAGGTGATCGCGGTGGCTTAGCTGGAAACTACTTAGGCGGCAAAGCAACACTCAATAATGACACCCAGCTCGGTTTAAACGTTGCTTATATGGTGACTGATCATGTTGGTGTTGAGCTGTTAGCAGCAACGCCTTTTAGCCATGATGTAAATCTTAGGGGCGTAGGCGGAGGCAGTCTTGACGGTAAACTTGGTAGTTTTAAGCACCTACCACCAACTTTAAGCGCCGTGTATTACCCAATGGACAGTGGCTCAGCATTCCAGCCGTACGTGGGTGCCGGTATCAACTACACATGGTTTTTTGATGAGTCTGTTAGCAGTTCAGCCAAAGCTCCAGGTAAAGACTTTACCAGCCTAAACATCAAAAACTCTTGGGGCTGGGCAGCGCAAGTCGGTGCTGACTATATGCTGACTGACAGCATCATGCTTAACGGTCAAGTTCGATACATTGATATCGACACCACTGCTTATGCGGGCCACGCAGCAGGTCGCGTTAAAGTTGATGTTGACGTTAAACCATTTGTGTATATGGTTGGTCTTGGCTACAAGTTCTAATTCTTAGAATCTGTAAGTAAAAACAGGCGCTGATTACGCCTGTTTTTGTATGTATTGAAGTGTATTTCTTTATTGGCTCTACTCAGCAGCAGTCGCCCAGCAAATTAAGCTCTAATCAGCAAAGTTAATCTACTTTAAGGACGCGCTGGACAATTACCTGCGCGGCCAGGGCTAGGCAACATTATTCCCTACCCCTTAAACATTACGGTAATAACTATCCAGTAAGTCAGCCAAGCCTGTACGCCACGCCCGAGGCTTAATGCCAAAGGTATGGGTAATTTTGCGAGTGTCGAGCACGCCATGCTGCGGCTCAATCTCGGCATCAGCAAAATCCGCATGGGCACGCGCCACAATTTCTTGGCTCAATTGCGGCCGCCACGCCTGAGCTTCAGCTAAAATAGCCTGAGCAACAGCTAGCGTCGTCGCAGCCTCTTGACCGCCATAATGATAAGTGCCCCACAAGGGCGCTGCGCAATCCAACTGTTTTAAAATAGCAAGAATAACCCGCGCTGCATCTTCAACCGGTGTTGGATTACCACGACGATCATCGGCCATTTCCATCAACTCATGATCTTGAGCACGACGCAACATGCGTCCTAGCACGCCATCTGGGCTGTCATCTAACAACCATCCAACACGTAGCAAAACATGTTTAGAGCACAAAGCTCGCACGCTCTGCTCCATACGCACCAATGCCTGTCCACGCGGGCTTAATGGTTTGCACTCACTGGTTTCGTTGTAGGCTGTGGCACGTACACCATCGAAAACACGGTAACTGGAGGGCTGTATTAGAATGCAGTCATGATGCTTACACAACTGTGCTAAGCGCTCAACCGCACGCTCTTGTGGCACAAAATGCTCAGGATCCACCATGCCAGCCTGAAACCAATCGTAGTAATAGGCGAGATTGATCACCGCATCAGGCCGCACCTCATCAATTAAGCTGGTTAAGCTGGCCGCATCCCAAGCGCCTTTGTCCGGTTTGGGTGCTAGAAAAGCAATATCGTCCTCTGCACCCAAGCGCACTAAAGCCCTTCCTAACGCGTTACCACCACCCAGCAAAACCAAGCGTAATTGCATATCAGCCCCACAGTATTTTCTTATAATTTATGGCCTACAGTTCCAAAACCTTCACCGCCTCAAAACGGAATATCATCATCGAAGCTGTCGTAGTCTGGCGCAGGCTGGGCGTCATGTTGCACGCTGGGCGCTGGGCGCTGCTGCTGTGGCTGGCCCTGTGACTGCTGCGCAGGACGCGGTGCAGATGCTGGGCGACTACCGCCTTCGTTATCACCGCGGCTATCCAACATTTGCATGGTGCCGCCCATATCAACAATGATTTCTGTGGTGTAACGTTTAACACCGTCTTTTTCCCATTCACGGGTTTGCAAACGCCCTTCAATATAAACTTTCGAGCCTTTACGCAGATATTGCCCAGCAATCTCGGCAATTTTTCCAAAAAACGTCACACGGTGCCACTCGGTGCGCTCTTGCATTTGCCCTGTTTGCTTGTCGCGCCAGCTGTCACTGGTGGCCAAGGTTAAGTTGACAACAGCGTTGCCATTGGGCAAATAACGGGTTTCTGGGTCGCCGCCCACATTACCAATCAAGATTACTTTATTAATTCCACGAGACATATTTCTCTCCAAACGGTCAGCACGCAACGTTATTTAAAGGTAACGCTCTACAGATGCACGATCTGTTATTTGCGTATCAAATTTCACATAAACAGCAGCTTCCTCTGCCACCAGTACAGCATCCATCACACCCGCTTGCGCGCTTAACGCCGTTAACCATTGCGTTTCTTGCAGGGCTGCTGGGGATACCGGTAAGCGCACGCTAGTCACATAAGGCGGCTCTTGCATATTAGCAGCAAAAATCAGCCATAGTGCTGCAAGTGCGGCACAACCTGCAAAAACCAGTGAGGCACCACCAAGACCGAATAACCATCCGCCCAGCATTCCTCCCAACGCAGCCCCTAAAAACTGACTGGTGGAATACACACCCATGGCCGTGCCTTTAGCACCCGCTGGTGCCACTTTACTGATTAACGAGGGCAGTGATGCTTCTAAAAAGTTAAACGCTGTAAAAAACACAATGGTGCCAATTATCAATAGCGTCAAACTATCAGCGAACCACCACAGATACAGCTCAGTGGCCATCAAGACACTGATCGCACCAACAAATACACGCTTCATTTGGCGCTTTTTTTCACTGTAGATAATAAAGGGCAGCATGGCAAAAAAACCAACAAATAGAGAGATTAAATACACCCACCAATGCTCTTCTTTCGGCAAACCACCCTGCTCTACCAGCGCCAAAGGTAGAGCTATAAAGCTGGCCATTAACAATGCATGCAACGCAAAAATACCAAAATCTAAGCGCAATAACGCGCCATTGCGTAAGGTCGCTGCTAGCGCTGCAGTGGCAACACCTGATTCTCGATGACGCATTTGCTGAACGGGTTTCGGTACAGCTAAAGCAACAATAAGTATGCCAAATAAAGCCATTGCTGCAGTAAACCAAAACAATCCAGACAAACCAAAGCCACGCGTGATCAAAGGCCCAACCACCATCGCCACAGCAAAGGACAGACCAATACTCAGACCAATCACCGCCATTGCTTTAGTGCGATGCTGCTCACGGGTTAAATCTGACAACAACGCCATCACTGCCGCTGAAATAGCCCCCGCACCTTGCAAGGTGCGCCCAGCAATCATGCCCCAGACCGAATCAGACATCCCCGCCACGATACTACCGATGGCAAAAATCAATAAACCCAGATAAATAATCGGGAAACGTCCGAAGCGATCGGAGAGCATGCCAAATGGAATCTGCAAAACAGCTTGGGTTAAGCCATAGGCACCAATCGCTAGTCCTAATAAAAAAGGCGTGGCGCCTGCCAAGTCTTGTCCGTAAGTTACCAAAACGGGCAACACCATAAACAAGCCCAGCATACGAAAGGCGAAAACCAGTGATAAACCACCGATTGCGCGCCGCTCCTGAGCGTTCATTGCATCACTATTATGATCGTGCATGACACCTCCCTCAAATAGAGGCGCAATTCTAACAGGCAGAAGACTTTGCCGCAGCATCCCTCTAGCCCGTATACTTGAACGTTTACGCTCGCAACGCGAGGAATGCAGTGGATACCATAGTAGTTCGTGGGGCTCGAACCCATAATTTAAAAAATATTGATATTGATTTGCCTCGAAATAAGTTGATCGTGATCACCGGCTTATCCGGTTCGGGTAAATCATCCTTGGCCTTTGATACGCTCTACGCCGAGGGTCAGCGTCGTTATGTTGAATCCTTGTCGGCGTATGCGCGGCAGTTTTTATCAATGATGGAAAAGCCTGATGTCGATACCATCGAAGGTTTATCGCCAGCCATTTCCATTGAGCAAAAATCAACCTCACATAATCCACGCTCAACCGTGGGTACCATCACTGAAATTTATGACTATTTACGCCTGCTTTATGCGCGTGCTGGCATACCACATTGCCCTGATCACCATGTGCCGCTAGAAGCTCAGACTGTCAGCCAAATGGTCGATCTGGTACTTAACCGAGAAGCAGAAAGCCGCTTGATGTTGCTTGCCCCTGTGGTGCGCGAGCGCAAAGGCGAGCACATTTCCGTATTTGAAGAAATGCGTGCGCAAGGCTTTGTGCGTGTGCGCGTCAATGGCACACTGCATGAGATCGACGATGTGCCGAAACTGGACAAGCAAAAGAAGCACTCGATTGATGTAGTTGTAGACCGTTTTAAAGTACGTGACGACCTAGCTCAACGTTTAGCGGAATCCTTTGAAACCGCATTACGCCTGACTGACGGCATTGCTTTAGTTGCCTCTATGGACGATGACGGCAGCGAAGAGATGGTGTTTTCCGCACGTTTTGCCTGCCCACATTGCGGCCATGCAATTAGCGAGCTAGAACCTAAGCTATTTTCCTTTAATAACCCAGCAGGCGCCTGTCCAAGCTGTGATGGTTTAGGGGTTAAGCAATTCTTTGATACCAAGCGCCTAGTCAATGCTGAGCTGACCTTAGCCGAAGGGGCAATTCGCGGCTGGGACCGACGCAATGTGTACTATTTCCAGATGCTCAACTCACTGGCTGATCACTATGGCTTCAGCCTAGAAACACCATTTAAAGAATTGGACGCAGCGATTCAACAGGTGGTCTTGAATGGCACTGGTAAAACTGAGATTGAGTTTCGTTACCTCAATGATCGCGGTGATATCGTTAAACGCTCGCACCCATTTGAAGGCATCGTCCCTAATTTAGAGCGCCGTTATCGGGAAACCGAATCCAACACGGTGCGTGACGAGCTGGGCAAGTACTTAAGCACCCAAGCCTGCCCAGATTGCGCGGGGGCACGCCTACGTCGTGAAGCACGCCATGTCTGGGTCGGTGATAATACGCTACCCAGCATTACTGCGATGCCCATTGGTGAAGCCTTTGATTATTTTTCTGCACTGAGCTTACCGGGTAAACGCGGCGAAATTGCAGAAAAGATTCTTAAAGAAATCAGCGCGCGTTTACGTTTCTTAGTCAACGTCGGCTTGAATTACCTCACCCTAAGTCGCAGTGCTGACACCTTGTCCGGTGGTGAAGCGCAGCGTATTCGCCTTGCCAGCCAAATTGGTGCTGGACTGGTGGGTGTGATGTATATTCTCGATGAGCCGTCCATTGGCTTACATCAGCGCGATAATGAACGCTTACTGGATACACTCAATCACCTGCGCAAAATTGGCAATACCGTCATTGTCGTTGAGCATGATGAGGATGCTATTCGCTTGGCTGATTATGTCGTTGATATCGGACCTGGCGCTGGTGTCCACGGCGGCGAAATCGTTGCCCAAGGCACGCCTGAAGAAGTGATGGCCAATCCTGCATCCTTAACCGGTCAATATCTATCAGGTAAAAAACAGATCACCTATCCGCCACAGCGCACCCCAATTAACCCTGAGAAGATGCTGCGCTTGCTGGGTGCAACAGGCAATAACTTAAAAAACGTTACTTTAGAGCTACCGCTGGGTTTGCTCACCTGTGTCACTGGGGTCTCTGGTTCAGGGAAATCGAGCTTAATTAACAATACCCTGTACCCGCTAATGGCCACCGCGCTCAACGGCGCCACCACATTAGAAGCAGCACCCTACGATTCAATAGAAGGCGTTGAGCAGCTGGATAAAGTTGTCGATATTGACCAAAGCCCGATTGGCCGCACCCCTCGCTCTAACCCCGCGACCTACACCGGCATCTTCACTCCCATTCGCGAGCTGTTTGCAGGCGTAGCCGAGTCACGTGCCCGTGGCTATAGTCCAGGGCGTTTCTCCTTTAACGTCAAAGGCGGTCGCTGCGAGGCCTGTCAAGGCGATGGCATGATCAAGGTAGAGATGCACTTCTTAGCCGACATTTATGTCACCTGCGACACCTGCAAAAGTAAGCGTTATAACCGTGAAACCTTGGATATTCGCTACAAAGGCAAGAACATTCATGAGGTGCTGGATATGACCATTGAAGAGGCTCGCGCCTTCTTTGATCCCATTCCAGCGCTAGCGCGTCGACTGCAGACACTTATAGATGTGGGCTTGTCCTATATCCGTCTTGGTCAAAGCGCAACCACGCTCTCGGGTGGTGAGGCGCAGCGGGTCAAGCTATCGCGTGAGCTGTCTAAGCGCGATACAGGGCAGACACTGTACATCCTTGATGAGCCCACCACGGGTTTGCACTTTGCCGATATCCAGCAGCTGCTTGATGTGCTGCACCGCTTACGTGATCGTGGCAATACAGTCGTAGTAATTGAGCATAATTTGGATGTGATTAAAACTGCCGACTGGATTATTGACCTTGGTCCTGAGGGCGGCTCTGGCGGTGGCGAGATCATTGCTACTGGCACACCTGAGCAGGTCGCTAACAATAACATTTCGCACACTGGACGCTTTCTTAAAGACAAATTGTAAGCGGTGAACACACAGGCCTCTGCGTACAGAGGCCTGTGTTGCTACTTAACACCTAATATCCTGAGTACCTTACTTAGGCAGCTCAATACCTAATGCCTTAGCAACCCCTGCCCCGTAAGCAGGATCAGCTTGCATACAATGGCAGATATGTTTCATTTTGATGTCATCTGGTACGCCATTCATATTGCGCGCAGTGTTCTCAAACAGTACTTGCTGCTCATCTGCACTCAATAAACGGAACAAATTACCTGGCTGAGTAAAATAGTCCGGCTCTGTCTCCCAGAAATCAAAGCGATCTGCTGCACCCTCTAAAGCCAATGGCGGCTCGGAGAAGTCTGGCTGCTCTTGCCACTCGCCCTGACTATTGGGCTCGTAATGCAAGCGACTGCCTTGGTTGCCATCAACACGCATAGCACCGTCACGGTGGTAATTGTGGTATGGGCAACGAGGCGTATTCACCGGAATTTGATAGTGGTTCACACCTAAACGGTAACGCTGGGCATCACCATAGGAGAACAAACGGCCTTGCAGCATGCGGTCTGGTGAGAAGCCAATACCAGGAACAATATGCGCTGGATTAAAAGCCGCCTGTTCAACATCAGCAAAGTAGTTTTCTGGATTCTTATTCAGCTCAAAATAGCCTACTTCAATCAGTGGATAGTCAGCTTTTGGCCAGATTTTGGTCAGATCAAACGGATGATAGGGTACTTTTGCCGCATCAGCTTCTGGCATGATTTGCACAGACATCGTCCAACGTGGGAAATCGCCTCGCTCGATGGCCTCATACAAATCGCGCTGTGAGCTTTCACGGTCTGTTCCGACCAACTCAGCCGCTTCTTGATCGGTCAGATTCTTAATGCCTTGCTGGGTTGTAAAGTGAAACTTAACCCAGAAACGCTCATTGTTAGCATTAATGAAACTAAATGTATGCGAACCAAAACCATGCATATGGCGATAAGATGCTGGAATACCCCGATCACTCATTAAGATTGTGATTTGGTGTAGGGCCTCAGGTAAACCAGTCCAGAAATCCCAGTTATTGGTCGGGCTGCGCATATTGGTGCGCGGGTCACGTTTAACCGCATGATTAAGGTCAGGAAACTTTAGCGGATCACGGAAGAAGAATACTGGGGTGTTATTACCCACCAAATCCCAGTTACCTTGTTCAGTGTAAAAGCGCAGCGCAAAGCCACGAATATCTCGCTCAGCATCGGCTGCGCCGCGCTCACCTGCAACCGTGGAGAAGCGAACAAACATATCGGTTTGCTTGCCAACCTCAGCAAACATCGTTGCTTTCGTATACTGAGTAATGTCATGGGTCACTGTGAAGCTACCAAAGGCGCCTGAACCTTTAGCATGCATACGACGCTCAGGAATCACTTCTCGATCAAAGTGAGCCAGCTTTTCTAAGAACCAAACATCTTGTAAAAGCATCGGACCGCGCGCACCGGCAGTTAAACTGTCTTGGTTATTAGCAATCGGACATCCAGAAACAGATGTGAGTTTAGGTTTATCACTCATGATGTATCTCCTACTGTGTCTATCTAATGAAAGAACTCGCAGTGAGAATACCGAAATATATAAGTGATTGCATAATTTATTAAACAAAAGCAGTCGATATATATTTTCTATGCTTCACAGCCTTAAACAAAAAAACCGAGCGCGAGGCTCGGTTTTCTGAACTGCAATATCGCTTACTCTGCGACTTCTACTTCACCAGCAACCGGACGGTCAACTAGTTCAACATAAGCCATAGGCGCGTTATCGCCAGCACGGAAGCCACACTTTAAAATGCGCAGATATCCGCCTTGACGAGTTGCATAACGCTTACCTAAATCGTTGAACAATTTACCAACTGCTGCTTTCGAGCGAGTACGGTCAAATGCCAAACGACGGTTAGCAACGCTATCTTCTTTGGCCAAAGTAATTAACGGCTCAGCAACGCGGCGCAGTTCTTTAGCTTTAGGCAAAGTAGTTTTAATCAGTTCATGCTCGAACAGCGACACTGCCATGTTTTGAAACATAGCCTTGCGGTGGGCGCTGGTACGGCTTAGGTGACGGCCACTTTTACGATGACGCATGATTCAATTCCTTACCAAACTCTTCGGTTCGGTGATAATGGCGATCAGGCCGTAGCCTTATCGTCTTTCTTCAGACTTGCCGGCGGCCAGTTATCAAGGCGCATACCGAGGGACAGACCACGCGAGGCTAAAACATCCTTGATCTCAGTCAGGGATTTTTTACCCAAGTTCGGCGTTTTTAACAACTCTACTTCGGTGCGCTGAATCAGATCACCAATGTAGTAGATGCTTTCTGCTTTTAAGCAGTTTGCCGAACGCACGGTCAACTCTAAATCATCAACAGGACGCAACAAGATTGGATCAATCTCATCTTCCGGCTTCTCTTCAACCACTTGCGCTTCACCCTGGAGATCAACAAAGGCTGCAAGCTGGTGCTGCAGAATTGTTGCACTGCGACGAATCGCTTCTTCAGGATCAAGTGTGCCATTGGTTTCAAGATCGATGATCAGTTTGTCCAAGTTTGTACGCTGCTCGACACGGGCGTTTTCCACCACGTAAGCGACACGGCGAACAGGACTGAATAGAGCGTCGATTTGCAAACGACCGATACTACGGCTTTCATCTTCGTCAGAAAAACGAGAATCAGCTGATTCATAGCCACGGCCACGTGCAATACGCAGCTTCATATTCAATGCGCCCTTGTCAGCCAGATTAGCAATCACGTGGTCGCCATTGACGATTTCCACATCATGATCCAGCTTAATATCGGCAGCAGTCACCACGCCCGGCCCTTTCTTGCTTAGAGTTAGCGTGGCTTCGTCACGACCATGCATGATAACTGCAAGGCCTTTAAGGTTAAGAAGGATCTCAATTACATCCTCTTGAACCCCTTCAATAGCACTGTACTCATGCAAGACGCCGTCGATTTCAACTTCGACAACTGCACAGCCAGGCATTGAAGACAACAATATACGCCGTAGCGCGTTGCCCAAAGTATGTCCAAAACCACGCTCGAGAGGCTCAAGGGTAATTTTGGCGCGGGTCGGACTGACCATGTCAACATTAATTTGACGAGGGGTCAGGAACTCATTTACCGAAATCTGCATGGATACACCTATTTTCTAGCCCTTACTTGGAGTAGAGCTCGACAATCAGGCTTTCGTTGATGTCGGCTGACAGATCACTGCGCTCAGGAATGCTTTTGAACACACCTGACTTTTTCTCTGCATCTACATCAACCCACTCGACGCGGCCACGCTGGACACACAATTCGAGAGCCTGGGAAATACGTAATTGGTTTTTGCACTTTTCACGTACAGCAACGACATCACCCGCTTGAACCTGGTATGACGGAACGTTAACAGTCTTGCCGTTAATAGTGATCGACTTATGCGATACCAACTGACGAGACTCTGCACGCGTAGAGCCAAAACCCATACGGTAAACAACGTTATCCAAACGTGACTCTAAAAGTTGCAGAAGGTTTTCACCTGTTGCACCTTTACGGCGCGCTGCTTCTTTATAGTAGCTGGCGAATTGACGCTCAAGAACACCATACATGCGGCGAACTTTTTGCTTTTCACGCAACTGAGTACCGTACTCAGATAAACGAGTGCGACGCTGACCATGCTGGCCAGGTGCTGCTTCAATGTTGCATTTAGATTCAATCGCGCGTGAACCACTCTTCAAGAAGAGATCTGTGCCTTCACGACGGGACAGTTTGCATTTGGGACCAATGTAACGAGCCATTTTTCACTGTCTCCTAATTTACACGCGGCGCTTTTTCGGCGGGCGGCATCCGTTATGTGGGATGGGCGTCACGTCGGTGATGCTTGCGATTTTGTAACCGCAACCATTCAAAGCGCGGACTGCTGATTCACGTCCAGGACCTGGGCCCTTAACGTTAACTTCTAAATTTTTCAAACCAAATTCCAAAGCCGCTTGACCAGCACGCTCTGCTGCAATTTGAGCAGCAAACGGCGTACTTTTACGCGAACCACGGAAACCAGACCCACCTGAGGTAGCCCAAGACAAGGCATTACCTTGACGGTCTGTGATGGTAATAATTGTGTTGTTAAAAGAAGCATGGATGTGGGCGATGCCATCTACCACTGTCTTTTTAACTTTTTTACGAGGACGAGCAGCTGCTTTAGCCATTAATCAAATTCCTATCTAGAACCAAAACGGATTACCTACGAATCGGCTTGCGTGGGCCTTTACGGGTACGCGCGTTGGTTTTGGTACGCTGACCACGAAGTGGCAAGCTACGACGATGACGCAAGCCACGGTAGCAACCCAAATCCATCAAGCGTTTGATGTTCATGCTGATTTCACGACGTAAGTCACCTTCTGTGTGAAGACCAGCAACTTCGCCACGCAACTGCTCAATCTGCTCATCTGAGAGATCTTTAATTTTAGCTGCTGGATTCACTCCGGCAGCAGCGCAAATTTTCTGCGCAGTTGTCCGACCAATACCAAAGATATAGGTCAGCGAGATAACAGTATGCTTGTTATCCGGAATGTTAACGCCTGCAATACGGGCCATTCAGTGTAACTCCAATTGACAGCGACTTACCTTCAGGAAGCCAAGAGTGAAAGCAAGAACCAATGCTGTAAAAATATTATTCAACCGAACAGCGCACTAGCTGCCCGGTACATGACACAACATAATCAGCCCTGGCGCTGCTTATGACGTGGTTCCGCTTTACAGATCACGCGAATGACACCTTCGCGACGTACGATCTTGCAGTTGCGGCAAAGCTTTTTAACCGATGCACGAACTTTCATTACCAACTCCTATAGCCCAAACCACTATTAGCGCATCAAACCACTGCCACCATAGCCATTTAGGTTGGATTTTTTCATCAGGGAATCGTACTGGTTAGAAACGAGGTGTGATTGTACTTGAGCCATGAAGTCCATTACAACCACAACAACAATCAATAGCGATGTCCCGCCGAGATAAAACGGCACATTAGCGGCTACAACAAGGAATTGTGGTAGCAAACAGACTGCCGTCATGTACAAGGCACCAAACGCAGTTAAGCGAGTTAACACACCATCAATATAGCGTGCTGACTGCTCTCCCGGACGGATACCCGGAATAAACGCACCGGATTTTTTCAAGTTTTCAGCAACATCTTTTGGGTTAAACATCAGTGCTGTATAGAAAAAGCAGAAGAAAATAATCCCCGCACTAAACAACAAGATATTCAAAGGCTGTCCCGGTGCCAGTGCTTGTGATACATCCGCAAGCCATGACATGCTTTCTGATTGGCCAAACCACTGACCAAGAGACGCTGGAAACAACAAGATACTGCTTGCGAAGATAGCAGGAATAACACCCGCCATATTCACTTTCAAAGGCAGGTGGCTTGTTTGCGCAGCAAACACTTTACGACCTTGTTGGCGCTTAGCGTAATGCACAGCAATACGTCGCTGACCACGTTCGATAAAAACCACAAACCCAATGATTGCAACAGCAAGCAAACCAATCGCAATTAAGGCGAAGATATTGATATCACCTTGGCGGGCAGACTCGAAAGACTGACCAATCGCAGCTGGTAAACCAGCAACAATACCAGCGAAAATCAGCATAGAAATGCCGTTACCAATACCACGCTCAGTAATTTGCTCACCTAACCACATCATAAACATTGCGCCCGCCACAAACGTGGTAATGGCAACAAAGTAGAAATTGAAGTCAGTTGCAAAAGCGACACCTTGACTGGCCAAACCAACGGACATACCGATTGCTTGTACAAATGCCAATAACAAAGTGCCGTATCGGGTGTACTGGCTAATCTTACGACGGCCAGACTCACCTTCCTTCTTCAACTGCTCCAGGTGAGGACTCACAGCGGTCATCAACTGCATAATAATCGATGCCGAAATATACGGCATGATACCAAGCGCGAAGATGCTCATACGCTCTAGAGCGCCACCTGAAAACATGTTGAACAGGCTGAGAATGGTTCCCTCATTCTGTCGAAACAGGTCTGCGAGTCGATCAGGGTTAATTCCTGGAACAGGAATATGCGCACCGATACGATAGACAACAATCGCCATGAATAAAAAACGTAGGCGTGCCCATAGCTCGGACAAACCACCACCACTATTCATCGCAGAGAGAGAACCTTTCTTAGCCATTTATTCCTCGATTTTTCCGCCAGCTGCTTCGATAGCACTGCGGGCACCTTTAGTGACCCCAATGCCCTGCAAAGTAACTGCGCGAGTAACGTCACCAGACAACATGACTTTAACGCGCTTTACATGCAAACCAATGATATTGGCATCTTTAAGAGACTGCACTGATACCACATCGCCATCAACTTTGGATAATTCTGAAGTGCGAACTTCTGCACGATCCATTGCTTTTAAAGATGTGAAACCGAATTTGGGCAGACGCTTGTATAGTGGTTGCTGGCCACCCTCAAATCCTGGAGCAACTTTACCACCAGAACGTGAAGTTAGACCTTTATGACCACGACCAGCAGTCTTACCTGAGCCGCTACCAATACCACGGCCCACTCGAAGCTTATTGCGACGGGCACCTGGTGCAGAACACAAATCGTTCAATTGCATGGATCAGCCCTCCACTCGAAGCAAATAATAAGCTGTATTGATCATACCGCGATTTTCCGGTGTATCCAGAACCTCTACAGTGTGACCAATGCGACGTAAGCCTAAGCCACGTACGCAAGCCTTGTGATTAGCCAAACGGCCGATCGTGCTCTTAACAAGAGTCACTTTAACGGTTGCTTGAGACATGGTTAGCGAATCTCCTCGACACTTTTGCCGCGCTTAGCAGCAATTGAATCAGGTGATTGCATTGTTTTCAAACCTTTGAACGTTGCATATACAACGTTAACTGGGTTGGTAGAACCGTAGCACTTAGCTAGTACGTCCTGAACACCTGCAACCTCTAAAACCGCACGCATCGCACCACCGGCAATAACACCAGTACCTTCTGACGCAGGCTGCATGTAGATGCGAGAAGCACCGTGCACAGCTTTAATTGGGTACTGTAAAGTAACACCATTTAAATCAACCTGAATCATGTTGCGGCGTGCTGCTTCCATAGCTTTTTGAATTGCTGCTGGAACTTCGCGTGATTTACCGCGGCCAAAACCTACACGGCCTTTACCATCACCAACAACGCTCAGCGCTGTGAAAGTGAAGATACGACCACCTTTAACGGTTTTAGCAACACGGTTGACTTGCACCAATTTCTCGATGTAGCCCTCATCGCGGCTATCGTCGCGGTTATCGCGTCTTTGATCGTGATTTGCCATAACTTAAAACTCCAGCCCGCCTTCACGAGCAGCATCAGCCAGTGCTTTCACACGACCATGGTACTTGAAGCCAGAACGGTCAAAAGCCACTTTGGCAACTCCAGCGGCTTTCGCACGCTCGGCGACCAGCTGGCCTACTTTTTTGGCTGCTTCGATGTTGCCTGTGGCTCCATCGCGCAGTTGCGAATCCAAAGTAGAAGCCGAAACTAATACCTGGCTGCCGTCGGCCGAAATGACCTGGGCATAAATATGCTGCGAAGAGCGAAACACGCAAAGACGAGTCACTTGTAACTCGTTCATCTTCAGACGTGCTTTGCGAGAGCGACGCAGTCTTGAAACTTTCTTGTCGTTCATTTGCTAGCCCTACTTCTTCTTAGCTTCTTTGCGGCGCACAACTTCTTCAGCGTAGCGCACACCTTTACCTTTATATGGTTCTGGACGACGGTACTGACGAATTTCGGCAGCAACTTGACCCAAAACCTGCTTATCGATACCACGAATAACGATATCGGTAGCGCTTGGCGTTTCAGCCGTTACGCCTTCAGGCAACTCATACTCAATCGGGTGTGAGAAACCCAGTGCTAAAGATAAAACTGAACCTTTGGCCTGAGCACGATAACCCACACCAACGAGCTTCAATTTACGTTCGAAACCTTCAGAAACACCAGTAACCATATTATTGACTAAGGCACGGGTTGTACCGGCCATAGCTTTTGAATGTTGATCACCATTGCGCGCAGCGAATCGTAACTCGCCTGCTTCCTGAGTTACCTCAACAGAACAATGTACATTCAAATTTAGAGCGCCTTTAGCGCCCTTCACCGAAAGCTCTTGGCCAGCGAGTTTAAACTCTACACCGGCTGGTAGCGTGACGGGATTCTTAGCAATGCGAGACATGCTTATCTCCCTTAGAATACGCTACAAAGAACTTCGCCACCGATACCGGCAGCGCGCGCAGCACGATCAGACATCACACCCTTATTGGTGGAGACAATCGCTACGCCTAAACCTGCTCGAACCTTTGGCAGATCATTAGCCGCTTTGTACTGGCGCAGGCCAGGACGACTAACACGTTTGATCTCTTCGATAACCGGACGGCCTTCGAAGTATTTCAATTCGATGGTCAACAGTGGCTTAACATCACTGCTGATCTGAAAACCTGTGATATAACCTTCGCTCTGTAGAACGTCAGCAACTGCTTTCTTCAAGGAAGAAGAAGGCATTGTCACAACAGACTTTTCAGCCATCTGGGCATTACGGATTCGAGTCAGCATATCTGACAACGGGTCCTGCATACTCATGGGCTTGTATCTCCTGATACATAAATTTAAAGGCCTTATGGCCGCCATCGCAAAACAATTAGAGATAAAGACTCTGCGAGCCGGATATTCTAAATGATTATGCACAAACGAATCAAGCCCCAATTGGGGCTTGATTCGTATTTTCAGCTTATAAGTAATTATGAGCTAAATATTTTACCAGCTGGACTTAACCAAACCTGGAACATCGCCACGCATTGCAGCTTCACGCAATTTAATACGGCTTAAGCCGAACTTGCGATATACGCCATGTGGACGACCGGTGATGCGACAGCGATTGCGCTGACGAGCAGCACATGCATCACGCGGTTGTTTTTGCAATGCAACCTGAGCTTCCCAGCGCGCTTCGTCGCTAGAAGTCGGATCAGCAATGATAGCTTTTAGCGCAGCACGCTTCTCAGCATACTTTGCTACCGTTAACGCGCGTTTGCGCTCACGGTTTATCATGCATTTCTTAGCCATGTGCTAACCCTCAGTTACGGAACGGGAACTTGAAAGCACGCAGTAAAGCACGGCCTTCTTCATCGTTACGTGCAGATGTGGTTAAAGTTATATCTAAACCACGCAACGTATCGATTTTATCGTAATCAATTTCCGGGAAAATGATTTGCTCTTTTACACCCA